>NZ_JAVDUV010000001.1:635012-952518 GCF_031456545.1 Agromyces sp. 3263
GCGTGAGGAAGAGGAAGACGAAGGACCCCGCGAACACGAGCATGCCGAGCGAGAACGCGATGGCCGACGCGTAGTTGAACTGGCTGTAGGAGAACGCCAGCGAGTACGCGTACATGTTCGGGGTGTACGCCGCGTCGATGGCGCCCTGCGCGATGTTGCGGAGCACCACCGGCTCGGTGAAGAACTGCAGCGTGCCGATGAGGGCGAACGTGATGACCATCACGACGGAGGACGAGATCATCGGCACCTTGATGCGGGTGGCCGTCTGCCAGCCGTTGGCGCCGTCGATGCGCGCCGCCTCGTAGATCGCCGGGTCGATCGACCGCAGGGCGGCGTAGATGACGACCATGTAGTAGCCCGACCACTGCCACGTGACGATGTTGACGAGGCTCGCGAAGACGGTATCGGAGGCGAGGAAATCGGGCGTCGGCTGGCCGATGAGGTCGAACAGCGTCGCGCCCGGGCCGAACCGGGGGCTGTAGAGGAAGCTCCACATGAGCGCGCCGATGACGACCGGGATCGCGTACGGCGCGAAGATCAGCAGCCGCGAGAGGCTCGCGAGGCGGGTGACGAGCGTGTCTAGCACGAGCGCCGCGGCCATCGCCACGATGAGCTGGGCCGGGATCATCACCACCGCGAATGCCGCCACGCGCAGGAGGCCCTCGAGGAAGAGGGGGTCGCTGAATGCCTTCAGGTAGTTGTCGATGCCGGTGAACTTCGTGCCCGTGGCGAGCGTCGAGGTGAACAGGCTCATGCCGAAGGCGTAGAACAGCGGGAAGATCAGGAAGAGCGCGAACACCAGGAGGAACGGGGAGACGAACAGCCACCCCCAGCGCTGGCGACGCTGCTCGAGCTTCGATCCCCCTCGGGGCGCGCGCCGCCTCGCGGGCGTCGCGGGCGCCACGGCCGCGGCGGGTGCGGCCAGGGTCGAGTGCGTGGTCATGGTCTCGCTTCCTTCATCGGTGCGTGCGAGGGGTGCCGCGTCCCGGCGGGCGCCGGGACGCGGCATCCGGTCACTGGAGGGTGAAGCCCTGCTCGGTGGCGTACTGCTCGAGCGAGGCCTGCAGGTCGTCGAGCGCCTGGTCGGAGCCCTTCTCGCCCTGCACCATCGCGTAGAGCTCCTCGGTCAGCTGGTCGTAGGCGTAGTTCTGGAACGGGCTGAACGTGAAGCCGGTGTAGCCCGCCGCCGCCGGAAGGAAGACGTCCTTGTTGATCTGCTGGCCGCCGAAGAACGGGTACTCGAGGTCGCGGAAGTAATCGGACTCGAGGATCGGCTTCCAGAGCGGGAACAGCGCGGCCTTCTCGATGCCGATCTTCCATGCCTCCTCGGTGCCGAAGACCTCCTTGGCGACGACCGCGGCCGCCTCCTTGTCCTTGGCCTGGCTGGTCACGGCGAACGTCGAGCCGCCCCAGTTGATCTGCACGGGGTTGGCGGGATCCCACTGGGGAACCGGCGCCGCCTTCCACTCGGCGTCGGCGTCGGCGTCGGACAGGCCCCCGAGGTAGCCGGGGCCCCACGCCGCGGCGACGTAGATCGCGTAGCTGCCGTCGACGAGCTTCGTGTTGTAGTCGGCGGTGAAGGCGTCGTCGGTCGCGACGAGGCCGTCCTTGACGAGCTGGTCCCAGTAGGCGAGCACGCTCTTCGAGCCCTCGTCGTTCACGTCGATGCCGATCGAGGTCGGCTCGGCGTTGTCGTAGGCGAACGGCACGGAGCCGGCCTGCGCGAACAGGGCCTGGTTGTAGGCACGGCCGTTGGTCGGGAAGTCGGCGAGCACCCCGGGCGCGCCCGCGTCCTTCAGCGCCTGTGCAGCCGCCGCGAACTCGTCCCACGTCGTGGGCACGGCGATGCCGTACTGGTCGAGGATGTCCTTGCGGTAGAGCATGCCCATCGGGCCGCCGTCGACCGGGATCGCATACACGGCGTCACCGCTGGAGACGTCCTTCCATGCGCCTTCGGTGTAGTCGCCCTTCACGTCGTCGGCGCCGAACTCGGTGAGGTCGACGAGCGCGTCGCGGATCGAGAAGCTCGAGAGCACCTCGGACTCGAGCATGATGACGTCGGGAGCGCCCGAGCCCGACTCGACGGCCGTCGAGAACTTCGTGTACTCGTCGTTGCCCTGGCCGGCGTTCGTCCAGCAGATCTGCACGTCGTCGTGGTTCTCGTTGAAGAGGTCGACGACGTCTTCGAAGGCGGGATACCAGGCCCAGACGCTCACCTGCGTCGCGTCGGGCTTCGTGATCTCGTTGGTGCAGGATGCTTCGGCCTCGCCGGCCGAGCAGCCCGTGAGCGCGGCGGCGGCCACGGCGATGACGCCGCTCGCGGCCAGGATCTTCGACTTCATGGCTGTGTTCGTTCCTCTCGCGGTGCTGACACCGTTGTCTCTGGCGATGTGCTCGAACTCGCCGCACGAGGGGGCTCCACGGTGAGTTCCGAGACTTCTACAACGTTGTAAAGTAAACGTTGTAGAGACATGGTGCCGTGCGATCCGCCCGATGTCAAGCCGCATGACGAGACCGTGACGGACGGTCTTCGCTCACGCCGGACGCGGTCGCGCGGACTCGCGCTCGGCGATCGTGAAGTCCGCCAGGAGCAGTCGCGGAGGCCCCGCCTCGTCAGCTCCCTCGATGCGCTGCAGGAGCGTCCTTACCGCCGTGCGGGCGATCCACTCCCGCCCGGGGTCGACCGTCGTGAGCGACGGGATCGTGTAGCGCGCCTCGTCGAGGTCGTCGAACCCGATCACGGCGACATCCTCGGGCACGCGGCGTCCCGACTCCTGCAGGGCGCGCATCGCACCCAGCGCGAGCGTGTCGTTGAGGCCGAAGACCGCGTCGAAGTCCACGCCGCGGTCGAGCAGCTCGTGCAGGCACCTGGCGCCGTTCGACCGATGCCAGAGTGTGGTGTAGCCGATGATCGACTCGTCGAACGGCACGCCCGCGGCATCCAGCGCCTCGCGATAGCCGCGCAGGCGCAGGCCCGCAGAACCGATGACCTCGCCCTCGTGCGCGCCGATGACGGCGATGCGGCGCCGGCCCGACTCGAGCAGCAGCTGCGTGGCTGCGCGGGCCGCCTCCACGTTCTGCATCGTCACGTGGTCGGCCGGGCCGTCGAAGATGCGCTCGCCGAGGACGACGAGCGGGTACGGCACCTCGAGCCGCTCGACGTCCTCCTGCCCCATGCCGAGCGGGCTGAAGATCAGCCCGTCGGTCATCTTCAGGCGCGGGCTGCGCAGCAGCTCGATCTCGCGGTCGCGGTCTCCGCCGGTCTGCTCGACGAGCACCACGACCCCGGCCTCCTCGGCCGCCTCGATGACGGATGCCGCGAGCTCGGCGAAGTAGCTGAGGCCCAGGTCGGGCACCGCGAGCGCGATCGCGCCGGTGCGGCCCGACCGCAGGCTGCGGGCGGTGAGGTTCGGCGTGTAGCCGAGCTCGGCGACGGCCGCCTCCACGCGCGCCCGGGTGGCCGGACGGATGTGCGGATAGTCGTTGATGACGTTCGACACCGTCTTGATGGAGACGCCGGCGAGCTTCGCGACATCGTGCAGCGTCGACGCCATGGACGGCCTCCTCGATTCCTGAGCGACAACTCTACAACGTTGTACTCGCGGGCGACGGTCAGGCCGCGGTGTCGCGAGGCCGTGCGGGTGGCGTCACGTGCGCCTGCGCCCGCTCGGCGTTGCGCTTGGACACGCGGGCGATCCACGCGAGGCGCTCGCGCTCGAGCGGCGTCGCGAAGACCGCCCAGAGCACGAGGGCGGCGCCCGCACCCACGAGGAGTCCGCCCAGCGTGTCCGAGAGCCAGTGCGCGCCCAGATACGTGCGGCTCACGGCCATCAGCACGGTGTACGCCGCGCCGCTGATCCACACCCAGACGATCGGCACGATCACCCCGATCGCCACCGCGATCGTCGCCGCATTCGCCACATGCCCCGACGGGAATGAGCCGAAGTCCGAGTGCACGAGGATGTCCTCGGGCCGCGCCCGGCCGAAGAGGTTCTTCAGCAGCTGCACGGCACCCGCGCTCGCGATCGACGCGACGATGAAGTACAGCGCGCCCCACGGCCTTCGGCAGATGAGGAGCACCACCGCCGTGACGATCGGCACGACGAAGACGCCGAAGACCCCGCCACCCAGGTCGTTCATGAAGAAGGCGAAGATGTCGCCGACCGGTCCGCGCGCCTCGAACAGCTCCTCGGCCCACTCCTCGTCGAACTCGAAGGGCAGTCCGTCGAAGCGCGCCATGATCACGAGGCCCAGGAGTGCGGCCATGACGACCGCGACGATCCCGGCCACGAGCGGCACGCGTCGCCCGAGCCGGCGGGCCCGCGCCTCCCGCTGCACGGGATGCAGGTCGTCGACGGCGGCCGGCGTCTCGTCGTGGCCGGCGGCCTCGGCCTCGGTGTCGGGCGCCTCCGCCTCGGGGGCGTCCACTTCGGCCGCGTCGACGTCGCGCGCTGACGTGTCGAGCGCGTCGGCGGGTCGGCGGGTCGGCTCCTCGTCGCGGTCCGTCATCCGTCCACGCTAGCCAAGGTCTGCGCGATCGGATGCCGCGGCGCGCGCCCCTTGACATCGGCGGGCGTGGTCCGGTGCCGCGGCGCGGTCGAGCGACGGGCGGATGCCGCAGCAGGTCGCCGCGGCATCCGACGCCGGTCAGTCGCTGAGCGGCGGCACCGTCTTGGGCCGTACGAGTCCCCAGAGCGCGGCGATCGCCACCACGGCGGCGAGCGCCATGATGAGGGCCATCGGGCCCGCGCTGCCGACCCCCATGAGGCCGATCAGCGGCGAGATGACCCCGGCGAGGCCGAAGTTCAGCGCGCCGAGCAGCGACGCGGCGGTGCCGGCCTCGGCGCCGTGGTGCGCAAGGGCGAGCACCTGCACCGCGGGGAACGAGAACCCGCAGGCGAGGATGTAGAACCACAGCGGGATCGCCACGCCCCAGAAGCCGGCGTCGGCGCTGTCGAGCACGATGATCGCGACCGCCATCGCGAGGTGCACCATCGTCATGATCGCGAGGATCCACTGCGGCTGCACCGACCCGCGCATGAGGCGCGAGCTCGTCTGCACGCCGATGATGATGCCGATGGAGTTCACCGCGAACAGCAGTCCGTACTGCTGCGCGCTGAAGTGGTAGACCTCCTGGAACAGGAACGACGACGTCGAGAGGTAGCCGAAGAGGCCCGTGAACGTCATGCCGCCGACGATCGCCGCGCCGAGGTACACACGGTCGCGGAAGAGCGCCGCGTAGCGGTCGCGCAGCGTCGAGTGGCCCGAGACGTGGCGGCGGGACTCGGGCAGGGTCTCGACGATCAGGAACGCGACCGCGAGGAGCACCACGGCGCCGTAGATCGCGAGCACGACGAACACGCCGCGCCAGTCCATGACGTTGAGCAGCTGCGAGCCGATGACGGGTGCGAGCACCGGCGCGAGGCCGTTGACGAGCGCGAGCCGCGAGAGCATGCGCACGAGCGGCTTGCCGCCGAACAGGTCGCGCACCATCGCCATGGCGACCACGCCGCCGGCGGCCGCGCCGAAGCCCTGCAGCAGTCGGAACGCCATGAGCCAGGCGATGTCGGGCGCGAGCGCCGCCGCGACGGATGCCGCGATGTGCAGCGCGGTGGCGAGGATGAGCGGCAGGCGGCGACCGACCTTGTCGCTCCACGGGCCGACGATGAGCTGGCCGAGGCCGAAGCCGATCATGGTACCGGTGAGGGTGAGCTGCACCGCCGCGGCGTTGACGCCGAGCTCGGACTGGAGCACCGGGAACGCCGGCAGGTAGAGGTCGATCGTGAACGGCCCGAGCGCGGTGAGCGCGCCGAGCACGAGCACGTAGACGAGACGCTGGCGCCGGGAGAGGAGGTCACCGGGGTGCGCCGGCGCCGAGTAGTCGTCGGGCCGGATGATGGGGATGGAGGCGGTTGAGGACATGCTGATCCTGGGCGTGCTCGAGTGCGGCGGCGCACGCCCTCGGACGCCGGGAAACAGGAACGACGGCATCCACGCGGGATGCCGTCGTGAGGCGATCTCGGCCGTCGGGAGGCCTCGAATCGATTCGACTGTGAACGATTCTAGCGGATGCCTCCCCCCACCACGCAACGGGGAATACGCATCCCGAGCGCTTCGATCAGCCCTCCGAGAGGGGATCCGCGAGCAGCCGCTCGAACGCGAGCTCGGCGGCGCCGATCGCCAGCCGGTCCTCGCCGAGGGCGGCGATCCGGATGACGAGCTCCTCACCCGCGGCGGGCATCGCCTGCGCGGCGACCGCCGCGGCGAGCGCGTCGGGGTCGCTCTCGGCCACCGTGGCGAGGAACCCGCCGAGCACCACGAGCGACGGGTTCAGCACGTTGACGGCGTTGGCAAGCGCGGTCGACAGGATGCGGCGCTGCCGCGCGAGTTCGGCCGCGACCTCGGTCGCCTCGGGCGTGTCCGGCTCCGCGAGCGCGGCCGCGAGGGCCGACGCGAGCGTCGGCTCGTCGGCGGCGGGCAGCCCCACGACGGCGAGGAGGCGGGCGCGGCTCACCTCGTCCTCGAGCACGCCGCCCGTCGCGCGACGATCCTCGGCCGAGGGGATGCCGGGTCGGTTCTGGCCGAACTCGCCGGCGTAGCCGCCCGAGCCGCCGATCGGCTGCCCGTGCACGATGAGGCCGCCGCCGATGCCGCTCGCGCCGCCGTTCAGGTAGACGATGTCATCGACGCCGCGACCGGCTCCGAAGAGGTGCTCGGCCAGGGCGCCGAGGCTGGCGTCGTTGCCGACGAAGGCGGGCAGCCCGGTGGCCGCCTCGACGAGGGCGCGCAGCGGGGCATCCGTCCACTCCAGGTGCGGCGCCAGTCGGATGAGGCCGTCGGACGCCCGCACGAGTCCGGGCACCGCGAGGCCGACCGCGACCAACCGGCTGGAGCCGAGCACGTCGCCTCGCCAGCGCTCGATGGTGCGCCCCACGAGGTCGGCGGTCTCCTCCGGCGTGACGAGGTGGTCGACCTCGAGGCGCTCGCGCACGGCGATGCGGCCGTCGAGGCCGACCGCGGCGATCGTGACGGCGTCGACCTCGGGGTTCACGGTGACGGCCATCACGTCGGGGTGCGGAGCGACGACCGGCGAGGGCCGGCCGACGCGGTTGGTCGGGTCGGGCGCCCGCTCCTCCACGAGGCCAGCATCGACGAGCTCACCCGCGAGGGCGGCCACGGTGGAGCGGTTGAGGCCGGTCGCCGCGGTGAGGCGGGCGCGCGACAGCGGCCCCTCGAGGTGCACGAGCGCGAGGAGTTTCGAGAGGTTTCGACGGTGGACGCCGTCGAAGGTTCCGGGCCGGTCTGCCACGCGACCACTCTAGGGGCGGCCGGATCCGGCGTCCCAGCGGCGCGCCCAATTTGTTGCGCTTGACCCCAAATGCGAAGCCACGTACTATTCGAGGCGTCCAGATCACTTTCGACGTAGTCGTCGAAACTTTCGAGAGGTTCAAAGATGAACAGACGCAGCATGTCACGGCTCGTCACGCTGGGAGCCGTGGCCGCACTCGCCGTCGGCACCCTCGCCGGGTGCGCCGCGGGGGGTGACGACTCGGGCGACGGTTCGACCGAGCTGAGCTTCTGGCACAACTCCACCACCGGCCCCGGCAAGGCCTACTGGGAGCAGACCGCCAAGGACTTCGAGGCCGAGCACCCGGGCGTCGACATCAAGATCCAGTCCATCCAGAACGAGGACATGGACGGCAAGCTCCAGACCGCCCTGAACTCGGGTGATGCACCCGACATCTTCATGGCGCGCGGCGGCGGCAAGCTCGCGGCCGTCGTCGAGGCCGGCCAGGTGCAGGACCTCACCGACCAGCTCTCGGACGACACGAAGACCGCGCTCGGCGACGCCTCACTCGCCGCCCTCTCGGTCGACGACAAGATCTACGGCGTGCCGTCCTCGGTGCTGCCCGGCGGGATCTACTACAGCAAGGACCTGTTCGCCCAGGCCGGCATCACGGCGCCTCCCACCACCTTCGACGAGCTGAGCGAGGACGTCGACAAGCTCAAGGCCGCCGGCGTCGCCCCCATCGCGCTCGGCGCCAAGGACGCGTGGCCCGCCGCCCACTGGTACTACTTCTTCGTGCTGCGGGAGTGCTCGGAGGACGTCGTGGCCGCACTCGCGACCGACCCGAGCTTCTCCGACGAGTGCTTCCTGCGCGCGGGCCAGGACCTCGCGGACTTCGCCGCCACCGAGCCCTACAACGACGGCTTCCTCACCACCTCCGCGCAGCAGGGCGCCGGCTCGTCGGCCGGCCTGGTCGCCAACCACAAGGCCGCCATGGAGCTCATGGGCGCCTGGGACCCGGGAGTGATCGCCTCGCTCACGCCCGACGAGAAGCCGCTCCCCGACCTCGGCTGGTTCCCCTTCCCGGCCGTCGACGGCGGCGACGGCGGCGAGGGCGCGATGATGGGCGGCGTCGACGGCTACAGCTGCTACGTCGACGCACCCAAGGAGTGCGCCGAATTCCTCGAGTTCGCCTCGCAGAAGGCGCAGCAGGAGGCCTACGCCGACGCGTTCGTGACCCTGCCGGCGAACAAGGACGCACAGGGCGTCGTGACCGACCCGGCGCTGCAGGAGGTGCTCGCCTCGTACAACGACGCGCCGTACGTGTCCGTGTGGCTCGACACGCTGCTCGGCCAGAACGTCGGCAACGCACTGAACGTGGGCGTCGTCGACCTGCTCGCCGGCAAGGGTGACGCCCAGGGCATCGTCGACGCCGTCGAAGACGCCATCAAGAAGGGCTGAGAGGCTCTCGCACCATGAACGTTCGCACCAGCTCCCCCGCACCGAGGCGAGCCCCGGCGGACGACGTGCGGGCCGGGGACGAGCTCTCGTCCCCGGCCCTGCGCGGGGCCGGCGACGCGCCGGCCCCGGTCGCGCGTCGCAGCCGGCGCGACTGGCGGAAGGTCCTCGAGATCGCCGTGCTCGTCGGCCCGGCCCTCGTGATCTTCCTCGGCTTCGTCATCTTCCCGGTCGTCATGGCCGGCTACTACGGCTTCTTCAAGTGGAAGGGCTACGGCCCGCCCACCGACTTCATCGGCCTGCAGAACTACGTCACGATCTTCCAGGACCCCACGTTCCAGGAAGCCCTCTGGCACAACCTCGTCATCGTCGTGATGTCGCTCGTGCTGCAGGGCCCGGTGGCGTTGCTGCTCGCACTGCTGCTCAACCGTCCGATGCGCGGCCAGTCGCTGATCCGGGTGCTCATCTTCGTGCCCTACGTCATCGCCGAGGTCGTGGTCGGCACCGGCTGGAGCCTCATGCTCCAGTCCGACGGCGCGCTCAACGGCCTGCTCGACAAGGTCGGACTCGGCGCCTTCACCCAGGACTGGCTCTCGAACCCCGACCTCGCGATCTGGACGCTGCTGGGCATCATCACGTGGAAGTACGTCGGCTTCGCCGTCATCCTCTTCCTCGCCGGGCTCCAGGGCATCCCGCAGGAGCTCACCGAGGCCGCGCAGATCGACGGCGCCTCGTACTGGCAGATCCAGCGGCGCATCACGCTCCCGCTGCTCGGTCCGACCCTGCGCATCTGGGCGTTCCTGTCCATCATCGGCTCGCTGCAGCTGTTCGACCTCGTGTACATCATCTGGGGCCAGTACATCGCCTCGACCGCGGGCACCTCCACCATGGCGACCTACATGGTGGCCAACGGCCGCAACGCCGGCAACTACGGCTACGGCAACGCGGTCGCGGTCGTGCTCTTCCTCATCTCTCTCGTCGTCGCCCTCGTCTACCAGCGCTTCGTGCTGCGCCGAGACACGGCCGGCGCCCTCACCGAACGGAGCGAGCCATGACCGCCTCGGCCATCGCCATCCCACGGGCCAGACGACCGCGCAACGGCCGGCTGCCCTGGGGCAGCCCCGCGATCTACTTCGGCGCCCTCGTGGTCGTCGCGCTCATGCTGGCGCCGATCCTGTACATCATCATCGGCGGCTTCCGCACCAACGCGCAGATCACCGCGGACCCCTCGGGCATGCCCGACCCCTGGGTGACGAAGAACTACGCCGGGGTGCTCAGCAGCACGACCTTCTGGGGCGAGGTGGCCAACTCCACGGTGGCCGCCGTCGTCACGACGATCGGGGTCGTCGCCCTCGGCCTCATGGCGAGCTACGTGCTCGCGCGCTACCAGTTCAAGGCGCGCGGGCTCCTCTACGCGCTCTTCGCCGCGGGCCTGATGTTCCCGATGACCGTGGCCATCACGCCGCTGTACATCGTGGTGCGCAACCTCGGCCTGATGAACTCGCTGGCCGGCATCATCCTGCCCCAGATCGCCTTCGCCCTGCCGACGACGATCATCATCCTCGTGCCGTTCCTGCGCGCCATCCCCGACGAGATCGAGGAGGCCGCCTCCATCGACGGCGCCTCGCGGCTCGGGTTCTTCTGGCGCATGGTGGTGCCGCTGGCGCTGCCCGGCGTCATCACCGTCGGCATCCTCGCCTTCATCGCGAGCTGGAACAGCTACATCCTGCCGCTGTTCATCCTGAACAACGAGGACTCGTTCACCCTGCCGCTCGGCGTGCAGGCGTTCGCCTCGCAGTACTCGGTCGACACCGCCAAGGTGCTCGCCTTCACGTCGCTGTCGATGATCCCCGCCCTCATCTTCTTCAGCATCTTCGAGCGCCGCATCGTCGGCGGCCTCACCGGGGCGGTGAAGGGATGACCGAGCCGATGACGTCGATCCAGTCCACGACGACGGATGCCGCGTCGACGACGGATGCCGCGAGGGACCGCGTGACGACGGATGCCCCGTGGCGCGACCGGTCGCTGACCCCGACCGTCCGTGCGAGCGCCCTCATCGCCGAGCTCACCCTCGAGGAGAAGATCGCCCAGCTCTACGGCATCTGGATGGGGGCCTCGGCGGACGGCGCCGACGTGGCACCCCACCAGCACGAGATGACGGGCGACGTCGACCTCGATACCCTGCTCCCCAAGGGACTCGGCCAGGTCACCCGCGCCTTCGGCACCGCACCCGTCGACGCGGCGGTCGGCGCCCAGTCGCTCGCCCGGCTGCAGGAGCGCATCGTCGCGTCGAGCCGGTTCGGCATCCCGGCGCTCGTGCACGAGGAATGCCTCGCCGGCTTCGCCGCCCACGGCGCGACCGCCTATCCGGTGCCGCTGTCGTGGGGCGCCACCTTCGATCCCGGCCTCGTCGAGCAGATGGCCCGCCGGATCGGCGCCGACATGCGCTCGGTCGGCGTGCACCAGGGGCTCGCCCCGGTGCTCGACGTCGTGCGCGACGCCCGCTGGGGTCGCGTGGAGGAGACCATGGGCGAGGACCCGTACCTCGTCGGCACGGTCGGCACGGCGTACGTGCGCGGGCTCGAGGCATCCGGGATCGTGGCGACGCTCAAGCACTTCGTCGGGTACTCGGCGTCGCGGGCGGGCCGCAACCTGGCGCCCGTCTCCGTCGGGGCACGGGAGCTCGCCGACGTGCTGCTGCCGCCGTTCGAGATGGTGGTGCGCGAGGCGAAGCCGCGTTCGGTGATGAACGCCTACACCGACCTCGACGGCGTGCCCACGGCCGCCGACCGCGACCTGCTCACCGGACTCCTGCGGGAGACGTGGGGCTTCGACGGCACCGTCGTCGCCGACTACTTCTCGGTCGCGTTCCTGCAGACCCTGCACGGCACCGCCGGCGACCTCGGCGAGGCGGCCGCGGCCGCGCTCGAGGCCGGCATCGACGTGGAACTGCCCACCGTGCACGCCTTCGGCGAGCCGCTCGTGCGTGCCGTGGCCGACGGCCGCGTCGACGAGGCGGTCATCGACCGGGCCCTGCTGCGCGTGCTCGTGCAGAAGGTGGAGCTCGGCCTGCTCGACGACCCGGCGGCGCCGCCGGCGGCGAGCGCTGCCAAGGGCACGATCGACCTCGACCCCGCCGAGAACCGCGCGCTCGCCCGTCGCATCGCCGAGCAGGCGATCGTGCTGCTGCACAACGACGGCACGCTGCCCGTGGTCGCCCCTGCCCGCATCGCGGTGATCGGCCCGACCGCCGACGACCCGCTCGCGGTGCTCGGCTGCTACGCGTTCCCCACGCACGTCGGCGTGCACCACCCCGAGAGCGGCTTGGGCATCGAACTGCCCACGCTCGTCGAGGCCCTACGCGCGGAGTTCCCCGACAGCGAGATCACGCTGGCGCCCGGGACCTCGATCGACGGCGCGGAGATCGACGGCATCCCGCCCGCGGTCGAGCTCGCGGCATCCGCCGACCTCGTCGTGCTCGCGCTCGGGGACCGGGCCGGCCTCTTCGGCCGGGGCACCAGCGGTGAGGGCTGCGACGCCGAGAGCCTCGACCTGCCCGGCGCGCAGGGCGCACTGCTCGAGGCCGTGCTCGACGCCGGCACTCCCACCGTGCTCACGCTCCTCGCGGGCCGTCCGTATGTGCTCGGCACGGCGCCCGAGCGCGCTGCCGGCATCGTGCAGGCGTTCTTCCCGGGCGAGGAGGGCACCCGCGCCGTGGCGGCCATCCTCTCGGGACGGGTGAACCCGAGCGGGCGCCTGCCCGTGAGCGTGCCGGCCACGCCCGGTGCGCAGCCGTCGACCTACCTGGCGTCGACGCTCGCTCGCAGCAACGGCGTGTCGAACATCGACCCGACCGCGAGGTACCCCTTCGGACACGGGCTCGGCTACACGACGTTCGCCTGGCGCGACCTCGAGGTGACGGCGGGCGAGGCGTCCACCGACGGCGCGCTGCGGCTGTCGCTCACCGTGGAGAACACCGGCGACCGTGCCGGAGCCGAGATCGTGCAGCTGTACCTGCACGACCCCGTGGCCTCGGTGGTGCGACCGGTGCAGCGACTGATCGGGTTCGAGCGCGTGGAGCTGGGCCCCGGGGCATCCGTGCGCCTCGACGTCGAGGTGCCGGCCGAGCTCGCCTCGTTCACCGGCCGCGACGGTCGTCGCATCGTCGAACCCGGCTCGCTCGTGCTGGGCTTCGGGCGGTCGAGCTCCGACCTGGCGCTGCAGGCGACCGTCGAGCTCGTCGGGCCGGTGCGCGTCGTCGACCACACCCGCGCCCTGCACCCCGTGTGGTCGGCCCAGCCGATCGGCGCCGAATCGCCGTGACCGCGGCACGCAACCCGGTGCTGCCGGGATTCCACCCCGATCCCAGCATCTGCCGGGTGGGCGACGAGTTCTTCGTGGTGACCTCGACGTTCGAGTACTTCCCGGGGCTGCCCGTGCACCGCTCTCGCGACCTCGTCGAGTGGGAGCTCGTGGGCCACGCGGTGCACCGTGAGGAGCAGCTCGACCTGTCGTCCGTGGCGGCGTCGGGCGGGCTCTTCGCGCCGACGATCCGCCACCACGACGGCCGGTTCTTCGTGGCGTGCACCCTCGTCGGCGGCGAGGGCCGGCAGGGCAGCTTCGTGCTGACCGCGACGGATCCGGCGGGGCCGTGGTCGGATCCGGCCTGGATCGACGACGCCCCCGGCATCGACCCGTCGATCCTCTTCGACGACGACGGGCGCGCGTGGTGGTGCGGCACGCGGCTCGCCGATCCCGGCGACTGGCCCGAGCAGACCGAGGTCTGGGTGCGCGAGCTCGAGCTCGCCACGATGTCGCTCGTCGGCGACGAGCACGTCGTCTGGCACGGCGCGGTGGAGGGCGCGGTGTGGGCGGAGGGCCCGCATCTCTATCGCGGCATCGGCGACGCGGGCGATGACGTCCTGCTCCTCGCGAGCGAGGGCGGCACCGAGCGCCACCACGCCGTGAGCGCCGCGCGCGGCCCGAGCCCGATCGGACCCTTCACCGGGTCGCGGGCCAACCCGCTGCTCACCCACCGTCATCTCGGCGGCGGCGTCGACGTGGCGAACGTCGGGCATGCCGACCTCGTCGACGACGGACGCGGCGGGTGGTGGGCGACGGCGCTGGCGACGAGACGACGGCCCCTCCGCGACGGCGACGGGGCGCGAGTCGATGCGCTGCAGGGACGCGAGACGTGGCTCGTTCCCGTCGCGTTCGAGGACGGCTGGCCCGTCTTCGCGCCAGGATCCGGCCGGCTCGCCGACGAGGTCGAGGTTCCCTGGGCGGACGAGCCGGCCCCCGGCGCGAGCACCCTGGTCGATGACTTCGACAGCTCGACGCCGCATCCCGAACTGCTGCAGGTGCGCACCGCCCCGGAAGCGCTCCGTGCGCGGCTGGACGCGCGACCGGGATTCCTGCGCCTCTCCGCCGTGTCGCGCGGCCTCGAGCAGCCGGTTGCGCACGCCTTCGCGGGCTTCCGCCTCGAGCAGCCGGTCGCGACGCTCGCGACGGTCGTCGAGACGCCGGATGCCGCGTCGCCAGGCCTGCTCGCCGGGTTGGCGCTGCGGCTCACCGACGACCGGTTCGTCAGCCTGGGTGTGCGCTCGAGCAGCACGGGCAGCACGGACAGCGCGGACACCGCCCGCACGACCGGACGCGTGGTCGAGTTCGTCCTCCACGTCGACGGAGACGAGCGGGCGCTCGGCGTCGTGGACGTGCCCGCAGGCCGCGTCGGGCTCGTGCTCGAGATCGACGGCTTCGCGGCCGTCGCCCGGGCCGAGTCCGGTGAACGGCGCATCCCGGTCGGCACCGTCGACCTCTCGCCGCTGAGCCCGAGTGAGGGAGGCGGGTTCGTCGGCGTCGTCGGCGGGGTGTTCGTGGTCGGCGAGCCTGCGGCAGACGCACACGGCGCAGCGGCCGCGGCATGGGCCGACTTCGACCGGCTCAGCCTGGTCCACGCGCCGGCGCGCTGATGGCGCGGGTTCCGCGCGTTCCGCGGACCTCCGCGGCCGGCCGGGTCCTCCCCTAGCCCGCCGGCGGTGCCGTGCTCTCCCGCACGACGAGGCTCGTCGCGAGGTCCATGCGCGGGGTGGGCGCCGACCCGGTCGCCCCCGACGCGGCATCCGTCGCACCGTGCTCGTGGTCGAGCTCGTCGGCGAGCCGGATCGCGAGCCTGGCCGCCTCCTCCCCCATGCGGCGCAGTGGCTGGTGCACGGTCGTGAGCCGGGGTGTGAGCCAGCGCGCGAGCGGGATGTCGTCGTAGCCGACGATCGAGAGCTCCTCGGGCACCCGGATGCCGCGCTCGCGCGCCGCCTCCATGACCCCGAGCGCCTGCATGTCGCTGCCGGCGAAGATCGCGGTGGGCCGGTCGTCGCGGCCCAGCAGTTCGCGGGCGCGCTCCCGGCCGCCGCTCACGTGGAAGTCGCCGAACCGGATCCAGTCGGGATCGATGGCGAGACCCGCGGAGTTCATCGCCGAGCGGTAGCCGTCGACCCGGGCGAGCGAGCACATCATGTCCTCGGGGCCGGTGATCGCGGCGATGCGCGTATGGCCGAGCTCGATGAGGTGCCGCGTGGCCGCGAGCCCGCCCGACCAGTTCGCCGAGCCCACCGACGGCGCATCGGGCGACGGGTCGCCGGCGGGGTCGACGATGACGAACGGGATCGCCCGCGAGTGCAGGCGCTCCCGGTACTCGGGCGCGAGCTCGGAGAACACCAGGACGATGGCGACCGGGCGACGGCGCATGACGCCCTCGATCCAGTCGGGGTCGGGCGCGTGCCGGCTGCCGCTCACGGTGAGCACGACGCTGAGCCCGTGCTCCTTGGCCACCTGCTCGACGCCGCCGATGACCTCCATCGACCAGATCGGGTCGAGCTCGTGGAAGACGAGCTCGATGAGCTCGGCACGCGACTCGGAACGGCCGCCGCCGCGGCGCCGATAGCCGCGATCGGCGAGGAGCTGCTCGACGCGGGCGCGGGTGGGCGGCGAGACATCCGCCCGGCCGTTCAGCACCTTCGAGATCGTGGACAGCGAGACGCCCGCCTCCTCGGCCACGCTCGCGAGCGTGACACGGCCGTCTGCGGCATCCGTTTCCATGTTTCGAATTCTAGGCCCGAAAGTTGCGACGGGACCGATGCCGTGGAAGCGCGCCGCGCGAGGTCAACCGGGGAACTGCGCCAGCGTGCCGTCCGGTTCGAGGATGGGCACGACTGCGCCCTCGCGCACCCAGAGCGGCACCGTGTCGAAGCCGTGCACCTCGCGCCGCCAGCCACCGCCCTCGACGACCTCGCGCGTGAACCAGTTCGTCCACCGGCCGGCCGGCAGGTAGTACTCCACCTCACCCGAGGCCGAGAACACCGGCGCGACGAGCAGGCTCGGCCCGAGCAGGTACTGCCGATCGAGGTGGGCGACGGCGGGGTCGCCCGGGAATTCGAGCTGCATCGGCCGCATGATCGGCCGCCCGGTGCGGTGCGCCTCCTCGCCGGCCGCGACGAGGTAGGGCCGCAGCGACGCCTTGAGCTTCGCGAACGTCCGCGCCACCTCGACCGCGCTCTGGCCCGGCGCCTCCGAGCCGTCGTCGAACGCCCATGGAACCCGATAGCTCGTCGAGCCGTGCAGGCGCGAGTGGCTCGAGAGCAGCCCGAATGCGAGCCAGCGCTTGAACACGGCGGGGTCGGGGTCGCCCTCGAACCCGCCGATGTCGTGGCTCCAGTAGCCGAAGCCGCTGAACGCGAGCGAGAGGCCGCCGCGCAGGCTCTCGGCCATCGAGGTGAACGACGACGAGTTGTCGCCGCCCCAGTGCACGGGCATCGACTGGCCGCCCGCGGTCGCCGAGCGGGCGAAGAGCACCGCCTCGCCCACGCCGCGCACCTCCTCGAGCACCTCGAACACGGCACGGTTGTAGAGGTCGGTGTAGCGGTGGTGCATCGACTCGGGGTCGCTGCCGTCGTGCCACACGACGTCGATCGGCACCCGCTCGCCGAAGTCGGTCTTGATCGCGTCGACGCCCTGGCCGAGGAGCGTGCGCACGTGCGCTTGGAACCACGTCGTCGCCTCGGGGTTCGTGAAGTCGACGAGCGCCATGCCCGCCTGCCAGAGGTCCCACTGCCAGACCGACCCGTCGGGCCGGCGCACGAGGTACCCGCGCTCGGCGCCCTCGTGGAAGAGCCGCGACCGCTGCGCGAGATACGGATTCAGCCACGCGCTGACCTTCAGGTCGCGCTCGTGGAGGCGCGCGAGCATGCCCTCGGGATCAGGGAAGACGGCCGGATCCCACTCGAAGTCGGTCCAGTGGAACTCGCGCATCCAGAAGCAGTCGAAGTGGAACACCTCGAGCGGGATGTCGCGCTCGGCCATGCCGTCGATGAACGAGTTCACCGTCGCCTCGTCGTAGTCCGTCGTGAAGCTCGTCGAGAGCCACAGCCCGTACGACCAGTCGGGCACCCGTGCGGGGCGGCCGGTGAGCCGGGTGTACCGGTCGAGCACCTCTGCGGGCGTGGGCCCGGCGATCACGAAGTACTCGAGCGACTCCCCGGCCACCGAGAACTGCACCTGCTCCACGGCCTCCGAGCCGACCTCGAACGACACGTGCCCCGCGTGGTTCACGAGCACGCCGTAGCCGCGGTTCGTCAGGTAGAACGGCACGTTCTTGTAGGCCTGCTCGCTCGACGTGCCGCCGTCGGCGTTCCAGATGTCGACCGTCTGGCCGTTCTTCACGAGCGGGCCGAACCGCTCGCCGAGTCCGTACACGAGCTCGCCCACGCCCAGCGAGAGCTGGGTGTGCAGGTACGCGGACGCCTCGGCGAGGCCGGTCGTCGTGATGCCGGCCACTCCCGCGGGCTCCGCGGCGACCGGCGCGCCAGGCGCGAGCTGCACGTACCCCACGGACTTGTGACCGCTGGCCGTGTAGACGCCGTCCGCGCCGTCGCCGGGCTGGCCCTCGCCGCCGCCCCCGCCGCCGTCTCCGCCCCGCTCGAACGTCAGCTCCCACGGCGCCCCGCGGCGCACGCGCGCACGCACGGAGCCGGCGTCGACGACGCCACCCTCGTCGTCGACGGCGAGCGCCGGCCGGTATGCGGCATCCGTCGCGATCTCGAAGCCGGGGTCGCGCCGACCGCCCCGGTGGTGCTCGACGCGCACCCGGATGACGCCCTCGGCGGGGCTCGCCAACGACACCGTGAGCATCGGGCGGTTGAGGGTGTCGCCGCGCCGCTCCACGACCCGCGTCGACGCCCAGGCGATCAGCTCGTCGCCGTCGACCGCGAGGTCGCGCACGTCCTGGGCGTAGAGCGCCTCGACGCCAGGTCGCGTGTGCCAGAACCCATCGGTGAACTTCATGGTTACTTGACTGCTCCTGCGGTGATGCCCCGGGTGAGGGTGCGTTGGAAGATGAGGAAGAAGACGAGGGTGGGGATGAGGCCGAGCAGGGCCGACGCGCTCGTCGTGGTGACATCCATGAGCCGGTCGCCCTGCAGCACGGTGATCGCCACCGGCACGGTCTGCGTGTCGTTCGACACCAGGAACGTGAGCGGGATCAGGAACTCGTTCCACGTCCAGATGAAGAAGAAGATCAGCAGCACCGAGAGCGTCGGCCGCGAGATCGGGTAGACCACCCGCCACAGGATCTGCCAGCGGCTGGCGCCGTCGAGGGAGGCCGCCTCGAGCAGCTCCTTCGGGAAGGTGCCGTAGACCGACGCGAGCAGGTAGGTGCCGAACGCCGACTGGATGACCGTGAAGATGATGATCACGGCCCACTGGCTGTCGTAGAGGCCGACCTCCTTGAACATGAAGTAGAGCGGGTAGAGCAGCACCTCCTGCGGCAGCATGTTGGCGAGCAGGATGACGACGACGATCCAGAGGCGGCCCTTGACCCGGCCGATGCCGAGCGCGAACGCGTTGAGCATCGAGAGCAGCACCGCGAGGACCGCGACGACCCCCGAGATGAACACGCTGTTCCACAGCTTCTGCGGGAAGTCCACGCGCTCCCAGAACGCGGTGATGCCGTCGAAGTACAGCGACGTCGGCAGGGTCAGCGGGCCCGACGTGTTGTAGTCGGTCGGCGACTTGAACGAGTTGATGAGGATGAGCAGGAACGGCACCGCGATGAGCAGGCCGAGCGCGATCGCCACGAGCAGCACGATCCAGTCCCCCAGCGTCTTGCGCCGGGTGCCGCCGCGGCCCGGCCGTGCCGGCTTCGGTTCCTCGACGGAGGCGTCGAGGGTCGCGGTGGCCTCGTCGAGTACGGCGCTCATCGTGCCTCCTCCTTCTGCTCCACGCGGTTCTGCACGAGGATGAACACCACGCTGACCGCGGCGATGACGACGGTGAGTGCGGTCGCGATCGTCGCGCCGTACCCCACCTGCTGGGACTGGAAGAACTCGCTGTACGCGTAGTACGCGGGCACGATGGTGGCTGTGCCGGGGCCGCCGCCCGTGAGGGCGTAGATCGGCCCGAACACCTTGAGGGCGGCGATCGTGCAGGTGAGCGTGACCACGAAGATCTCGGGGCGGATGATGCCGACGGTGATCGCCTGGAAGCGCTGGAACCAGTTCGCGCCGTCGAGCTCGGCCGCCTCGTAGAGCTCGGGATCGACGCGCTGCAGCGCGGCCATGAAGATGACGATCGGGTAGCCGAGCTGCACCCAGATCATGATGACCATGATGCTCGGCAGCGCCGTGTCGGGGTCGCCGAGCCAGTTCTGCTGCAGCGCGCCGAGGCCGACGGCCTCGAGCATCTGGTTGAGGGCGCCGTTCTGGGGGCGCAGGATCCAGCCGATCACGATGGCCGCGATGACCGCGGGGAGGATCTGCGGGAGGTAGTAGGTGGCCCGCAGGAAGCTGGCCAGCCGGCCGCCGAACTTCTTGCCGATGAGGTCGAAGAGCATGGCCGCGAGCACGAGCCCCAGGAGGGTCGGCACCACGACCATCGCGACGATCATGGCGATCGAGTTGCCGAACGAGGTCCAGAACACCGAGTCGCCGGCGAGCTCGATCCAGTTGTCGAGCCCGATCCATTCGGGCGGTCGGATGCCGCGGTAGTCGGTGAACGTGAGGTACACGTTCCAGACCAGCGGGATGACGATGATGACGGCCAGCAGGGCGAGGCCGGGCACGAGGTAGAGCCAGTACGCGTTGCGGCTGGATCCGGGGATCTGGCTCGACGGGGCGCGGCGGGCGCGCGGCCCGGCGTCACGGGTGGTGAGCGCCCGGGTGTCGGGAGCGATGGCCATGGTGGGTCCTTCCGTTCAGGGGTCGGATGCCGCGGGCTCGGCGCACACTCCGGCCCGCGGCATCCGTGGCGTCAGCCGACGATGTCGTCGACGCCGGCCTGGTACTGCTCGCCGAGCTGCTGCTGCACCTCGGCGGGCGACTTGGTGCCGTTCACGAGCTCCTGCAGGCCCGCGTTGAGCTCGTCGTAGAACGTCGGCGTGGGCCAGTCGGGGTAGAACGCGATGCCGTCGCGGTCGGTGAGGGCGTTGAAGTTCGCGATGAGCTCGGCGCTCTTCTCGTCGGTGATGTCGGCGGGGTCGGCCGCGACGGGCACGCCGCCGTTGTTGCCGATGAGCGCCTGGATCTCGGGCCGCATCGTGATGTCGATGAACTCGGCGGCGAGCTCCTTGTTCTGGGCGCGCTCGGGGATGACCCACATGTTGCCGGCCGATCCGGGCGACATCTCGGCGCCGGGGAAGAGGAACGTGCCCCACTCGAAGCCGTCGATCTCGGTGGTGAACCGGTTGTGCCACCAGCTGCCCGAGAAGAAGATCGGGGCGTCGCCGTTGATGAAGCTCACGCCGGCGTCCTCGGCCTTCAGGCCGCTCGCGTCGGTCGAGATGTAGCCCTTGTCCGTCCAGTCCTTGATCGTCTCGGTGGCGTAGGAGATCTCGTCGCGCTCCCAGTCGACGTCGCCCGTGTAGAGCTGGTAGTCGTCGACGAACGAGCGGTCGGCCTTCGAGAGCGCGAGCTGGTACCAGAGCTGGCCGAGGGGGTACTCCGCGGCCGACTCCGACAGCGGGGTGATGCCCTGGTCGGCGAATGCCTGGAGCACGTCCTCGAACTCGTCGAGCGTGGTCGGCACCTCGAAGCCCGCCGCGGCGAACGCGTCCTTGTTGTAGTAGACCTCGACGAACTCGCCGTAGTTGGGCACGCCGTACCAGCTGCCCGACCCCATGATGCCGTTCTCGTCGTACTTGGCGGTGGTCTGCAGGCTCGGGCTCAGCTGCTCGTCCCAGCCGTGGTCGGCGACGACGTCGTCGAGGTTCGAGAGCAGGCCCTGGCTCGAGAGCAGCCCGGCGGTCGCGTTGCCCTTGTTGTACTCGAGCAGGTCTGGCGCCTCGTCGGAGTTGAGCACCTGGCTGGCCGTCGAGCGGATCTGCTCGAAGCTCTTCTCCTCGAACTCGACCGTCGCGCCCGTCTCCTCCTCGAAGACCTTGATGGCCTCGGCCCAGGCGATGCCCATCGCGCTGGTGTCGCTCTCGTAGTGCCAGAGGCGGAGCGTGTCGTCGTCGCCGCCTCCTCCGGAGCCGGAGCATCCGGAGAGGACGAGTGCCGCGGCGGCGATCGTCGCCGCCGCGCCCACGATGCTGGTGTGCTTCATTGCGTTCTCCTTGGTGGGTGGTTCGTTGATGCGGATGCCGCGTGGTCGGTCGTGTCGAGCGGATGTCGCAGAATTCGTCGAAGCGCTTCGACGATGCGCGGCGGGTCGGTCGGATTCCGTCTGGACGGAACCGACGCGGGGTCGGGCGGGTCAGTCGGGCGGGAGCGGCACCACGGAGCCGTGCGCGTGGTACTCGGGCGCGATGAGGTGCACGCCCGGGGCGGGCGGCGCCTCCGTCATCGACTGGATGGCGAGGTCGACGGCGAGGTCGCACGAGGCCTGCGGCACCAGGGGGATGACGTCGAGGGGCGGTTGGAACGAGGTGGTGTCGAACGTGGAGCCGACCGAGACGACGGCGACGTCTCCCGGCACGGCGAGCTCACGGGAGGCGAGCTCCTCGAGCACGGCGGCGTGCGCGGCGTCGTCGCAGTGCAGCACGAGCCCGGTGGCGCCGACGTCGAGCAGCGCGCCGACCGCCGAGCGCACCTGGGCGGCGCGGGTGCGGCGGGCGTCGCCCACGTCGGGCAGTTCCACGGCGTACGCGAGCGATCGTTCCGTCGCCCGGCGCTCGAACCCGGCGCGGATGCGCGGCGGGAAGTTGGAGCGCCGGTAGGCAACCGGCGGGTGCCCGATGAGTCCGATCGACCGGTGCCCGGCGTCGGCGAGGCGGTCCACGGCGAGCGCGGCGGCCGCCTCGAAGTCGAGGTCGACGCACACGAGGCCCTCGTGGTCGGCCGGCACCCCGATGAAGATCGATGGGATGTCGAGGCGACGGGCCAGGGCGACCCGCTCGTCGTCGGGCGCCACATCGAGCACGAGCACCGCGTCGGCGAGGCCGCTGGTGGCGACCCGGTGCATGCCCGCGGTGGCCTGCTCGTCGGTGAGGAGCAGCACGTCGTAGTCGAAGCGCCGTGCGGCGATCGACGTGGCCAGCACGAACGCCATGTGCGCGGGCGCATGGGTGTCGGCGCGGAACGGCTCGGTCACGGCGAAGATGTTGGTGCGACGGCCGGCGAGCATGCGGGCCCCGGCGTTCGGCCGGTAGTCGAGCTCGCGTACGGCCAGCTCGATGCGCCGGCGGGTCTCGGCCGAGATCGTGCGCTTGCCGCTCAGGGCGTACGACACGGTGCTGATCGACACGCCGGCGGCCTTCGCCACCTCGTGGATCTTCGCCATGCCGGACTCCATCGTCTAAACGTTTCGATTGGTTCGTCGGGGACTCTACGCACACGTCGACGGGCCGCGCAAGAGGTTTGTGGGAATTACGAACAAATGGCTCAGGGCGCGGGGCCGACTTGCATCCGCCCCGTCGTGGCCTTATGTTGTACCTGCCAACAAATCATCGATGACGCTGAAAGGCGGATCACCCATGGCCAGCGCGCCCACCCGCGACGACAAGTTCTCCTTCGGCCTCTGGACGGTCGGCTACAACGGCACCGACCCGTTCGGCGGCCCCACGCGGCATCCGCTCGACGTCGTGCACGTGGTCGAGAAGCTCGCCGAGCTCGGCGCCTACGGCCTCACCTTCCACGACGACGACCTCTTCGCGTTCGGCTCGACCGACGCCGAGCGCCAGACGCAGATCGACCGCCTCAAGGGCGCGCTCGACGACACCGGCCTCATCGTGCCGATGGTGACCACCAACCTCTTCTCGGCGCCGGTCTTCAAGGACGGCGGCTTCACCGCGAACGATCGCGACGTGCGCCGCTACGCGCTGCGCAAGGTGTTCCGCCAGCTCGACCTCGGCGCCGAGCTCGGCGCGAAGACATTCGTCATGTGGGGCGGCCGCGAGGGGGCCGAGTACGACGCGGCCAAGGACATCCGCCAGGCACTCGAGCGCTACCGCGAGGCCGTCAACCTCCTCGGCGACTACGTCACCGACAAGGGCTACGACATCCGCTTCGCCATCGAGCCGAAGCCGAACGAGCCCCGCGGCGACATCCTGCTGCCGACGCTCGGCCACGCGATCGCCTTCATCGACTCGCTCGAGCGCCCCGAGCTCGTCGGCCTCAACCCCGAGGTCGGCCACGAGCAGATGGCCGGCCTCAACTTCGCCGCCGGCATCGCGCAGGCGCTGTACCACGGCAAGCTCTTCCACATCGACCTCAACGGCCAGCGGGGCATCAAGTACGACCAGGACCTCGTGTTCGGCCACGGCGACCTGCACAACGCGTTCGCGCTCGTCGACCTGCTCGAGAACGGCGGCCCTGGCGGCGTCCCGGCCTACGACGGCCCGCGCCACTTCGACTACAAGCCGTCGCGCACCGAGGACGAGCAGGGCGTGTGGGAGTCGGCTGCGGCCAACATGCGCACGTACCTGCTGCTGAAGGAGCGCGCCGCCGCCTTCCGCGCCGACCCCGAGGTGCAGGAGGCGCTCGAGGCCGCCAAGGTCTTCGAGCTGTCGACCCCGACGCTCAACGAGGGCGAGACCTACGACGAGTTCCTCGCCGACCGGTCGGCCTACGAGGACTTCGACCCGAGCGTCTACCTGAACGGCAAGGGCGGCGGCTTCGTGCGCCTGCAGCAGCTCGCCACCGAGCACCTGCTCGGCGCGCGCGGCTGACCCCGGCATGGCACTCGTCGCCGGCGTCGACTCGTCGACGCAGTCCTGCAAGGTCGTGATCCGGGATGCCGCGACCGGGGCGCTCGTGCGCTCCGGCCGCGCGCCGCACCCCGACGGCACCGAGGTCGATCCCGCCGCCTGGTGGGGCGCCCTGCTCTCGGCGTTCGCGGACGCCGGTGGGCTCGACGGCGTCGAGGCGATCTCGGTCGGCGGCCAGCAGCACGGCATGGTCGTGCTCGATGACGAGGGCCACGTCATCCGCGACGCCCTGCTCTGGAACGACACCCGCTCGGCGCAGGCGGCGCGCGACCTGATCGACGAGGTCGGCGCCGACGAGTATGCCCGGCGCACGGGTGTCGTGCCGGTCGCGTCGTTCACGGCGACGAAGCTGCGCTGGCTGCGCGATGCCGAGCCGGATGCCGCGGCGCGCGTCGCGGCGGTCGCCCTCCCCCACGACTGGCTGACGTGGCGCCTCCGCGGCTACGGCCCCGCGGGCGAGTCGCCCCTCGGACCCGTGCTCGACGAGCTCACCACCGACCGCTCCGACGCGAGCGGCACGGCGTACTGGGGCGCCGACGGGTACGACCGTGACCTGCTCGTGCGCGCACTCGGCCACGACGTGATCCTGCCGCGGGTGCTCGGCCCCGGCGAAGCGGCGGGCCGCACGCCCGACGGCATCCTCGTCGGCCCGGGTGCGGGCGACAACGCCGCGGCCGCGCTCGGGCTCGACGCGGCATCCGGCGACGTCGTCGTGTCGATCGGCACGAGCGGCACGGTCTTCGCCGTGACGGATGCCCCCGTCGCCGACGCGTCGGGCACCGTCGCCGGGTTCGCGGATGCCACGGGCCGCTTCCTGCCGCTCATCGCCACGCTCAACGCTGCGCGTGTGCTCGACGCGACCGCGCGCCTGCTCGGCGTCGACCACGCCGAGCTCGGACGCCTGGCGCTCGACGCCGAGCCCGCGGCATCCGGTGCCGTGCTCGTGCCCTACTTCGAGGGCGAGCGCACGCCGAACCTGCCGCACGCCACGGCCTCGTTCTCGGGGCTCACGCTGGCGAACACGACCCGCCCGGCGATCGCGCGCGCGGCGATCGAGGGCATGCTGTGCGGACTCGCCGACGGCCTCGACGCGGTGCGCGGCCAGGGCGTCGAGGCGCAGCGGGTGCTGCTCATCGGCGGCGCCGCGCAGAACCCCGCCGTGCGGGCGGTCGCGGCCCAGGTGTTCGACGCGCCCGTGGTGGTGCCCGCTCCGGGCGAGTACGTCGCCGACGGTGCTGCCCGCCAGGCCGCGTGGGTGCTCACCGGTGCACGGCCGGGCTGGCCCGTCGAGGTCGCCGAGGAGCTGGCCGTCGACGCCCGGCCCGAGATCCGGGAACAGTACGCGGCCGCCGCGGCCGCCGCTGCCACCGCCGCCACCCCCGCCGCTGCCACAGAGTGAACCGCCCGATCGATGCCGCGGCCGGCAGCCCCGAGCACCGGCGGGGCAGCACCACGATCATCGTCACGGGTACCGACGGCGCGCCCCTCGCCGACACCGAGGTGGTCGTCGAGCAGACCAGGCACGAGTTCGGCTTCGGCAACATCGGCTTCGACCTCGTGCCGATGGCCGACGGCCGGGTCGCGCCCGGTGACGAGGAGCTCGCCGCCCGCCTGGTCGAGCTCTTCAACGTCGCCACGCTGCCGTTCTACTGGCGCGACTTCGAGCCCGAACGCGGCCAGCCGCGCACCGCCGAGCTGCGCCGCACCGCCGAGTGGCTCCATCAGCGCGGAGTGGCCGTGAAGGGGCATCCGCTCGCCTGGCACACGCTCGCGCCCGAGTGGCTGCTCGACCGTCCGCTCGACGACGTGGAGACCGCCCTGCGCGCGCGCATCCGCCGCGAGGTCGGCGAGTTCGCCGGACTGATCGACATGTGGGACGCGATCAACGAGGTCGTGATCATGCCGGTCTTCGAGGCCGAGGACAACGCGATCACGCCCCTCGCTCGGGCGCGGGGGCGCATCGACATGATCCGCCTCGCGGTCGAGGAGGCGCGTGCCGCGAATCCGGCGGCGACGCTGCTGCTCAACGACTTCGACCTCTCGAGCGCGTACGAGTGCCTCATCGAGGGCGTGCTCGAGGCCGGCATCCGCATCGATGCGATCGGCCTGCAGACCCACATGCACCAGGGCTTCCGCGGCGAGGAGGCGCTCGTCGCGATCGCCGACCGGTTCGCGCGCTACGGGGTGCCGCTGCACTTCACCGAGACGTCGCTCGTCTCGGGCGACCTCATGCCCGCGCACATCGAGGACCTCAACGACTGGCAGGTCGACGAGTGGCCGTCGACGCCCGAGGGCGAGGCCCGCCAGGCCGACGAGCTCGAACGCCACTACCGAACGCTCGTCGGTCACCCCGCGGTCGAGGCGATCACGTACTGGGGCATCACCGACCGGGGCGCCTGGCTCAACGCGCCGATCGGGCTGCTTCGGGCCGACGGCACGCCGAAGCCGTCGTACGACGCGCTGCACCGCCTCGTGAAGCGCGAGTGGTGGCTTCCGCCGACGACCGTGCGCACGGATGCCGCGGGGCGGGTCTCCGTGCGCGGATTCGCGGGCGACTACGCGGTGCGGCCGGCCCGGGGCCGAGCGGATGCCACGCCGGCGGCGTTCACCGTCGCGAGGGGCGTCTCCGGCGAGGCATCCGTCACCCTGCCCTGACCGGCATCCCCGCGCGCGGGAGTCCGACCTCAGGGCCGCGCCCGGCCCGGCCGCGCCCGCGCTCGCGTCGCAACAGCCCACCCATCGAAATGGAGGAGGTTCCGGCCGGCGTGCCGGCTCCGCACCCGTTCCTGCCCGGCGTGGCGCCCAGAAGTTCCTCCATTTCGCACGGCAGGGCGAAGGGTGTGGCGGTGGAGGGCGGATCGGGTCGGCGGCGGCCGCGCTCAGGCCGGCGTGCGGGCGAGCTGCGCGCCGGCGGCCTCGAGCCAGCGCAGCGGCTCCGCCATCGCGGCGGCTCCGCTCCCTGCGAGGTCGGCGAGGGCGACGGATGCCGCGAATCCGCGCGGCTCGGCTGTGATCGCCCCGGCGACGAGGGCCGACGGCACCCCGGCGTCGCGGGCGAGCCCGGCCACGATCGTGGGCGCCTTGCCCGCCTCGGACTGCCCGTCGAAGCGCCCCTCCCCCGTGATCACGAGGTCGGCGCCGGCGATCGCATCGGGCAGGCCGACCGCCTCGGCGACGAGGGCCGCGCCGCCGCCCATCCGAGCGCCCCACGCGAGCAGCCCGAACCCGGTTCCGCCCGCAGCACCGGCGCCGGGCTCGTCGGCGAGCGGCCGCAGTCCGGCGGGGACGAGACCCGCGAGCCGCGCCAGGCTCGCGTCGAGCTCGGCGACGGTCGCGGCATCCGCCCCCTTCTGCGGACCGAAGACCGCCGCGGCGCCGAGCGGACCGAGCAGCGGGTTCGTCACGTCGCCGAGGATGACGGCCCCACCCGGCGGCAACGGCCGGAGCCGATGCAGGTCGACCGACGCCAGCGCGCCGAGCGCCCCGCCGCCGAGCGGAATGGGGTCGCCCGACTCGTCGAGGAAGTGGGCCCCCAGCACGGCGAGCGCGGCCGTGCCGCCATCGGTTGACGAGCTGCCGCCGAGGGCGAGCAGCAGGCGATCCACGCCGGCGTCGAGCGCGGCGGCGATGGCCTCGCCGAACCCGGCGGTGTGGGCGTCGAGCGGCGCGAGCGGATCGAGGAGCGTGATCCCCGACGTCGCGGCGAGCTCGACGACGCCCGTGCCGTCGGGCAGCAGCAGCCACCACGTGTCGACGGGGTCGGAGAGCGGCCCGCGCACCGTCACCGGCATGCGCCGGGCGCCGGGAACCGCCGAGGCGAACGCGTCGAGGGTGCCCTCGCCGCCGTCGGCCATCGGACGCTCGACGAGGTCGTCGCCGGGGCGAACGGCCCGCCATCCCGCCGCGAGCGCCGCCGCGGCATCCGCAGCGCTCGCGGTGCCCTTGAACGAGTCGGGAGCGATGACGACGCGCGTCACGACGCGTCGAAGGTGGGGGCGGGCACGCGCGACAGCCAGTCGAGCGCGCGGGTGAGCAGTTCGCGGTGCTCGGGCGAGTCGTAGGAGCGCGTGTCGTGGCCCAGCGCGTCGTAGACGACGCGCGACGCACCGAGCTCACGGGCCCAGACGAGCGGATGCCGCATGCCGTCCTCCTCGTGCTCGGCGATCGGCTCGATCACGCCGTCGAGTCGCAGGCCCGAGTACCGTTCGTCGAACACGGTGAAGTCGGCGACCCCCTCGGCGATCGGATGCGTGCCGACGAGGTGCACCGTCGCCTCGCCGATGGGCGGATGCCAGGACGCGCCCTCGATCCAGCGGGCGCCGAGCGCGCGGCCGAACGCGGGCAGCTCGGGCAGCGTTGATGCCGCGGCGTGCACGGCGAGGAGGCCGATGCCGCGGGCCAGCGCGGCGTCGAGGCCGGCTGCCGCGGCCGTGAGTCGGGCGTCGGTGGGCGCGGGCGGTTCGGGCTCACCCTCGGGCTGCGGGTTGTCGGGGTTGCCGGCGTTCACGACGAGCAGGTCGGCGTCGCCGAGGTCGGCGAGCCCACCGAGCAGGTCGTCGCTCACCTCGACGTGGTAGCCGGCGCCGCCGATGATTCCCGCGAGCGCGGCGCTGGTCTCTGCGAAGCGGTGCCACGGATCGGCGTAGCGACCCGACCCGCTGAGGATGACGGCGCGCATGCCACCACCTCCTCCGCCCTCGCGTGCATCGTAACCCCCAGAGGTGTTCGCCGTCATCGCCCGACCACCATGGCCCAGTCGAAGGCGCCGAGGCGTACGCCGTCGACCTCTTCGCCCGAGACCGCATCGGTGCCGCGCACGACGACGTCGACCGGGTCGCCGCCGTGGTTGATGACCGTGACGAGTGCGCCGCGTCGCGCCGCCTCGACGTGGTCGGGCAGGCCGGCGACGACGGGTTCGACGCCTGCGTCGGCGAGCACGTGGTCGACGACGGCCTGCACGCCGGCCTCGTCGGGGACGGTGGCGAGGTAGCGGGCGACGCCGCGTCCGGCGCGGCGCGCGGTGAGGGCCGGATGCCCCGCGCGGCGGCCGCTCGTGAACGACGCCTCGACCGTGGCATCCGTCGCCTCGATCTCCTCGGCGAAGAGGGTGCCGACGGCTGCCCCGAACCCCGAGCCCGCAACCCCCTCGAATCGCGCTTCCCGTTCGCCGGGTTCACCCGGTGCGGCATCGGGTGGCACGAGGGCGCCGAAGTCCTCGACGCGGATGCCGCTGAGCGGGCCGAGCCGGGTCGCGAACCCGCCGTCGCGGAACGCGTCGCGCTCGTCGACGACATCGCTGAACGGGCCGGCGAGGAGGTGCCCGCCGCCCTGGACGAACGAGGTGAGCGCCGCGGCGCCCTCGTCGCGCAACAGGTACAGCAGCGGGGCGATGGCGAGCGCGTACCGGTCGTCGACGCGCTCGGGCGCCACGACGTCGACCTGCACGTGGCGGCGGTGCAGTGCGCGGTACCAGCGCTGCACGACCGCGAGGTGGTCGAGCCGGTTCTGGGGGTGGTCCGATGCCTCGACGGCCCACCAGTTCTCCCAGTCGAACACGAGCGCGACCGGGGCGTCACGACCGCCGCCCGGCAGGGTCGGCAGCGCGGCGAGCTGCGCGCCCAGCTCGGTGACCTCGCGCCAGGTGCGCGTCTCGGTGCCCGCGTGCGGGAGCATCGCCGAGTGGAACTTCTCCGCGCCGGCGCGCGACTGCCTCCACTGGAAGAAGAGGATGCCGTCGGCGCCCCGCCCGATCGCCTGCGCGCTGAGCGCCGCCATCTGCCCGGGCGCCTTCGGCGCGTTCGAGGGGCGCCAGTTCAGCGCGTTCGTGGACTGCTCCATGAGGATCCACGGCACGTCGGGCTTCAGCGAGCGCACGAGGTCGCGCTGGAACGCCGCCGCCCGGAACGACTCGGGGTCGTTCGGGTCGGGATAGGCGTCGTCGCTCACGAGGTCCAGGTGCTCGGCCCACTGCTGGTAGTTGGCGGGCTTGAACGCGCCCATGAAGTTCGTGGTGATCGGTTGGGTCGCCCCGGCCGCCCGGAGGATCTCGCGCTCCATGAGGTAGCACTCGAGCAGCATGTCGCTCGTGAACCGGCGGTAGTCGAGCATCTGGCCGGGGTTCAGGCTGTACGGCGCCTTGCGGGGCGGGAACACCTCGTCGAACGATCCATAGCGCTGCGACCAGAAGTTCGTGCCCCAGGCCGCGTTGAGCACGTCGACGTCGGCGTACCGATCGGCCAGCCAACGCCGGAACGCGTCGCGCGCGGCATCCGAGAAGTCCATGTTCAGGTGGCAGCCGTACTCGTTGTTGACGTGCCACATGACGACGGCCGGATGCTGCGCATACCGCTCGGCGATGGCGGTCACGAGCTCGGCGGCCAGGCGCCGGTACACGGGCGACGACGGCGCGAACTGCTGGCGGCTGCCCGGCCAGTACGTGGCGCCGTTCTCGTCCTGCGGGAGGAGTTCGGGATACGCGGCGCTCGCCCACGGCGGCGGGGACGCGGTGGCCGTGGCGAGGTCGACGGCGATGCCGCCCTCGTGCAGCAGGTCGATGACCCGGTCGAGCCAGCCGAAGTCGAACTCGCCCTCGCTGGGCTGGATGCGCGACCAGGCGAAGATGCCGAGGCTCACCATCGTCACGCCGGCCTCGCGCATGCGCGCGACATCCTCGGGCCAGGTCTCCTCGGGCCACTGCTCGGGGTTGTAGTCGGCGCCGTAGTGCACGGGACTCCTTCGTCGATCGGTCGGGACTGGGTGGACCCAATGGGAAAGCGCATTCCAGCCTACCCGGCCATGTGCGAGTGGGCGATCCTGGCGCGGCATCCGCTGGATGCGCGCCAGGATCGCCCCCTCGGTGACGTGCCGGCCGCCGAGCTCAGCCGAGGATGACCTTCGCCTCGGTGAAGAACTGGTCGACCGCGTCGTCGACGCTGAGCGCGCCGAGGCCGATCGACTTGCCGAGGTCCCAGAACGTCTGCTCGAGCGAGCCGTAGCCCACGACCGGCACGGGCGGTGCCTCGCCGAGTCGGTCCGCGACCGACTCGAGGTAGTCGGCGACCTGCGCGTCGACGCCCTCGAGCGTCGTGCCCGCGAGCTTCGTCTCGGAGGCGGGGAAGCCGAGCGTGGTGCCGAAGATCTCGCCGGCCTCCTCGCTGTTCACCACGTAGTCGAGCCACAGCGCCGCCGCCTCGGGGTGCTCGGTGTCGGCCGCGATCGCGACCTGCAGGCCGGCCTGCCGGTAGAGGTCCTTCGCATCGGGGTCGGCCGTCGGCGGCGCGACGAGCGTCACGTGCTCGGCGCCGGAGTCGGCGAGGTAGCCGCCGAGGAAGTTGCTCCAGCTCGCCTCGCTGGCCGTGAGGTTGGCGCCGAAGCCCGACTTGGGCGAGATCTCCTCGAGCCGTTGCTGCGGCACGACGACGCCCTCGCGGGCCTCAGCGCCGGAGTCCCAGAAGTCGCGCAGGTCCTTCTCGGTGAACCCGAGCTCGCCCTCCTCGGTGTAGAGGTTCTTGCCCTCGGCGCGCAGCACGTTCTCGAAGTTCTGGATGCGCTGGGTCAGGTCGGTGCCGCCGTAGACCGCCCCGCCGGTGGCCTCGGTCACCTCCGCCATCCAGTCGGCGTAGCCGTCGAAGCTCGTGCCGCCCTCGTACGGCTCCACGCCCGCCTGCTCGACGAGCCCGTCGTTCAGGAACATCGCCCAGGCGCTGTAGCCGGTGGGCAGCGAGTACTGCACGCCCTCGAGCTGGCCGGTCGCTCGCAGTCCGTCGTCGAACGCGTCGACGTCGATGTACTCGCCGACGGTGTCGAGATCGAGCAGGAGACCCGGCTCCGCGTACTCGCGCAGGTAGGAGTCGGAGAACTGCCACACGTCGGGCAGTCCGCCGCCGGCGGCCTCGGTCTGGCGCTTCTCCCAGTACGAGGGGAAATCGGTGAACGTCCCCTCGATCGTGATGTTCGGGTGCTCGGCCTCGAACGCGTCGATGAGCTTCTGGTACCGCTGGGCGCGGTCGTCGTTGCCCCACCACGTGAAGGTCAGCGTGACCTCCTCATCGGGGTCGTAGGCCGCTTCGCTGCCGCCACCGGTGCCGCCGCCGGCGCATCCGGCCAGCGCGAGCACGGTGGCGCCGGATGCCGCGGCAACCGCGAGCACGCGACGCATCCGTCGGGTCGTGAACATCATCGTCCTCCAAGGTGTGTTCGGGTGTCCGCACCTCGTCATGGGAATCGGCACGGAAAACGCTTCCCCGCACCGTAGCCTGAGACGTTTCATTCCGTCAACGGCCGAGCAGCGCGCGTGTCGGGCGCGCTGGCGTTCCCCACCGTGGAAATGTCCATGCTCGCGGGTCGATCCCCTATGGGGCGCGTGCGCCGCGCGGCGTAGCGTCGCTTTCCGCACCGCATCATCGGGCCTGCATCGCAGGCACGCACCCACCATGCACACGCATCCCCATGCAAAGGAGCATCTCCATGCCACAGCGTGACCACCGGCGCCTGCGCACCACCGCGATCCTCGCGGGCGCCGTCGTCGCAACGCTCGCCCTCGCGTCGTGCTCGGGCGGCGAGTCCGGTTCAGCGGACGAACCGGTCGAGCTCACCTTCCAGTCCTGGGTCCCGAACATCGACCAGGCCGTCGACGCCTTCAACGACGCGCACGACGACATCCACGTCGAGCTCGAGACCATCACGGCCGGCCCCGACGGCGGGTACGCCAAGATGCTCTCCGCCGTGCAGGCCGGCAACCCCGCCGACGTCGCGCAGGTCGGCTACGACGCCATCCCCGACTTCCTGGTCAACGGCGCACTCGAGGACATCACGGACTACGTGGCCGACGACGCCGACCGCTTCACGGACTGGCAGTGGCAGACCGGCGTGTTCGACGATCACGTCTACGCGATCCCGCAGGCCTCGGGGCCGCTCGGCCAGTTCTACCGCAAGGACATCTTCGACTCCCTCGGCCTCGCGGCACCCAGCACGTGGGAGGAGTACTACGAGGCGGCCAAGGCGATCCACGCCTCCGACCCCGACCGCTACATCGCGGCGTTCGCATTCAACCAGGCGCCCTGGCTGATCGGCCTCTCCCAGCAGGGCGGGGGCGAGTGGTTCGCCACCGAGGGCGATGCATGGAAGGTCGGCATCGACGACGAGGCGACACTGAAGGTCGCCGAGTTCTGGCAGCGGCTCCTCGACGAGGACCTCGTGAAGGTCGAGGCGGACTTCTCGAGCGAGTGGAACGCCGACCTCCAGAACGGCAACGTCGCGTCGTGGATCTCGGGCTCGTGGGCCGATGCGATCGTGCGCGGCACCGCGCCCGACACCGCGGGCAGCTGGGCGGTCGCACCCATGCCGCAGTGGTCCGACGGCGAGACCGTGTCGGCGACGTGGGCCGGCGGCTCGGCCAACGTCGTGCTGAAGGGCTCCGAGCACCCGGAGGAGGCGGCCGAGTTCGCGCTCTGGCTGAACAGCGACCCCGGCAGCGTGAGCACCCTCACGAGCATCGGCGCCGGCTGGCCCGCGATCACCGACCTCGACGCGATCGAGAGCCTCCAGGACGACCCCGAGGTGTTCGCGTTCTACGGCGGCCAGGACATCTGGGACGTCTTCGCCGAGTCGGATGCCGCGGTCGCCGCGACGTGGAAGTGGCCGCCGCTGTCGCAGACGCTGTTCGCCTCGCTGACCGATAACGTCAAGGCGGCCGTCGAGGCGGGCACGCCGCTCACCGACGCCTACATCGCCACCCAGGCGGACTTCGTCGCCGCCCTCGAGGACAAGGGCATCTCGGTCGCCGAGTGACCCGGGCGGGCGGTCCGGCTCCGGCCGGGCCGCCCGCTCGCCTTCCCCGGCCGCACCCCGCGGCATCCGATCGTCCATCACCCGAGGAGCACCGCCGTGTCCGCCACTGCCACCGCCCCACCGACCCGACGTCGCCGACCGCGGCTGCCGGCCGCCCTCTGGGTGCTGCTCGTGCCGTTCCTCGTGATGTTCGCGGCGTTCTTCGTCGCGCCGATCGTCTTCGCGGTGGTCGACAGCATGTTCTCCCAGCAGTCGAGCGGCCTCGGGCTCGCCGCCGCCACCCGGGAGTTCGTGTTCCTCGACAACTACGCCGCCGCGCTGTCGACTCCCTCGTTCGTCGCGAGCCTCGGCCGCCTCGTCGCCTTCTCGGCGATCGAGGTGCCGCTCATGGTGGTCTCGGCCCTGGCACTGGCCCTCCTCCTGGGCGCGGCGGCCGCGCGGTTCCCGCGCGCCTTCCGCGTCACGTACTTCATGCCGTACGGCGTTCCCGGCGTCATCGCGGCGCTGCTCTGGGGCTTCCTGTACATCCCGGCCACCAGCCCGGTGCTGCAGTCGCTCGGCGCGGTCGGCATCGACGTCGATCCGCTGTCGAGCGACGCGGTGCTCTTCGCCATCGCGAACATCGCCCTGTGGGGGTTCGCGGGCTACAACATGCTCATCCTCATCGCGGCGCTCGACGCCATCCCCTCCGAGCTGTACGAGGCCGCCCGGCTCGACGGGGCCGGTGAGTGGCGCATGATCTGGCACATCAAGCTGCCGCTCATCCGTCCCTCGATCGTGCTCATCACCCTCTTCACGATCATCGGCACGCTGCAGCTCTTCGTCGAGCCCCTCGTGCTCCGCCCGCTCACCACCGCCATCAGCTCCGACTACACGCCGAACCTCGCCGCCTACAACCAGGCGTTCTCGCAGGGCAACCCGAACCTCGCGGCAGCGATGGCCGTGATCGTGGCGCTCCTCGCGTTCGCCTTCTCGGCCCTGTTCCTCCGCGTCGTGAACCGGAAGGGGAACCGCGCATGGTGACCACCGACGCCCCCGCCCGCCCCGTCGCGCGCACCCGCCGACCGGCCGGCCCCGCGGCATCCGGCGCAGCAGCACCCACTCGACGACCACCCGCCACCCGCACCGGCGCGGCCGGCACCGTGCTGGTGAACGCCGCACTCGTCGCGGCGTCGGCGTACTTCCTGCTGCCGATCGCCTGGGTGCTGATCGCCGCGACGAAGTCACCGGGCGACCTCTCCTCGACCTTCGGGCTCTGGTTCTCCGACAGCCCCCAGGCGTGGCAGAACCTCGTCGCCCTGTTCACCCAGGACGACGGCGCCTTCTCGGTGTGGATCCTGAACAGCATCCTGTACTCGGGGGTCGGCGCCCTGGTGGCGACGGTCATCTCGACGGCGGCCGGCTACGCGTTCGCGAAGTACGACTTCCCGGCGAAGGAGGCGGTCTTCTGGACGATCCTCGGCGGCGTGCTCGTGCCGGCGACGGTCATCGCGCTGCCGCTGTACTTCCTGCTCAACTCGGTCGCCCTCACGGGAAGCTACTGGAGCGTGCTCCTGCCGTGCATGGTGAGCCCGTTCGGCGTCTTCCTCGCGCGCATCCACGCGAACGCCTCGGTGCCCGACGAGGTCATCGAGGCGGCCCGCATCGATGGCGCCGGCGACCTGCGCATCTTCGGCTCGATCGCCGCGCGCATGATGACCCCGGCGATCGTGACGATCTTCCTCTTCCAGTTCGTGACGATCTGGAACAACTACCTGCTCCCGCTGGTGATGCTGAGCGACCCCAGGCGATTCCCGATCACCCTCGGCCTGACGCTGTGGAACTCGCAGACCCAGCGCGATCCGTCGTTCACCACCCTGGTCGTGACCGGATCGGCCGTGTCCGTGGTGCTGCTCGTGGTGCTCATGGTCTCGTTGCAGCGGTTCTGGAAGGCCGACCTCACGGCGGGCGCGACGAAGGGCTGAGCGGATGCCGCGGCGCGGCGCACGCGGCATCCGCGCGCCGTTGCGGGGGCAGACGCCGAGCCCCGGACTCAGGCGGAGTCGACCTGCCGTTCCAGCGCGAGGTACTGGTGCGCGTACGCGATCGCCATGCCGCCTTCGCCGACGCCCGCCGCGACGCGCTTGACGGACCCCGAGCGCACGTCGCCCACGGCGAAGATCCCGGGCGTGCTCGTCTCGAGCGCGAACGGCCGACGGTCGGCCGTCCACGCCTCGGAGGCGGCGGCGTCCGCGCCCGTGAGCACGAAGCCGTGCACGTCGCGGGCGACCTCAGGGGGCAGCCAGTCCGTGACGGCATTCGCGCCGATCATCACGAAGACGACGGGGAAGCCGCGTCGCGACGTCTGCCCGGTGGCGCGGTCGATGACGTCGACCCCCTCGAGGCTTCCCTCGCCGTGCAGGCCCACCACCTCGCTGCGGGTCTCGACGCGGATGCCGTCGTTGGCGGCGATCTGGTCGATGAGGTAGCGCGACATGCTCGCCTCGAGCGAGCTGCCGCGCACGAGCATCGTCACCGATCGGGCGTGCCGGGAGAAGAACAGCGCGGCCTGCCCAGCCGAGTTTCCCGCACCGATGATGCAGACGTCGGCGCCCTTCGCGATGGCGGCGTCGCTGCGCGCGGCCCCGTAGAAGACGCCGTTGCCGAGGTAGCGGTCGACCGCGGGCAGGGGCAGCGTGCGCCATTCGACGCCGGTGGCCGCGATGACGACCCGGGCTTGCAGGGTCTCGCCACCGTCGAGGACGACCTCGTGCACGGGGTCGCGCCCCGAGTCACGTCGTCCCCCGTGGGGGCGGATCGCCTCGACGCTGCGGGTCACGACGATCTCGGCCCCGAGGCGCTTCGCCTGCTTCAGCGCCCGGCTCGCAAGGTCGTCTCCCGAGATCCCGAACGGGAATCCGGTGTAGTTCTCGATGCGCGTGGACGTGCCGGCCTGGCCACCGGGCGCGAGCGACTCGATGACCACCGTGCGAAGTCCCTCGGCCGCGCCGTTCACGGCGGCGGTGAGGCCGGCAGGCCCTCCGCCGAGGATGACGACGTCGTAGTCGGCCGACGCGGGCTCGATGTCGAGCCCCGCGGCACCCGCCACCTCGCGCATCGTCGGGGCCGCCAGCCGGGTCCCGTCGGCCAGTTCGAGGATCGGGTAGGCCTCGCCCTCGGCCGGGCGTTCGAGGGTCACCCGCTCGAAGACGACCTGGTTCCTCGTGAGGAAGGTCGCCGTGCGGTGGGTCGCGGCATCGTGTCGGGGACCGGTGAGGCGCACCTCGATGTCGGGCTGCTCGGCGGCGATCACCTGCAGCGATTCCAGGTAGCGGCGCGCCAGGTCCGCGACGCGGGCCGGGATCGACGGGGCCATCGCCGCCAGCGTATAGAACGCCGTCACGTCGAGCTTCAGGATGCGGGATGCCTCGGCGGCGCGGCCGCTCGCCGGGAACGGGGTGCTCAGGGTCATCGGCACCTCGCCGAAGAACCGGCCGGGCGTGCGAACCCCGATCACCCGCTCCTCGCCGTTCACGACCTTGGTGATCTCGGCGCGGCCGTCGACGACGACGAACAGCGCCCGCTCGTCGCCCTCGTGCGCGAAGTACTCGCCCGGCACGAGGTGGATGTCCTCGACGGCGCCGGCCACGTACTCGAGGGCCGCGTCGGAGAGGGGCGCGAAGATGTGAATGCCGCGGAGGCCCTCGACGGAGATCATGCGTTCGACCCGGATGCCGCACGGCCCGTCGCACGGCCCGTCGCAGTGACCGACGCACTCATCGCCTCATCCGGTGGCCGCACCCTGCGACGGTATCCGCGCGTGGACGGGCCGTCAACGACTTCGCCACCCCCAGACCGCGCGACACGGCGCGGCCGACCCGCCCCATGCTCGGCGCCGGTCTGCCAGGTCAGCCCTTGCGATGCACGCGGTAGTCGGTGGGGCTCATGCCGTGCACGCGGCTGAACTGCCGCGAGAAGTAGAACGGGTCGGCGTACCCGACCTCGCGCCCGACCTCGGCGACGTGCAGGTCGGTGGTGTCGAGCAGGCCGCGGGCCCGCGCCATCTTGAGCCCCGTGTGGTACGCCAGCACCCCGCCGCCGGTGGCGTCGCGGAAGAGCGCGCCGAGGTGCGACGTCGAGACCCCAACGAGCCGCGCGAGGTCGGACACCCGGATGCCGCCGTCGATGCGCTCCTCGAGGTACCGCATCGCCCGCTCGAGCGGTTCGCCCTGCTCGGGCAGCTTCCGGTCGACCGCGAGCTGCGTCATCAGCCGCCACGCGATGCCCGACACGGACAGGAGCCGAGCCGGGGACTGGTCGCGCTCCAAGCCCGAGACGATCTCATCGAGGAGCACCGTGACGCGATCGACGGCGCGCAGCGACACCAGGGGACGTGCGGCGTCCGCGCCGATCGCGGCCCACAGGTCGCCGAGGTCGCTGCCGCGCACGTGACACCACCAGATCGTCCATGGCTCCTCGGCGTCAGCCCCGTACGAGTGCGGCGACCGAGGCGGGATCAGCGCAGCGGTCGACGGGGTCACGCGCACCCGCGTGCCGTCGACGTCCACCCACCCGGCGCCGGCCACGCAGACGATGACGATGGCCTCGTCGGCCCCGGCCGGGCGAACGCGGAGATGCCCGTCCGCGCGGGGGAACCACCCGGCATCCGTCACCACCAGTCGGCGCGTGACCGGCCGCGCGAGCGCCTCGGCGACAGCGGGGCGCGGGACGACGCACAACCGCTGGTGCTCGAACCCGTCGCGCCGTTCCATTCGTCAATGGTCCCACGGTGTCGAATCGTCCATGCGCACCCCACGATCGGCCATGTCGCCGCACCGGGGCCGCGCGTAGCGTGGAGCGCGTGACCGACGAGAACCCCAGGATCGTGCTGCCCGAGGCGCCCGACGAGCAGCGCGAGGCCATCGCGGCGGGCGGCGTCGCCTGCTGGGAGTCGCCGCTCACGATCGACACCTACGAGCCTGCCGCGCCCGATCGCTACCCGCTCTTCCTCGATCGCCGCGTGTACCAGGGTTCGAGCGGGGCGGTCTACCCCATCCCGTTCACGGACCGGATCCTGCCCGGGCGCGCGCCGCGCACCTGGCGGGCGATCCACCTCGAGAACCGCTGGGTGCGGCTGGTGCTCCTGCCCGAGCTGGGCGGACGGATCCACATCGGCTACGACAAGACCCGCGACTACGACTTCTTCTACCGCAACAACGTCATCAAGCCGGCGCTGGTCGGGCTCGCCGGCCCCTGGGTCTCGGGCGGCGTGGAGTTCAACTGGCCGCAGCACCACCGCCCGGCGACCTTCCTCCCGGTCGAGACGCGCCTCGAGCGCCACGACGACGGATCCGTGACGGTGTGGCACTCCGACCTCGACCAGCTGCAGCGGATGCGGGGCAGCCACGGCATTCGCCTGCGCGGCGACTCGTCGCTCATCGAACTCGAAGCGCGCCTCGTGAACCGCACGGATGCACCCCAGTCCTTCCTCTGGTGGGCGAACGTCGCCGCTCGCTCGCACGAGCACTACCAGTCCTTCTTCCCCACCGACGTGCGCTACGTCGCCGATCACGCGCGCCGGGCGATCACCGCCTTCCCCCGCGCCGATCGGCCGTACTACGGCGTGGACTACCCGGCCCTCGCGGCCGAACGGCCTGGCGCCGATCGCCTCGACGTGTACGCGAACATCCCCGTGCCGACGTCGTACATGGTCACCGACACGGCCGACGACTTCTTCGGCGGCTACGACCACGACGCCGGAGCCGGGTTCGTGCACTGGGCCGACCGGGCGATCGCGCCGGGCAAGAAGCAGTGGACCTGGGGCGACGGCGAGGTCGGGCGCGCCTGGGATCGGCACCTCACCGACGGCGACGGTCCGTACGTCGAGCTCATGGCGGGCATCTTCACCGACAACCAGCCCGACTTCAGCTGGCTGCAGCCGGGCGAGACGCGGCGATTCCACCAGTACTGGTACCCGATCCAGGACATCGGCCCGGCGGTGCAGGCGACGCTCGACGCGGCGATCGGGCTCGAGGTCGACGGATGCCGCGTGCGGCTGGGTGTCGCGACGACGGGCGTGCGCGCCTCCACGCGGGTCGAGCTGCGGCGGGCGGAAGCCGTGATCGCCGAATGGACCCTGCCGATCGAGCCCGGGCACCCCTTCGTCACCGAGCTGGAGCTCGGGGCATCCGCGACCCGCGACGACCTCGTCGTGGTCGTCACCGACGGCGGGCGCGAGCTCGTGCGCTGGCGACGCCACGCGGTGCCGGCCGGTGAGCCCTGGGTGGCGACCGAGCCGCCGGCCCCGGCCGAGATCGCCAGTGCCGACGAGCTGGTGCTCACGGGCGTGCACCTCGTGCAGTACCGTCACCCCACGAGGCCCGCCGAGCCGTACTTCGCCGAGGCGGTTCGACGGGACCCGGGTGATTCGCGCGCCCGCCTCGCCCTGGCTCGGCTCGCCCACGACCGCGGCGACCTCGAGGAGGCCCTCGACCACCTCGATCTCGCGGTGGCGCGGCTCTCGCGCCGCAACCTCAACCCCGAGCGCGGCGACGCGCACCTGCTGCGCGGCCTCGTACTGGAGCGGCTCGGGCGATCGGATGAGGCGGCGGACGCGTTCGGCAAGGCCTCATGGGACGGCGCCGTCGCCCTGCCCGCCTCGCTCGGACGCGCCCGGCTCGCACAACGATCGGGCGACGCCGAACGCGCCCTCGGGTTCGCGGATGCCGCGGTGCGCGCCGATCCCGGCAGCGGGCAGGCCGTGGCGGCTCGGGTCGTGGCGCTCCGCTCGCTCGGCGACGGCGCGACGGCGCGCGCGTCACTCGCGTCGGCTCGTGCCGAGGATCCCCTCGACCCGCTCCTCGCGGCCCTCGACGACGCGCTCGACCCTGTGGATCCGCGAACGCTCCTCACGATCGCCCACGAGCTCCACCGGCTCGGCGACGCCGACCGCGCCATCCCGCTCGCTCGGCGTGCCGCGACGATGGGTCCGGGCCCGTTCGGCAACCCGGCGCCGCTCGCCGCCTACGCGCTCGCGGTGTTCCTCGACACGGCCGGTGATGCGGCCGGAGCTCGGACGGCGCGCGCCGCGGCCCGGCGCGCGAGCCCCCTGCTCGCTTTCCCCGCGGGCCTCGACGACCTCGCCGTGCTGCTCGCCGCCGTCGACGCCGACGCCACCGACGCGCGCGCGCATGGCTACCTCGGCTGCTGGCTCCTCGCCGTCGGGCGAGTGGAGGACGCCCTGGTCCACCTCGAGACGGCGACCCTCGGCGGCGCTGACGACCCCGTGGTGTGGCGGAATGCCGCGATCGCGATGGTCAAGTCGGGCGGCGACCTCGCCCGGGCCGACCGGCGGTATGCGCGAGCGCTGGAGCTCAGTGCCGGCGACGCCAGGCTCGCCTACGAACGCGACCAGCTCGCCGCGGTGCGCGGCGTCGATGCCGCCTCGCGGCTCGCCGCCATCGAGGGGGCCGGCGCCCAGGTCCTCGTGCGCGACGACCTCGCGATCGAGTACGCGGGCCTGCTCGTCGAGGTGGGGCGAGCCGGCGACGCGCTCGCGTTCCTCGACGGCCGCGAGTTCCAGCCGTTCGAGGGCGGCGAGGGCCGCGTGATCGCGGTGTTCGACCGCGCCAGCGCCGCCGTCGCCCGCGAGCTGCTCCCGTCGGACCCCGAGTCCGCCCGCGCGCTGCTGCGAAGCGGCATCCGAGTGCCCGAGCACCTCGGCGAGGGACGCCATCCGGCCGACGTCGTCGCGGAGCGATTCGTGCTCCTCGGCGACGCCGAACTGGCGCTCGGCAACGTCGATGCGGCGGAGGCGGCCTGGCGTCGGGCCCGCGACGTCGACGGACCCCTCGCCGCGACCGGGCACGTCGTCGACGCGCGCGACGGGTGGGTCGGCCTCGCGCACCTGCGCCTGGGCGAGCACGCCGAGGCGCAACGCGTGTGGGCGAGCCTCGAAGCCAGGGCGGCCTCCCTCGAGGCGTCCGCGGACCGCGTGGACTACTTCGCCACGTCGCTGCCCGAACTGCTGCTGTTCCCGGTCGACACCGCCGAACGCCGCGCATCCGAGGCGGCGGCGCTCCGCGAACTGGCGGCGCAGGGCCGACACGAGGCGGACGCCCGGGCACAGGAGGCACTGGCATGACCGATCGCTACCTCGGCACGCCGGTGCTGCCCCCGACACCGGATCCCTCGCGCACGGGCCCGGTGCCCGACCACCTGCCGCGCCGCCTCGCGATCTGCCTCTGGGACTTCTCCTGGTACACGCGTGCCGGCGAGGGCGAACCCTTCGACGACGTCGACCGCGCGATGGCCGAGACCGCCGACCGCGGTTACAACGCCGTGCGCATCTGCGCCGCTCCGCTCCTCGTGGCCGGCGACCTCGGGCTCGAGGGGCTCGCGACCGACCTTCCCGTCGAGGGACTCGGGCCTGCGCCGACCGGCGGGTTCTTCGGGCAGCGCACCCGCTGGTACGACACCCCCGGCGGCTACCGGCTCGACGTCAGGGCTCGCCTGTTCGAGCTCCTCGAGGCGGCACGACGACACGGCATGGTGGTGATCCTCGCGAGCTGGGAGTACCAGCAGTCGCCGTCGTTCGCGGGCGACCCGCGCTGGTTCGACGCCATCGACGCCGTGCCGCTCGGACGCCGCTACGACGTGCTCGCCGACGCCTTCGCACGACTGCTCGACGACGTGCGTGCCGCGGGGCTCATCGACGTCGTCGCGTTCACCGAGCTGCACAACGAGGTCGACTTCTCGATCCTGCCGCCGGTGGAGCAGGGAGGCGAGGCCGCCATCGAGCGGCTGCGCACCCGGCATCCCGACCAGCTCGTCACGGTGAGCTACGGCAAGCCGCCGCACCTCGCCATGCACCGGCTCTCCCCCGCCCTGGCCGTCGCGCAGTTCCACGTCTACAGTTACGGCGTGCTCGACGCGCTGCAGCGTCGCATCGACATCCGCTCCGAGGGCAGCGAGGGCTTCCCGAACACGGAGCTCCGCGCGCTCCTCCGCACCGATGCGCCCACGGTCGCCGGCTACGGCCGGCCCGCCGAGTGGAAGCTGCGGGCCACGGTGATCACCGACCAGATGGTCTACGGCTACGACTGGATCGACGCCGACGCCTGGGACGTCTGGCTCCTCGACCACTACGGCGAGCACCGCGAGGTCATGCTGCGCGAGATCGAGTCGCGCGTCGTCGCGATCGCGGAGTGGGCGCGGTGGCGAGGCGTGCCCGCGGTGATCGGCGAAGGCTGGGTCGGCTACACGCCGCGCGACGGTTGGTTCGAGGAGAGCCCCGTCGGGCGGTCGCTCGCCGAGCACGGCATCCGCACCGCACTCGCGCACGGCGTCTGGGGCGTCGTCGCGTGCTCCAACGCGGCGCCCCACCACCCCATGTGGGCGGATGCCGCGTGGCAGCGCCGCGTGAACCTGCTCGTCACCGCCGGCTGACCGGCGCCCTTGCGGCCGGCGCCCGTCAGGCGAGGAGCGCGATCGTGATGACGGGGCGGCCGTCACGGGCGCGCACGGATGCCCCAGGGCGGTCCGTGATCGCCACGACACCGTCGGGCGTGGCCCAGGCGCGCCACCACGCGGCATCCGTCACCTCGAGCTCGCCGCGGTCGAGCACCCGTCGCCCGATCGTGTGCGGCTTGATCGCGGTCATCCACGACGCCACGCCCTCGAGCGTGCGACGCTGCACCGGCGGGATCTCGCCCGCCGCGGTCGGGCCGACGTTGAGCAGGAGACGTCCGCCCCGCGACACGACGTCGGCGTAGAGGCGGGCGAGCTCGCGCGGCGAGAGGGTGAGCGACTCGTCCTCCACCCGGTTGTAGCCGAACGAGAAGCCGAGGCCGCGGCAGTGCTCCCAGCCGGCGTCGGCCTCGTTCGACGTGCCGTGGTCGTACTCGCTCGTGCGGTAGTCCCAGACGTCGGCGCCCCAGCGGTCGTTCACGATGCCCTCGGGCACGACCGCCCGGTAGTGCGCGAGCAGCGACGCGATCGAGCGCGGGCCGGGCACCTTGCCCGCGTCGGGCCAGTCGATGTCGTTCCAGATGAGGTCGGGCCGGTAGCGGTCGACGAGGTCGGCGACGTGGCCGAACGCGTAGGCGTGGTACGCGGCATCCGTCGGCCGCAGCGCCTCGACGTCGGCGCTCGACCGGTGCGGCGGGAAGTCGGTGACCGCCCAGTCGAGGCCGCCCGAGTAGTAGACGCCGAACCGCAGGCCCTCGGCGCGCACGGCGTCGGCGAGCGGGGCGATCAGGTCGCGTCGCGGTCCGCGGGCGACGGTCGTGAGGTCACCGGAGCCCGGGGCGTCCCACAGGGCGATACCGTCGTGATGCTTCGTGGTGGGCACCACGTAGTCGGCCCCCACCGCGCGGAACAGCCGCGCCCAGTCGGCGGGGTCGTACGCCTCGGCGCGCCAGTCGTCGAGGAATCGCTCGTAGGGCGCACCGCCGTACTCGCGGGCGTGGTGCTCGGCCGCAGGCGACCCCTCGATGCGGATCGTGTTGGCGTACCACTCGGCGTAGGCGTTGTGCGCGAACCACTCGTCGTCGGGCACCGCGCCGAGCGCGCCCGTCGGCTCGGCCCAGGCCGGCACCGAGTAGGCGCCCCAGTGCACGAAGATGCCGAGGCTCGCGTCGCGCGCCCAGCGCGGGAGCGGCCGGCGGGAAGCGGTCATGCGTCGAGGCGGGTGCCGGTGCCGGCGCCGGTGCCATCCGTCTCCACGCCGCGGCGCGGGCGCTCGGGCACCGCCACGATCGCGAGCGCGATGCAGCCGAGCGCGGGGATCACGAGCGGCACGAGCTGCCAGGTGACGACGCCCGCGAACACCGCGGTGGCGACGAGGTAGGCGGCGCCCGCCGGGTCCTGCCGCACGGCGGCGGGCACGCCCTTGAGCGCGCCGAGCCAGCCGAGCTCGGGCGTCCATCGGCCGGCCGCGACGAAGAGCGCGAGCGCCAGGGCGGCGAGGCCGAGCCAGCCGACGATCCCGACGACGGGGCCACCGGGCAGCACGCCGGATGCGGCGAGGTCGACGTCGAGCGCCAGCACGGCGGCGGCGACGACGGATGCCACGCCCACGCCGATCCCGCCGACGAAGGAGGCCCGCACGTCGCGCCAGAACCAGGTGAGCGCGTCGTCGTCGGCCGTGAGGTACCGCCGGAGGTGCCGCACCCCGGCCGCGAGGGCGGCCGGGAGGGTGATGATCGGCAGCGAGACGACCGCGACGAGCACGCCGATGAGCAGCACCTCGCCGAGTAGCCCGAACGCGCTCTTGGCGCCCGGGAACCTCGCCGTGGCCGCGCCGTCGTGCGTCGGCCCGCTGCCCGAGAGGGCGGCGCGGCGTGCGGCGCGATCGGTGGCTCGCGACATCCGCCGACCTAGCCCTTGAGTCCCTGGGTGGCGACACCCGCGACGAGGAAGCGCTGGAACACGATGAAGAAGATCAGGATCGGCACCAGGGCGAGGAACGACACCGCGGCGGTCGCCCCGTAGTCGGACGTCGACGTCGCGTCGTTGTAGAGCCGCAGCGCGATCGGGAGCGGGTACTTCTCGGGCGAGTTGATGTAGAGCAGCGGGCCCAGGAAGTCGTTCCACGTCCAGATGAACGTGAAGATCGCGCTCGTGATGAGCGCCGGCTTGATGAGCGGGAGGATGATCGAGAAGAAGATCCGGATGTGGCCGGCGCCGTCGATGCGAGCCGCCTCGTCCATGTCGCGTGGGATGTTGCGGATGAACTGCACGATCAGGAAGACGAAGAACGCCTCGGTGGCGAGGAACTTCGGGAGGATCAACGGCCAGTAGGTGTCGACCAGCTCGAGCTTATTGAAGAGCACGTACTGGGGGATGATGATCACGTGGAACGGCAGCAGCAGCGTGCCGATCATCGCCGCGAACAGCACGCCCACGCCGCGGAACTTGATGCGGGCGAACGCGTAGGCGGCGAGCGCCGACGAGAGCACCGTGCCGATCACGGCCATGATCGCGATGAAGAACGAGTTCGCGAAGAACCGCCACAGCGGAGTGCCGGCGATGCCCTCGACGACCTTCGTGTAGTTGTCGAACGTCGGGTTCTCGGGGATCAGTCCCGGGTTCTGGGCGAACTCGCTCGACGGCTTGAACGTCGACAGGAACAGCCAGAGCAGCGGGTAGAGCACGATCGCCGTGAACGCGAGGAGCACCACGAACCAGATGACCGTGTTGATCGTGCGGCGCTTGACGCGACGGCGAGGCTGGGTGGAGGTGCCGGGCTCGAGGGCGTTCTCGACGACCTCGACGCGGGGGGCTTCGAACGTGGTCATCGGTTCTCTCCGGCGTAGTGCACCCAGGACTTCTGGGTCTTGAACAGGATGAAGGCGATGATCGCGACCGCGATCACCAGCACCCACGCCATCGCCGAGGCGTAGCCCATCTGCAGGTCGGCGAAGCCGCGCTTGTAGAGGTAGAGGGTGTAGAAGTTCGTCATGCCGGCCGGGCCGCCCGAGCCGTTCGAGATGATGTATGCCGACGCGAAGACCTGGAAGGCGTTGATGAGCTCGAGCAGCAGGTTGAAGAAGATCACGCTCGAGAGCATCGGGATGGTGACGTTGCGGAACTTGTGCCAGGGGCCGGCTCCGTCGACCTCGGCGGCCTCGTAGAGCTCCTGGGGGATCTGCTTGAGGCCCGCGAGGAAGATGACCATCGGGGCGCCGAACTGCCAGACCGCGAGCAGGATCATCATCGGGATGACGAGCTGCACGTTGCCGACCCAGCCGCCCAGGTCGATGCCGAAGAAGCTCAGGCTGTTGTCGACCGGGCCGTCGTTGGAGAACATCGCGCGCCACACGATCGCGACCGACACCGACGCGCCGATGAGCGATGGGGCGTAGAACGAGGAGCGGAAGAAGCCGCTGCCGCGGTCGCGGTAGTTCAGGAGCATCGCGATGCCCAGTGCGGCCGCGAGCTTGATCGGGGTGCCGACCAGCACGTAGACGAGCGTGATCTGCACCGACTGGATGTAGTTCGGGTCCTCCGTGAACATGCGCACGAAGTTGTCGAAGCCGATCCACTCGGGTTCGGTGAAGAGGTTGTACTTGGTGAAGGCCAGGTAGAGCGAGAAGACCATCGGCCCGACCGTGAGGCCGAGGAATCCGATCAGCCACGGCACGAGGAATCCGTACCCGGCCGCGGTCTCGCGACGGACCGCTGCTCGCCTGCCGGCGGTGGAGGGGATCTTGCCGCCCTCTGCTCGGCGGACCTGCCGCAGCTCCCGCCGGACGCTTCTCGACCCGGCGGATGCCGTGACGATCGATTCGGTTTCCGTGCTCACGTGATTCTCCGGTTCCTCGAGAAACAGTACTCCGGGCCCGGCGGGGCGTGGCGCCCCACCGGGCCCGGAACGACTGCTCAGGTGTTACTGGTTGAGGACGACGTCCATCTCGTTGAAGAACTGCTCGACGGCCTCGTCGACGGTCAGGGTGCCGAAGCCGAGCTCCTGGCCGAGCTGGCGGAACTTCTCCTCCAGGCTGCCGTAGCCGACGATCGGCACGGGCGGGGCGTCGCCGAGGCGGTCGGCGATGGAGTCCTCGTAGTCGCTGATCTGCTGGCCCAGCGGGTCGAGCTCAGCGCCCTCGAGCATGGTCTTCGACGCGGGCAGGCCGCGGTTGGTGCCGAAGATCGCGCCCGCCTCGGGGCTGTTCACCAGGAAGTTCACGAGCGTGGCCGCGGCCTCGGGGTGCTTGGTGGTGGAGGCGATCGAGTGCAGCATCGACGGCTTGAGGTAGAGGTCCTTCGCGCCCTCCTCGGTCACCGGCGGGGCGACGAGGCCCAGCTCGGTGTAGCCCTCGCCGAGATTGCCGAGGTAGCCGGCGCCGAAGTTGTCCCAGGTGAGCTCGCTCGTGGTGAGCGCGGCGTCGAAGCCGGAGACCGGGTAGATCTCCTCGAGTCGCTGCTGCGGGATGGTGTTGGCGCGCACGTCCTCGCCCTGCTCCCAGAACGCGGCGAGGTCCTTCTCGGTGAAGTTCGGCTCACCGTCTTCGGTGAAGAGGTCCTCGCCCTTGGCGCGCTGCTGGATCTCGAAGTTCTGGATGCGGCCGGTGTAGTCGGTGCCGCCCCAGAGGGCGCCGCCCCCGGCTTCGCTGACCTCGGCCATCCAGTCGGAGTAGTCCTCCCAGCTGCCGCCCTCGAACTCCTCGACGCCGACCTGCTCGAGCAGCTTCGGGTTCGTGAAGAGGCCCCACGCGTTGGTGGAGGTGGGGATGCCGGTGGTCTCGCCGTCGACGACGCCGATCTGCAGGATGTTGTCGGCGAGGGGCTCGGTGTCGATGATGTTGCCGAGGTACGGCTCGAGGTCGAGCAGGAGCCCGTTCTCGGAGTACTGGCGCAGGTACGAGTAGTCGAACTGCATGACGTCGGGCAGGCCGCCACCGGCCGCCTCGGTCTGGCGCTTCTCCCAGAACTCGGGGAAGCCGAGGAACGAGGAGTTGACGGTGATGTTCGGGTACTCCTCGTTGAATGCGGCGATGGCCTCGTCGTAGAGCGCGGCACGAACGTCGTTGCCCCAGAAGGCGAGGTTCAGCGTGACCTTCTCGTCGGGGTCGTAGGTCGCGGCCGCCTCGCTGCCGCCGCTGCCGCCCGAGCAGCCCGTCAGCACGAGGGCCGCGCTCGCGGCGACCGCCGCTGCGGCGGCCGCCATGCGGCGCTTGCGAATGTTGAACATCGTTGTCCTCCCGGGATGAAAACGTCTCTGTCTGCCTGGTGCATGTCACGCCATGGGAAAGCGCTTCCCCAAAGATAGCCCAGGCAGGCAGGTGGGTCAACTGAATCCAGAAAATCGTTTCAATTCGTTATCGGATGCCGCAGCGGCGCCGGTCACACCGAGCGAATCACCCGGTCAAGTGAGGTTTCGGCCGTCAGTGCATCGCGGATGCACACGAGCCGATCGTCCACGACTCGCAGCGGCGCCGAGAACACGGCGCTGAGCCGGGCCGCGGAGTCGTCGCTGGAGCCGAGTTCCGAGCCGTCCCAGTGCGGGTGCGTGAAGTAGTACAGCACGGCTTGGTCGCCCTCGACGACCACGTCCCCGTGCCGGCCGAACGTCGCGTCGCCGGCCCGTGACCCGGGCGCGCCGAGGATCACGTCGTCGGGCCCGCCCTGGCGCTGCCACGTCACGGCGTCGCGCGACCGGTGGACGCCCATGCCGCGCCACTCGTCGACGAGCATCCACCACCAGCCGCCGAGCTCGAAGACGTTCGGCCCCTCGTGCGGCCGGTCGCCGATCGCCCGGCCCTTGACCCGCCAGGCCGCGAGGTCGTCGCTCACCGCGACCCACGTCGTCGAGTCATCCGCCTCGTCCTTGTACCAGAGCCGCCACCGCCCGTCGGGGCAGTGCGCGACGCAGGCGTCGATCACCCGGTCACTGCTCAGGGCGAGCTCGCCGACGACGCTCCAGTGCTCGAGGTCGTCGCTCGCGTACTCCACGATGCGGCGCGGATGGCCCTCCCACCGGTCGGGGATGCCGTCGATGACGGTCAGGTACATGCGGTACCGCTCGCCGTCGTCGATCACCTCGGGCGCCCAGTGCGTCTCGTCGCCCGCGCCGAGCTGCAGTCCGGCCGGGGTGCCGGCGTACCGCCAGTCGCGTGCGTCGGCCGAGCGGGCGATGCCGATGCGCGACCCGTGCACCCAGGCGACGCCGGGCTCGTCGACGGTCGCCCGGCGTTGCGTGTAGAACATCCACCACTCCCCCGTGTCGCGGTGGCGGATGACGGTCGGATCGGTCGCGCCGTCGTACACCGGGTCGTGGAACAGCGCGTGGTCGGTCGCCTCCGCGGGCATCCCGGTCACCCCCGGCGCAGGTCGCTGATCGGGCTCTCCAGGCTCCGCCGCCGGTCCACGTCGTCGCGCAGGGTCGCGGGAGTGACCAGGGCGCCCGACGCCGCCGAGGAGTAGATCGCCGTGACGATCTCGAACGAGCGAACGGCATCCGACGCCGTCGACGGCAACGGCGCGCCCGACTGCAGCGCCGTGTAGATGTCGCGCACGAGCGGCCCGTGCCCGCTCGCCTCCTCGACCTCGGGAAGGGCCCAGCCCGCGGCCGTCGCGGGGTCGACGTGCGGAGCCGGGGTGATGCGCCAGTGCTCGTGTCCGTGCCCGTAGAGGTGGTCGACCGTGACGGTGGCGAGCTCGGTGTCGATGCGGATCGAGCTCGTCTCGCGCGGCGAGAGGGCACTGGTGATGACGGATGCCACGGCGCCGCCGGCGAACGAGACGACCGCCGTCGACACGTCCTCCATCTGCGTCTCGCGATCGAGGCGCCAGAGCTGGCCCTGCACGCTCGCCCAGTCGCCGAGGAGCCAGGCGAGCAGGTCGATCTGGTGGATGCCGAGGCCGAGCGTCGGACCGCCGCCCTCGGTGGCCCACTTTCCTCGCCACGGCACCTCGAAGTAGGCCGGATCCCGGAACCACAGGGTCTGGCACGTCGCGACGAGCGGCCGCCCGAGCGCGCCCGAGTCGAGGAGGCCCCGCACGTGCGCCGCGGCTGAGCCGGTGCGCTGCTGGAACACGACGGCGAGGCGGCGGTCGTTGCGGGTCGCGGCATCCGTCATCGCGTCGAGCTGGTCGAGCGAGAGCGCAGCCGGCTTCTCGCAGACGACGTGCACGCCGGCATCGAGGGCGGCGATCGCCTGCTCGGCGTGCACGCCCGGCGGGGTGCACACGTGCAGCACGTCGATGCCGCCGTCGGCGAGCAGCGCGTCGAGCGATGCGGCGGTCGACGGCACGCTCCACCGTTCGGCGAAGGCGCGCGCGAGCTCGGGGTCGCGGTCGACGACGGCGACGAGCTCGGCGTCGGCGGTGGCGGCGATGGCCTCGGCGTGCGCGTTGGCGATGGCGCCGGTGCCGACGATCGCGGCGCGCAGCGGGGTGTGCTCAGGCATGGGATTCCTCCACGGGGTCGGTGCGGTAGGTGCGCAGGCGGCCGCACATGCCGAAGGCGTCGGCGGCCGGGGAGCTCGCGACGCGGGCGCCGGCCAGGCCGGGGTCGCGCCCCTGGTCGAGCGCGTCGAGTCGCCGCCTCGTCTCCTGGGCGGCCGCGAGCGCGCCGGAACGCCAGCGCTCCCGCCACTCGGGCGCGCGCGGTGCCACGAGCGCGACGGCGCGGGCGTGGAGGCGGGCGAGCCGCTCGGGGTCGAGGTGCCGGTCGTCGACGGCGCCGCCGACGAAGAGCGCGCGGAAGCCCTCGACGGCGAGGTCGCGGCGGGCGAGCGCGGCGTCGAGGCGGTCGGCATCGGGTCGGTCGGCGGCCGGCAGGGTCGCGGCGGCCCGGTATCGGTCGGCGTCGGCGAGCACGTCGTCGGGGAAGGTCATGACGGCGTCGCCGGCCTCGGGCAACCCGGCGTTCTGCATGACGACGCGCACCTCGAGGTCGCCGCCGTCGTTGACGACGCGGTGGATGACGCCCGGCTCGAACCACACGAGCGAGCCGGGCTCGAGCGGATGCTCCGCGAAGCCCGACCCGTCGACGGTCTGCAGGCGCCCGTGTCCCGCGACGACGACGTAGGCCTCGGCCGAGACGGTGTGCAGGTGCGGCGTGCCGCCCGGCAGCCCGTCGGAGGCGCGGCCGCCGTAGACCTCGAGCACGCTGACGGAGGTGGCGCCGGGAAACGCGGGCCGGCTGGCGCCGGCGCTCATGGTTCGCCCAGCAGGTCGCGCAGCCCTGCGGCCCCCGCGGCGGCGAGATCGCTCGCGCGCACCTGGTCGCTCCCGCCGTCGGCGATCACGACGCCGTACCGCAGCACGAGGGTGTCGCCGGCCGCGACGGTGTGCTCCTCGCTGAAGAACGGTGCGGGGCAGATGCAGGCGAACTCCTCGCTGCGGGCGAACCACTGGGTGGGGTGCTGCACGTTGCCCGGGTCGTCCATCATCACGATGGTCGAGGCCGCACCGCTGCCGTCGTGCCGTCCGCTGAAGCCCATCCACGGGGCGCGCATGCCGCGGAGCTCGTCGCCGCCCGCCACGCCGGGCGCGAGCAGGTCGCCCCCGGTGAACGAGCGCGGGCCGCGCCAGAAGAGGCCCCCGTAGCCGGCGTTCTCTCGGCCCCGGGTGGTCGGCGACCCGATCGGGACGTCACGATGCGACACGTTGCGCATCCGCGTCTCGAAGGCGAGCAGCCACGCCTCCTCCCCGTCGAGCAGAGTCGCGCCGATCGTGCGCCGCTCGTCGAACACGGTCCCGCCGGCCTCGGTCACCCAGTCGAGGCGTTCGACGAGGCGGACGCCGGGCGCGGCATCCGATCGCTCGTCGAACGCCCGGTGCAGCTGGCTGCCGTTGTTCGGCAGCTGCACGTAGCCCTCGCCCGACACGAAGGTGGGGCCGCCCCAGAAGTTCTCGTCGCCGACGACGGGGAGCGACCAGGCGATGCCCTTGTGCCACACATGGTCGTGCGGGCGGAAGAGCGACACGAGCTCGCCCCCGCGGGTGCGGACGGGGCTGAGATAGGGGCGCGGCGATTCGAGCTGCACGTCGCTGGGCCGGTGCACGTACTCGGCGAGCACCACGTCGTCGTCGAGGATGAGCACGCGGTCGTCGCGCTCCTCGGTGCGGATGGGCATCTGGCTCCTCGGAATCGTCGTCGATCGGCAACGGGTCGCGCGATGGGAAAGCGCTATCCCAAGCCTACACGGACGAGCTGGATCGGTCGAGGCCGGCCTGCGACCTCGATGGTCGGCCAGCGCGGATCGACCGTGAGCGCCTCGACGCCCGACGCGGCCACCAGGACCGTGTCCTCCACCTTCGCGCCCGGAGCCGTGGGATTCCACGCGAACGCGTGCCGCGCCTGCACCAGGTCCTCCACGGCCGCGGTGGCCCGCGGGTCGCGACCCGCGTAGCCGGCCGCGCCGCCCTGGTGATGGCGCCGCCACTCCTCCGCGTCGAAGCCCGCCGCGCCGTATGCCGCGATGCCCTCCTCGAACGCCGCGCCGATCGTGCCGCCCACTCGAGTGCCGTCGAGGAACTCGGCCTCGACGTCGAGGATGCGCCGCTCTGCGTCGGCCTCGATCGCCGAGGCGCCCCACCGCACCCAGCGGGTCGCGTTCGCGATGAGGCCGTGCCGCCGCCCGCACACCACGAGCATCGCCCGGTCGCCGATCGGCGCGGCGGTGGGCAGCGGATGCCGGTGCGCGAGCCTCGATCGTCCGGCGACGAGGGTCACGAGCGGGTCGATCCCGCGCGCGACCAGGTCGCCGGCGAGGCGGGCGGCGACCTCGCGCTCGGTGTCGGACCGCCGGGCGCCGGTCGCGGCATCCGTCAGCGCCTCGGCGACCTCCCGGCAGAGCGCCCGGTATCGGTCGAGCTCGGCGGGCAGGAGGCCGGCACGGGCCGCGCGCAGGCCTTCGGCGGCGTCGGCCTCCTCGAGCTCGGCGATGCCCGCGGGCGCCAGCGGCTCATGCCACGGCACCTCGGTGACCGTGAGCGCGGTGCGGCCCGGGTCGCCGAGCTCCTCGCTCCGCAGGCGGTCGGCCTCGTTCGCGAACATGCGGAGCTCGTCGCCCGAGCGCGACACGACCACGGCGAGCACCGGGTCGCCGGCGAGCGAGACGTGCGTGCGCGCGCCGTCGAGGTACCAGGCGAGCGCCGTGTGCGACCGGAGCACGATCGACGCCGCGCCGCGCCGGTCGAGCAGGTCGAGCACGCGGTCGCGCTTCGCGGCCCGGTCGGCGTGAGACGGCGCCGACGCTGACGCTGACGCGATCATCGCACCGGTCCCGTGGAATCGCGCACCTCGAGTCGCGGGCGGAACAGCACGGTGTGCTCGATCGGACCGCCGGCGATGAGCGTGCGCAGCCGGGCCCACACCTGCCCGCCGAGCTCCGCTCGGGGCACCGACATGCTCGTGAGGCTGGGCGTGGCGTACTCGGCCATGGGCACGTCGTCGAAGCCGGCGATCGACAGCTCGCCCGGCACGTCGATGCCGAGGCACCGCAGGCGGGTGAGCAGTCCGAACGCCACGAGGTCGTTGAAGGCCATGATCGCCGTGGCCCCGTTCCTGCTCGCGCCGAGCACCGCCTCGGCCACCGCGTAGCCGTCCTCCAGCCGCGAGCCGCCCGGCACCACGTCGATGCGCAGCGAGGGGTCGGCCCGCTTCGCCTCATCGACCCCGCGCAGGCGCTCGGCGTTCGACGCGCTCGAGGCCGGCCCGCTCACGTAGGCGAGATGACGGTGCCCGAGCCCGCGCAGGTGGTCGACGAGGTCGCGGATGCCGCGCACGTAGTCGATGCCCACGATCGGCACGTCGGCATCGGGCAGGGAGCGATTGACCACGACGACGGGGGCGAGCGCGGCGACGAGGCGCCGGAGGCGCTGCTCGGGCATGCGCGGGGCACACAGCACGAGCGCGTCGCAGCGATGCCGCGCCTCGACGGCGGTCGCCTCCTCGTCCTCGACCCGCTCGGCCGTGTCGGCCACCATCACGCGGTAGCCGTCGGATGCCGCAGCGAGGCTCAGTCCCTTGAGGATGCCTTGGAACAGCGGGTTCTCCAGGTCGGGCACGACCATGGCGATCGTGTCGTTGCGGCCGTGCACGAGGCTGCGGGCGGCGACGCTCGGCGAGTAGCCGAGGGTGGCGATCGACGCCTGCACGCGACGGACGATCTCGGGATCCACCGACTGCTTGCCGTTCAGCACCCGCGACACCGACGCCTGCGAGACGCCCGCGTGCATGGCCACGTCGGCGATCGTCGTCGCCCGGCTCCGCTCGCGCATCGCGCCCCCAAAGGTCTCGTGTCGACGCGGGCCGGCCGGCCGGGCTCGGGTCGTGGTGATCGGAATGCCGCGGCTCGCGCGTCCTCCGGGAAATCGGTTCCCCAGTCTAGCCGCTAACTTGCCGCAGAGCCCAGTGGCGACGTAGTCTCAAGCACAGAAAGCGGTTTCTCAACTCGCCTCTGGAGGGCACATGCACGTGGTGGTCACCGGCTCATCGGGTCGGCTCGGGCGCAGCGTGTGCGCCGGGCTCGCGGCATCCGGCCATCGGGTGATCGGCGTCGATCGGGCTCCCGCCGGGCTCGACGGCGTCGACGAGCGCGCCCTCGACCTGCGCGACGAGCCGGCGACGGCGCGGCTCCTCGCCGAGACCCGGCCCGACGCCGTCGTGCACCTGGCCGGCATCGCGGTGCCGTTCAGCGCGCCCGAGCGCGACATCCTCGTCACGAACACGACGCTCGCCCACACGGTGCTCGCCGGAGCGGCCGCCGCGGGGGTCGGCCGAGTGCTCGCCGCCAGCAGCCCCACGGTCATCGGCTACGGAGCGCCGGGCTGGCACGCGGCATCCGTGCCCCTCGACGAGGCGCACCCCGTCGCGCCCGCCAACGCCTACGCCCTGTCGAAGGTGGTCATCGAGGAGACCGTGCGCATGTTCGCGCGCACGGCCGCGGGCGCCTACGGGTTCTTCCGGCCGTGCTACGTGATCTCACCCGAGGAGTGGGCCGGGGCGCCCACCCAGCAGGGCCACACCATCGCCGAGCGACTCGCCGACCCGGCTCTCGCCGCCGTCAGCCTGTTCAACTACCTCGACGCGCGCGACGCCGCCGGGTTCGTCGATGCCTGGCTCGCCGCGCCGGCCGACGTCGTCGACGGCGAGGGCTTCTTCGTCGGCGCGGCCGACGCGCTCGCCACCCGGCCGGTCGCCGACCTGTGGCGCGACGTCGCGCCCGGGCTCGGCGAGGGCGCCGACGCCCTCGGCGGCACCAGCCCGGTCTTCTCGATCGACAAGGCCGCGAGGCTGCTCGGCTGGCGACCCGAGCGCGACTGGCGCAGCGAGCTCGCCGCGGCCGCCCCCGAGGTCTCCCCCGCCGCCGCGCTGGCCGCAGCCACCGACCTGACCACCCTGCAGACCGAATCGAGCCCCGCATGACCGCACCCGCATTCGACTTCGACGGGGTCCTCTTCTTCCCCGTCACGCCGTTCGACGCCGCCGGCGCGGTCGACCACGATCTGCTCGCCGAGCACGTCGTCTCGCGACTGCCGTTCGGCCCCGGGGGCGTCTTCCCGGCGTGCGGCACGGGCGAGTTCCACGCGCTCTCGGCGCGCGAGGCGATCGACGTGGTGCGCACCACGGTCGGCGTGGTCGACGGCCGCGTGCCCGTCATCGCCGGCGCAGGCGGCCCGCTCGGTCACGCGATCGAGCTCGCCCGCGGCGCCGCCGAGGCGGGCGCCGACGGACTGCTCCTCCTGCCGCCGTACCTGGTGTCGGGCACCACGGCCGGACTCGTGGCATGGGTCGAGGCCGTGGCCGCGGCATCCGACCTGCCCGTGATCGTCTACCACCGCGGCACCGCCCGTTACACGGCCGACGCGGTCACCCGGCTCGCGCAGAACCCCAAGGTGGTGGGCTTCAAGGACGGCACCGGTGACATCGGGCTCGCGCAGGAGATCGTGCTCGCCGCCGAGGCCACCGGGCGCGACCTGCAGTTCTTCAACGGCCTGCTCACCGCCGAGCTCAGCCAGGGCGCCTTCCGCGGCATCGGCATCCCCCTCTACTCGTCGGCGGCGTTCGCGATGATCCCCGAGGTCGGCGCGCTGCACTACCGCGCCTACACCGACGGCGACGAGGCGACCCGCATGCTCCTCCTCCGCGAGTTCTACACGCCGCTCGTGCGCCTGCGCGACGAGACGCCCGGGTTCGGCGTGTCCCTCATCAAGGCGGGCCTGCGCCTGCGCGGCCTCGACGTCGGATCCGTGCGTCCGCCGCTCGTCGACCCCGCGCCCGACCAGGAGCGCCGGCTCGGCGAGATCCTCGACACCGGACTCTCGCTCGTCGAGCGCATCGGCACGGCGACGGATGGCGCGGGCCGGGCCGCCGCCTCCCTCGAGACGGCGGCGCGGTGACCACGACGATCCGCCGGATCGCCACCCGGGCCATCCGCGTGCCGCTGTCGCGCCCCTGGGGACCCGACGTGCGCGACCTGTCCCTCGTCGAGGTCGTCGTCGAGGACTCAGCGGGCGACATCGGCCACGGCTTCTCGTGGACGCCGCAGATCGGGGCGGCCGCGGTGCGGGCGCACCTCGACCACGACATCGCCTCGTTCGCCCTCGGCCGCGACGCCGACGCCGAGTCGCTGTGGCAGCCGCTCTGGCTGCACCTGCACGAGGGCGGCGGCGGTGGCATCACGACGATCGCGATGGCGGGGCTCGACCTGGCGCTCTGGGACCTCGCCGCGCGTCGTGCCGGCCGCGGCATCACGGACCACCTCGGTCGCCGGCACGAGACGGCCGAGGTGTACGGCAGCGGCGTCAACCTGCACTACCCGCTCGACGAGCTCGTCGCCCAGGCCGAGCGCTGGGTGGCCGCGGGCTTCGACGCCGTGAAGGTCAAGGTCGGCAGCCCCGACCCCGGCCGCGACGTCGAGCGCATCCGGGCCGTTCGCGACGTCATCGGTCCCGACCGCCGGCTCATGATCGATGCGAACCAGCGCTGGACGCTGGAGCAGGCCGAGCGGGCGATCGGCGAGCTCGCCGCGTTCGACCTCGCCTGGATCGAGGAGCCGCTGCGCGCCGACGACCTCGCCGCCCACGTCGCGTTGCGCCCGCGCATCGAGGTGCCCGTCGCGCTCGGCGAGAACCTGCACACCCGCTACCGGTTCGCCGAGTTCATCGACGCCGGCGTCGTCGACGTCGTGCAGCCGAACATCGTGCGCGTCGGCGGCATCACGCCGTTCCGCGTGATCGCCGGCCTCGCCGCCGGCCGCGGCGTCGACCTCGCCCCCCACCTGCTGCTCGAGCTCTCGGCGCAACTCGCGCTCACCCTCCCCGGGCACCACCTCGTCGAGTCCGTCGAGGACGCGTCGTTCGAGTCGCTCGGTGCGCTCGCGGCGCCCTCGCCCGTGGCCGTCGACGGCCACGAGGTGCGCACGACGGGGCAGACTGGAATCGGCATCCGCTTCACCGAACCCCGAGCGGATGCCGCGGCATCCGCCCATCGCACGGAGGAATCATGACCGTCACCACCGCCACGAGTGTCGCCGGCTCCACGGCGACCGCCGTCGCCGGCGCCTCGCCCGCCGACGTCGACGGAGCCGCCCGCGCCGCGCGCGCCGCGTTCGCGACCTCCGTCGCCTCCACGGCCGCCGAACGCGCCACGTGGCTCACCGCCGCGGCCGACGCGCTCGACGCGGCATCCGACGAGCTCATCCCGCTCGCCGACGAGGAATCGCACCTCGGCACCGCGCGGCTCACCGGCGAGCTCGCGCGCACCACGTCGCAGCTCAGGCTGTTCGCGTCGGCCGTGCTCGAGGGCTCGTACCTCGAGGCGACCGTCGACCACCCCGACGCGACCACGATCCCGCCCCGGCCCGACCTGCGGCGGATGCTGCGCCCGCTCGGTCCGGTCGCCGTGTTCGGCGCCTCGAACTTCCCCTTCGCATTCTCGGTCGCCGGCGGCGACACCGCCTCGGCCCTGGCCGCGGGCTGTCCCGTGATCGTGAAGGGTCACTCGGCGCACCCGCGACTCTCGCGCCGCACCGCCGAGATCGTGGCCGCCGCCCTCGCCGCCGCCGGAGCACCCGAGGGCGTCTTCGGGCACGTCGAGGGCCGCGAGGCCGGCGTGGCGCTCGTGCAGCACCCCGAGGTGCGCGCTGTCGGCTTCACCGGCTCGCTGCACGGCGGACGCGCGCTCTTCGGCCTCGCGTCGTCGCGACCCGACCCGATCCCCTTCTACGGCGAGCTCAGCGCCGTGAACCCCGTGCTCATCACGGCGGCGGCCATCGACGCCCGGGCCGTCGAGCTGGCCGCTGGGCTCGCTGCGTCGTTCACGCTCGGCGTCGGCCAGTTCTGCACCAACCCGGGTGTGGTGTTCGTGCCGGCCGGCTCGGGCTTCGCGTCACGGGTGGCGGCGGCCGTCGGGCAGCCGGGTGCCGTGCCCATGCTCACGGACGGCATCGCCGCGGCCTTCGCCGACGGGCTCGCCGGCCTCGCGGCCCATGACGGGGTGGTGGTCGTCGCCGGCGACGCGGTGCAGCAGCCGGGCACCGGCGCGGCCGTGGTGCTGTCGACGACGACGGACGCCGTGCTCGCCGATCCGCAGGCGCTGCTCGCCGAGTGCTTCGGGCCGGCCACGCTCGTCGTCGAGTACGACGACGTCGACGACGCGCTCGCCGCGATCCGCACCGTCGGCGGCAGCCTCACCGCGACCGTGCACGCGGAGCCCGGGGAGGACCTGGGCGACATCCTCGCGGTGCTCACGGAGATCGCCGGGCGCGTGCTCTTCGCCGGCTGGCCGACCGGCGTCGCCGTCAGCTGGGCGCAGCAGCACGGCGGCCCGTGGCCGTCGACCACGTCGATCCACACCTCGGTGGGGGTGACGGCGATCCGGCGGTTCCTCCGTCCCGTCGCCTACCAGGACGCGCCCGATGCCGCCCTGCCGCCCGAGCTCCGCGAGGACAACCCGCTCCGCATCCCCCGCCGCGTCGACGGCGTGCTGACCCTTCCGGACGCGCCGGCGGGCTGAGTGGGCGTCGCGGCGTACCTCGCCGCCGCCACGCCTCCGCGGCTGGCGGTGGGCGGCATCACGGTGGCGATCCCCGTGCTCGCCGTCGAGCAGCTCGGCGACGTGGCGCTCGGCGGCCTGCTCGCGGCGGCGGCCCTCGGGCCGAGCATCGTGGCCGCGCCCGTGGTGGGTGCGGTGCTCGACCGCACGCGGCATCCGGGCCTGCTCATGGCCGCAGCCGGCCTCGTGACCGCCGCCGCGTTCACCGTCGCGGCGTTCCTCGGCGTGCTGCCCGTCTGGGTGGTCGCCCTCGCGCTCGTGGTCGCCGGCACGGCGGTGCCGTTCCTCATGGGCGGGCTGTCGAGCTTCGTCACCGAGGTCATCCCGGACGAGCGCCGGGCGTACGCGGTGGACGCGCTCGCCTACAACCTCGGTTCCGTCGCTGGGCCGGCGGCGGTGGCGGCCGCGACGGCGCTCGGATCGGCCCGTCTCGCGACGCTCATCGTGGCCGCCGGCGCCCTGATCGGCGCCGTGGCCACCTTCCCGCTGCGCCTGCGACCGCTCCCCGGCGAGCCGCACGGCTCGATGCTCGCCACCATCGCGGCGGGCTTCCGCCACATCGCCACGCACCGTCCGCTCGCGATCGTCACGACGAGCGGCACGCTCAGCCAATTCGGCGCGGGCGGCCTCTCCATCGCCGCGGTCGCCCTCGCCGTGCACCGCAACGGCGAAGCCGCGCAGGGCGCGATCATCGTCACCTCGTTCGCCATCGGCGGCCTCCTCGGCGCGCTGTGGAACTCCGCGTCGCCCGTGCGCCGGCCCCCCGAGCTCGTGATGGGCCTCGGCTTCGCCGCCACCGGCGTCTTCACGGTCATCGCCGCGGCCGACGTGGGCCTGCCCTGGACCATCGTCGCGATCGGCGTGTCGGGGCTGTTCACCGCGGCGAGTTCCGCGGCGATGCTGCTCATCCGCAAGCAGCAGAGTCCGCCGACGCTCCGGTCGCAGGTGTTCACCGTCGGCGCCGGGCTGCGTGCGGCGGCCGCCGCCGCGGGCGCCGCCGTCGCGGGCCTCGCGTCGGGCTTCGGCGCCGAGGCCCTGCTCGTGATGATCGGCCTGGTGTGGATCGCCTCGGGCGCCCTCCTCCTCGGCTACCCGAGGCACGCCCCCGCGATCGACGCCGCCTGACGCTCGCCCTCCCTCACCGGAACGCCGTTGCCCGCCGAACGGAACACCGTGGCCCGCCGAAATGGAGGATGAATTCGTCCACACGCCGCTGCTACCACTGCGACGCGCCGTCCGCGGCCGACTTCTTCCTGCATTTCGGCACCGGGCGGCCCGCGCGTGAGCGAGCGGATGCCGCGGCGTGCGGCCGCGGCATCCGCGCTGTCGCGTCGTGGCTAGACCCCGAGCTCGAGGTCGGCGATGCGCACGGGCTCGCCGGTGGCGAGCGAGAGGTTGCCGGCGATGCCGACCGACACCGCCTTGACGCCGTCGGCGTAGCCGGCCACCCGACCGAGCGGCGCGTCATCCGTCACCCGGTCGAAGAGGTGCCGCAGCAGGTAGGCGTCGCCGCCGCCGTGGCTGCCGATGCCCTCGGGGATCGGCACGACGCGCGCGCCCTCCCAGTGCCGCTGCACGACGAGGCGCTCGGAGTCGGGCCGCACCCGGTCTTCGGGCGAGGCATCGGGGTGCATGCTCGGGTCGACGACGACGCGGCCGTCATCGCCGATGAGCACGGCGCCGCGCTCGACCACCTCGAGCTCCGCCCGTCCCTCGGTGCCGTTGACGGTGACGCGATAGCCCTCCCACGGCGCGTGCGCGTTGAGCGAGTAGCTCATCGTCGCGCCGCTGTCGTAGTCGACGAGGGCGGCGAGGTTGTCCTCGATGGTGATGCCTGCGTCGAACACGTCGCGGTCGCGGAGGTAGCCGTCGTGCTGCTCCTGGTCGAGGTAGAGCTCCTTGAGTCGCTCGTCGGCGGCGAGGTCGAGGGCGAATGGGTCGCCGGCCGCCCCGGTTCCTCGCGATGGCCGTGCGCCCAGACCGCGCGCCGCTGCGTTCTCGGCGCCGTAGAACCGCAGCCCGCCGCTCGCGAAGACGCGCACGGGCGTCGCCGCGATCCACCAGTTCACGAGGTCGAAGTGGTGCGAGGCCTTGTGGATGAACAGGCCCCCCGAGTTGGCCTTCTGGCGGTGCCAGCGGCGGAAGTAGTCGGCGCCGTGCACCGTGTCGAGCGCCCACTCGAAGTGCACCGACGTCACCGCGCCGATCTCGCCGTCGGCGATGACCTGCCGCAGCGTCGAGTTGCGCGGGCTGTAGCGGTAGTTGAACGTGGTGATGACCTCGCGGCCGGTCTCGGCGATCGCGGCACCGATGCGGCGCACGCTCTCCGCGTCGATGGTGAGCGGCTTCTCGACGACGACGTCCGCCCCCGCGCGCAGGGCGCGCACGACGTAGTCGGCGTGGGTGAAGTCGGGCGTCGTGACGATGACGCGGTCGAGCCGCTCGTCGCGGATCATCCGCTCGAGGTCGTCGACGGAATGCCGAGCGGGCACCGGATGCCCCGCCGCCACGACCTGGCGCTCGTAGACGTCGAGCCGGCCCGGGTTCACGTCGCTCCAGGCCACGAGCTGGGCGACCTCGGGTACGCGTTCGGCTCCGAGCTGGGTGCCGGTGAGCGCGCCGATGTACATGCCGGCCCGGCTGCCCGTGCCGATGAGTCCGTACCGCTCCTGCGCCATCGCTGCTCCACTCGGATCTCGGGAGAAAGCGCTTCCTCCGCGGCATCCCATCACTGGGGAATGACTGCGGGATGAATCGGGAAAGCGCTATCTCGGATTGCTACCATTTGTACCAGTACCCGCACTCACGGCCAAACGTGCCGGACCGACGTGGAGGCCGCGGGGTAGAGTCGCCCGAGGGGCGGCAGACTGCAGGAGGACCGATGACCGACGGCGGCATCCAGACCAGCCGGAACGCACCGGCGACGCTGCACGACGTGGCGCGCGAGGCGGGCGTCTCGCTCGCGACCGCATCGCGATCGCTCAACGGCAGCACCCGCAAGGTCAACGAGGAGTACCGGCAGCGGGTGCTCGAGGCCGCCGCCCGGCTCGACTACTCCCCCAATCTCTCGGCGCAGGCGGTCGCGCGCGGCACCACCACGACGGTCGCGTTGCTCGTCGCCGACATCGCCGACCCGTACTTCTCCTCGATCGCGGCCGGCGTGGTGGCCGAGGCCGACACGGCCAGGCTCATCGTGACGATGGCGGCGACCGAGCGCGACCCCGATCGCGAGCTCGAACTCGTGCGCACGCTGCGAGGCCAGCGTCCCCGGGTGATGATCCTGGCGGGCTCGCGGCCGACCACCGACCCCACCGACGGTGCGCTCGGCGAGGAGCTCGCGGCCTACGAGCGCGCGGGCGGCCGCGTGGTGCTGATCAGCCGCAACGAGTACGACTTCCGCACCGTGCTGCTCGACAACCGAGTCGGCGCCGCCGCCCTCGCGCGCGAGCTCGTGGGCCTCGGCTATCGCCGCTTCGCCGTGGTCACGGCCCGCGAGGGGCTGCGAACCGCCGCCGACCGCCTCGCCGGGTTCCGCGACGGGCTCGCCGAGGCAGACATCGAGCTCAGCGACGACGACGTGATCCGCGCGGAGTTCACACGCGACGGCGGCTACGACGGCACGACGGCGCTCATCGCGCGCGGACTCGACGGCATCGAGGCGATCTTCGCCGCGAACGACGTGATGGCGGTCGGCGCGCTCTCCGCCGTGCGAGACGCGGGACTCACCCCGGGCGTCGACCTGGCGGTGGCCGGCTTCGACGACGTTCCGACCGTGCGCGACGTCACGCCGCCGCTCACCACCGTGCGGGTCCCGCTCGAGGAGATCGGGCGCCGCGCATTGCGCCTCGCCCTCGGCGACGAGGACGTCGCGGCGGAGGGCGCCGTGGCCACCGAGGTCGTGCTGCGCGAGTCGACGCCGCGCCGGGGCTGAGCCGGGGCTGAGCCCCGCGGCCAGCCACCCCGGCGCCCGGCCCGCAGTCCGGTCATGCCGCGAAGGCCGGCCCGCGGCATCCGATCTCCCACCGGGAGGATGCCTGCGTCAAGACCCCTGCGCAGCAGCGCCGGTTCGTGGGAAAATACTGCCCTGCCACAGACGGTCCCATCGTGAGGTGCACCATGAACCCCTTCCTCGCCGCGCTCGAGATCCTCGCCCTGCTCGCCGGAAGCGTCGCCTGCCTGGTGGCGCTCGCCGCCGTGTCCGAGTCGCCGCTCCTGCGGCGCCGACGGTCCGAGCAGCACTCCGCGGCCGACCGGAAGGCCGAGCAGCCGGCGGATGACGCCGAGCTCACGTCCGGGCCCCGCGTGCGCAGCGCCGGCTGACGCCCTACGACGGAGCCGCCGCACAGGGCGCTCACTGACTCGCCGACGCGTCCGGTCGCAGCGAGTGGCCACGATCGGCGCTTTCGCGCGCCCGCAGCCCGCCAGAAGTGACCACTCGGCGTTCCGGGCGGGCGCGCCGCCGCGTGCTGCGCCCCGGTCGCAGCGCTCCCGGCGCGCGGGTCGCAGCGCTCCGGGCGCGCGCGCCGCAGCGCCGCCCCGCACAGGGGTGTTGCGCATTCGCCATGCCTGTCCTACACTCGGGTAAACGCTTTCCCGCAGCGAAGCGGCGGCTCCCGCCTCCGCCCGCTCCCGGCTCGAACAGGAAATCCACCGTGGCAGAGCAGACCACCCCGCAGGCCGACCAGCACGGCAGCGAACAGCAGACCGCGCCCGAGACCATCGGCATCATCATGAACGGCGTCTCGGGCCGCATGGGCTACCGACAGCACCTCGTGCGGTCGATCCTCGCGATCCGCGAGCAGGGCGGCGTGCTCCTCGCCGACGGCGAGACCCGCGTGCAGGTCGAGCCGATCCTGGTCGGCCGCAGCGAGAAGAAGCTCGCCGACCTCGCCGCCAAGCACGGCATCGAGCACTGGACGACGAACCTCGACGAGGCGCTCGCCGACGACCGCTGGCAGATCTACGCCGACTTCCTCGTCACGAAGGCGCGCGCGCAGGCCATCAAGAAGGCGATCGCGGCGGGCAAGGCCATCTACACCGAGAAGCCGACGGCCGAGTCCTTCGAGGAGGCGCTCGAGCTGGCTCGCCTCGCCGAGGCGGCAGGCATCAAGAACGGCGTCGTGCACGACAAGCTCTACCTCCCGGGCCTGCAGAAGCTGAAGCGGCTCATCGACTCGGGCTTCTTCGGGCGCATCCTGAGCGTGCGCGGCGAGTTCGGCTACTGGGTCTTCGAGGGCGACTGGCAGCCCGCGCAGCGGCCCAGCTGGAACTACCGCGCCGAGGACGGCGGCGGCATCATCGTCGACATGTTCCCCCACTGGAACTACGTGCTCGAGAACCTCTTCGGCCGCGTCGAGTCGGTCTACGCCCGCGCGGTCACCGAGATCCCCGAGCGCGTCGACGAGCAGGGCCACCCCTACGCGGCCACCGCCGACGACGCCGCCTACGCGATCTTCGAACTCGAGGGCGGCGTGGTCGCGCAGCTCAACTCGAGCTGGACGACCCGCGTGAACCGCGACGAGCTCGTCGAGTTCCAGGTCGACGGCACGCACGGCTCGGCCGTGGTCGGCTTGTTCGGCTGCAAGATCCAGCCCCGCAACGCCACCCCGAAGCCGGTGTGGAACCCCGACCTCGCCGACGAGCACGACTACGCCGCCGACTGGATCGAGTCCCCCGGCAACCGCGAGTTCGAGAACGGCTTCAAGACGCAGTGGGAGGAGTTCATCCGCCACGTCGTCGAGGACGCCCCGAACCACTACGACTTCCTCGCCGGCGCCCGTGGCGTGCTCCTCGCGGAGGAGGGCCTCAAGTCCTCCGCCGAGGGCCGCCGCATCACGCTGCCCGTCGTGGCGCTCGACGGCGCGTCGACGGATGCCGCGGGTGGAGCGGGTGGAGCGGATGCCGCGGGCACAGCCGAGACCACGGGCACCACGGATGCCGCGGCGCCGGCGTCCGTCGAAGCCCCCGAGCTCACCGGGGCGCGCTGACCATGACCGCGATCACCCTCATCGACGGCACCGGCGATCTGCGCGCCGTGCCGCTCGCGGAGGCGCCGGCGTTCTCGAAGCCGCGGCATCCCCTCACGAGCCGGATCGCCTATGCGGCCGCGCACGTGGTGCCCAAGCCGTTCGCCGACAACACGCCCGGCGAGCCGGCCGACATCGACTGGGACGCGACGCTCGCGTTCCGCCACCACGTGTGGGCGTGGGGGCTCGGCGTCGCCGACGCGATGGACACCGCGCAGCGCAACATGGGGCTCGATGCCCTGGCCACGCGCGCGCTGATCAGCCGTAGCGCCGCGGAAGCGGCATCCGTCGGGGGCAGGCTGGTCGTGGGCGTGAACACCGACCACGTCGACGAGGAGCACATCTCGCTCGAGCAGGTCATCGACGCCTACAAGGAGCAGCTCCACCACACGGAGGATGCGGGTGCGGGCGTCGTGCTCATGGCGAGCCGGCATCTCGCGCGGGCGGCCCGCACGGCCGACGACTACCGCCGTGTCTACCGCGAGGTGCTCGCCGCGGCGGGCGCCCCGGTCGTGCTGCACTGGCTGGGGCCGGCGTTCGATCCGAGCCTCACCGGATATTTCGGTTCCGCCGACACGGATGCCGCGGCGTCGACGCTCCTGCAGATCATCGAGTACAACCGCGACAAGGTGCAGGGCGTGAAGATGAGCCTGCTCGACGCCGACGCCGAGATCGCGGTACGCGAGAAGCTCCCCGAGTCGGCGCGCATGTTCACGGGCGACGACTTCCACTACGTGGGGCTCATCGAGGGCGACGAGCGCGGCCACTCCGACGCGCTGCTCGGTGCGTTCGCGGCGCTCGCGCCGAACGCGTCGGCGGCGATCCAGGCGCTCGACCGTGGTGACGTCGCGGCGTACCGCGAGATCCTCGCCCCGACCGAGCCGCTCTCGCAGCAGGTCTTCGCCGCGCCGACGTACTACTACAAGACGGGCGTCGCGTTCCTGTCCTGGCTGAACGGCCACCAGGCCGCGTTCCAGATGGTGGGCGGCCTGCACGCCGCCCGCAGCCTGCCGCACCTCTCCCGCATCGTCGAGCTGGCGAACGCATCGGGCTCGCTCGAGCGGCCCGAGCTCGCGGCCGCCCGCTGGCACTCGCTGCTGACGCTCGACGGCATCGACGTCACGGCGGCGGTCCCGGCATCCGCTGACGATGAGGCGACCCCTGAGACGGTGGATGCCCCTGAGACGACGGCTGCCGCAGCCGAGGCCCCGTCCGACGACGTCGAGGTGCTCGCATGAGCGCCCACCCGCGCCTGTCGCTGAACCAGGCCACGATCAAGTACGCCTCGCTCGACGAGGCCCTCCAGGTCACCGCGGCCGGCGGCTACGAGTCGATCGGCCTGTGGCGCGAGCCGGTGCACGCGGTCGGCCTCGACGAGGCGGCGCGCCGCCTGGGCGACTCGGGTCTGCGCCTCTCGACCTACTGCCGCGGCGGCTTCTTCACGATGCCCGAGGGGCCCGCCCGGCGCGCGTCGATCGACGACAACCGCCGTGGCATCGAGGAGACGGCCACGCTCGCCGCCGCCGGCGCCGCGGGCTCGACGTCGACCTACGTGCTGGTGGCGGGCGGCATCCCCGACGGCTCCACCGACCTCCTGGGGGCCCGCGCCCGCGTCGCCGACGCCCTCGCCGAGCTCGCGCCCGACGCGGCGGCGGCGGGGGTCACGCTCGCGATCGAGCCGCTGCACCCGATGTACGCGTCGGATCGCGCCGTGGTCTCGACGCTGAAGCAGGCGCTCGACCTCGCGGCCCCGTTCGACCCGTCGGTGGTCGGCGTCACCGTCGACACGTTCCACATCTGGTGGGACCCCGAGGTGCTGCCGCAGATCGCCCGCGCGGGCGCCGAGGGCCGCATCGCGACCTACCAGGTCTGCGACTGGAAGGCGCCGCTGCCGGCCGACGTCCTCCTCGGCCGCCATTACCCGGGTGATGGCGTCATCGACTTCGCGTCGCTCACCGACGCGGTCGAGGCGACCGGCTACCGGGGCGACGTCGAGGTGGAGATCTTCAACCAGGAGATCTGGGACACCCCCTACGCCGAGGTCGTCGCGCGCACCGCCGCTGGCTTCGGCTCGGCGGTCGCGCCGCACCTCGCGGCATCCGTCACCGTCTGACGTTCCCCCTCCGCGCCCGCTCGAGGGAGGCGTAGAACACGACGTAGACGACGGCCGACAGCACGATGCCGCCGACGAACAGCCAGGCGCTCGGCCGCTGCCACTGGAAGTCGCCGATCCGCACGACGATCGCGATGAGGATGCAGGCGAGGCTCGCCAGCTGCGCCTGGAACACGTGGCGGAACGCCGACCACCGGTCGTCCCACAGCATCCACACGTTGACGAGGCCCGGCAGCGTGAGCACCGCGCCGACGACACGGGCCGTGAGCGGGGTGACGTCCCACGCCCAGGCGCCGATGAGCAGCGACGGGGAGATGAAGAGCACCAGGCCCGTGACGGATGCCGCGGCGCCGACGAGCGCGAGCACGTACCGCCATGGCGCGGCGATCTCGATGTCGTCGCCCTCGGGCATGCCGTCGTCCTCGCGGAGGTTCAGGATGATCGCGATGAGGATCAGCACGGGCGTGCACGCGTAGAGGGTGGCCCACGTGATGAACGAGACGTGGCCGAAGTGGAAGCGGTCCCAGTGCAGGATCGTGGCGATGGCGAGCAGCGTCGCGAAGACGAGCACCGCCGGGAACCCGTGCCGCACCCGATGCCAGCGCCGCTGCACCGCCACCTGCGCGAAGAACCAGATGCCGCCCGCGTAGGCGGAACCGAGCAGCATGGCGGTCATCGGCGGGGCGATCGTCCAGGCGAAGTGCTGCTCGGTGCCGCCCGGCAGCACGAGCAGCAGGAACGCGGCGGCGACGAGGAACGGGATGATCACGTAGGCGACCACGCGCGTGTAGGGCAGCACCCGGTCCTCAGGTCCGGCGTGGTGCCGGTCGGGCGCATGCGTTGCGGGTGCTGCGTCGCTCATGGGGTGCCTCCTCGGGATGGGTGGGCGGATGCCGCGTGCGCGGCGGTCGGTCAGGTCGGCGGGTCCGGTGTCCCACCGCGACCCAGGGCGATGGCGACGGCCTCGTCGAGGGGAAGCCGGCGGCCGTGCGCGCGGGCGGCCTCGAAGACCGGGGCGGCCGGCGAGGCGAGGAGGCCGTCGATGAACTGCTGGTGGAACGAGAACGACGGCGCGTTGTAGAGCCCGGTGCGCTCGCGAGCCACCTCCGCCGCGCCGATGAGGGTGCCTGCCCGCTCCACGTCGCCCGTGCCGGCCGCCACCGCCGTCAGCCCCTCGAGCCCGTAGGCGATGCCCTCGTCGTGGTGCAGGCGCTCGGAGTTGGCGAGGCTCTCCTCGAAGCACTCCCTCGCGACGTCGAAGGCGCCGAGCAGCACCTCGACCCAGCCGCGGTGGTGCAGCGCGATCGCCTCGCCGAGGTCGTCGCTCTGCCGCTTGGCCACGGCGATGCTCTCGTCGAAGCGGGCGAGGGCCGCGTGCACCTCCTGCCGGAACAGCGCCACCCGGCCGAGGGTGACGAGCGCCATGGCCTCGCCCCAGGTGTCGCCTGCCTCGCGGAAGAGGGACAGGCTCGCCTCCAGCGCCTCGTCGGCCCGGGTGGCGTCGGGTTCGCGCGCCCCGAGGAGTGCGAGGCCGAGGGAGATGAGCGCCAGCGCTTCGCCCGAGCGCTCCCCTTCGCGCCGGAACAGGGCCGCGCTCTCTCCGAGCCCCGGCACCAGCCACTCGTCGGGGTCCCGCCAGAAGGCGATCGCTCGGGTGAAGTACAGCGCGGTGGCACGCGTGAGATCGTCGAGCTCGTCGCCCGAGTCGAGCGGTTCGCGCATCCACGCCTGCACTTCGCCGAGGTGCCCGTGCACCCACCAGTACACGTACAGCGTCCATGCGAAGTGGGCGGCGGTCGCCCACTGGCGCGTGTCGAGCAGGTGCCTCGCGGTCGCACGGAGGTTGTCGCCCTCCTCGGCCAGCCGGGTGATCCAGGCCAATTGGGCGGGGCCCTCGAGCTCGTACTCCGCCTGCTCGCCGAGGCGCACGTAGTACCGGGCATGGCGGTCTCGCAGCGCCCGGGCGTCCTCGTGGCCGTCGAGCTCAGCGAGCGCGTACTCGTGCACCGTCGACAGCATGGTGAACACCGCGCGGTCGCCACGGTCCTGCTGGCGCACCAGGCTGCCGTCGACGAGCGCCGCGAGGTCGTCGATGGTGTCGGCGTCGGGGATGCCCTCCGCGATCCACTCGGCGGCGTCGAGGGTGAAGCCGCCCGAGAACAGGCCGAGCCGCGCGAGCAGCTCGCGCTGCGACGCGGTGAGCAGCTGCGTGCTCCACTCGATGGTGGACCTGATCGTGCGCTGGCGTTCGGGCAGGTCGCGTGCGCCGCCGCCGAGCACGAGCAGCCGGTTGCCGAGCCGCTGCAGGAGCTCTGCGGGGGCGAGCACGCGGGCCCGGGCGGCCGCGAGCTCGAGCGCCAGGGGCACGCCGTCGAGCGCCGCGCAGATGCCGACCACGTCCTCGACGTTGTCGACGGTGAGCTCGAAGTCGGGCTTGGCGGCGCGCACGCGTTCCACGAACAACGCCACGGCGGGCGATGCGAGCGCGCGCGCCAGGTCGGCGCCGTGCCGCAGGTCGGGCAGCGGCAGCGGCCCGAGCTCGATGCCGTGCTCGCCCGAGATCCGCAGCAGGATGCGGCTGGTCGCGAGCACCGTGAGACGCGGGGCATCCGTCAGCAGCGACCGGATCGTCGGGGCGGCCTCGACCACCTGCTCGACGTTGTCGAGGAGGAGCAGCATGCGCCGGTCGCGCACCGCCATGCGCAGCTTCTCGTCGAGCGTGCCGTCGCCGACGTCGATCACCCCGAGCGCATTGGCGATCGCCACGGCGACCTGCGCCGGGTCGGTCACGGGTGAGAGGTCGACGAACGCGATGCCGCCGGTGAAGCGGTCGCGCAGCCGATTCGCGGCGTCCAGGGAGAGCCGGCTCTTGCCGATGCCGCCCGGACCGGTGAGCGTCACGAGCCGGACGTCGTCGTCGGAGAGCAGGTCGACGACCGCCTCGAGCTCACGATCACGGCCGATCAGGGCGGTGAGCGCGGCCGGCAGCGAGGCGCTGCGCTCGACCGGGTCCGCCGCCCCCGTCGTGGGAGCCGCCGCACTCGTGAAGCGCTCGGCGAGCAGCGTGGCGAGGTCGGCGCGCACGAGGTCGGCGAGCTGCTCGGCGTCGGTGAAGTACGCGTACGAGGCGCGGTCGTCGGCCTTGATGCGTTCGAGGAGCTCCTGCAGCCGCGGCTCGCGGGTCCCGCCCTCGCGAACGTAGACGAGCTTGGGCAGCTGCGGCGGCGCCAGGCGGTACTCGTCCTCCAGTCCCGACAGCTCCTCGCCCGGTGCCACCCAGCCGTACTGCTCGCCGTACAGCCCCACGAAGATGTCGCTCTGCGCCAGGTAGGCGCGGTAGAGCTCGCGCGGCGGATGCGGCCGGGCGCCGAGCTCGAACATGACCGGGGCCAGGCCCAGCTGCTCGACCGCGGCGCGCACCGCACGACGCTCCGTCGCCAGCTCGCGGAGCGTCGAGCTCACGAACACGCGGAGGCGCTGGTCAGGGGTGCGGATCGGCCGATCAGCCGGGCTCATGCTCAGAGTCTGTTCCTCCCGGCATCCGCCTGTAAATAGCCCGGTGGAAGCGCGAGCATGCGAGGCGAGCCCGTGCGGCCGTCGCGCGTGGATGCTGGCGGCGCGACGGCGCCCGGCGGTACACTCGCGCCGTGGCGACCGACCGTCGCCGTCCTGACGCTCCGAGGGAGTCGCATGGATGCCCGGGCACCGGCGGCTGGACCGCCTGCGATCCTCGTCGCCTCGGCCGACGACGGGGTGCGCGCCTCCCTGCTCGGGCCGCTGCACCGGCGCTACTCGGAGGACTACCGCATCCTCGAGGCCGACGGCGCGACCGCCGCCCTCCAGGCGATCGACGCGCTCGCCGCCGAGGGCGGCACCCTCGCCCTCGTGCTCTCCGACGACGCCACTCCCGTCGACGACCACGAGACCGTGTTCGCCGCGGCTCGCCGGCGCTTCCCCGACGTGCGCCGGGGACTCGTGATCGAGTGGGGCGCGTGGGCGGATGCCGCGACCTCCGACGCCGTGCTGCGGCTCATGTCACGCGTGCAGATCGACTACTACGTCGTGCGCCCGGTGCACTCGCCCGACGAGTCGTTCCACCGGGCCATCACCGACTTCCTGCGCGAGTGGGAGGCCACCGCCGGCAAGCGCCATCGCGCGTTCACCGTCATCGGCGACGACGCGCAGCCGCGCACCCATGTGCTGCAGAACCGGCTCGCCCGCAGCGGCGTGCCGAACGAGCGGCTCGACCCCGACGACCCCGACGCGGTCGCGATGCTCGCCGAGGCGGGCGTGGCGTACGCGGGCGTGCCGCTCGTGCGCACCGCAGCCGGCCGGGTGCTCGTCGATCCCGACGACGCCGAGCTGGCCCGCGCCCACGGGCTCGACACGTCGCTGCCCGACCGAGTCGTGGATGTCGTCGTGGTCGGTGCGGGGCCGAGCGGGCTCGCCTCGGCGGTGTACGCGGCATCCGAGGGGCTCGAGACGCTGGTGCTCGAGGCCGAGTCGATCGGCGGCCAGGCGGGGTCGAGCTCGCTGATCCGCAACTACCTCGGCTTCTCGCGCGGCGTCTCGGGCTCCGAGCTCGCCCAGCGCGCCTACCAGCAGGCGTGGGTGTTCGGGGCGCGGTTCGCGCACACCCGCGCGGTCACGGGCCTGCGCCGGGTCGAGGGCGGCTTCGAGCTCGACGTGGCGGGCGGCGACGTCGTGCGCGGTCGCGCCGTGGTGCTCGCGACCGGTGTCACCTATCGCCGCCTGGCGGCACCCGGACTCAAGCCGTTCGTCGGGGCATCGGTGTTCTACGGGGCGACCTCGGTCGAGGCGCGAGCGCAGTCGGGGCGCGACGTGCTCGTGGTCGGCGGCGGCAACTCGGCGGGGCAGGCGGCGCTGCACCTCGCCCGCTACGCACGCTCGGTCGCCCTCGTGGTGCGCGGGCCGTCGCTCGCCGAGAGCATGTCGAGCTATCTCATCGAGGAGCTCGACGCGGCGGGCGTCGGCCTGATCACGCACACCAAGGTGGTGGATGCCGGTGCCGCCGACGATCCCAGCCGGCTCGACCACGTCGTGCTCGAGCGCACCGACACGGGCGAGCGGATGCCGCAGCGCGCCGATGCCGTCTTCATCACGATCGGCGCCCGGCCGCACACCGAGTGGCTGCCCAGCGAGGTGCTCCGCGACCAGTGGGGTTCCGTCATCACCGGGGTCGAGGTCGCCGAGGAGGGCGGGCCCGGCGCGTGGCTCGGGGACGGCGGCCGCGGCCCGACGCCGCTGGAGTCATCCGTGCCCGGCCTCTACGCCGTGGGCGACGTGCGCCGCGGGTCGGTGAAGCGCGTGGCCTCCGCCGTCGGCGAGGGCTCGGTCGTCATCTCCTCGGTGCACCAGCACCTCGGGCCGCACGTCGGCGGCTGACCGCCCGCCCTCGCCCGACCCGCGTCCTCGCGTCGACGAGCCGGTGAGGACGGGATCGGGGGGTTCCACGCATCCGATACCCCCGGATCCCGTCCTCGGGCGCTCAGGCCGACTGCACCCGGTCGAGCTCCGCGTAGCGCCCGCCCGCGGCGAGCAGCTCGGCGTGCGATCCCACCTCGACGACGCGGCCGCGCTCGAGCACCACGATGCGGTCGGCGCCGCGGATGGTGGAGAGCCGGTGCGCGACCACGAGGGTCGTTCGACCCCGCATCAGGTGCTCGAGGGCGCCCTTGATCTTCGCCTCCGACTCGGGGTCGAGGGCGCTCGTCGCCTCGTCGAGCAGCAGCACGCGCGGGTCGCGCACGAGCGCCCGCGCGATCGAGAGCCGCTGCCGCTGCCCGCCCGAGAGCCGGGCGCCGCGTTCGCCGACGACCGTGTTCCATCCGTCGGGTTGCGCCTCGACGATCTCGAGGGCGTTCGCGTCGCGCAGCGCGGCCAGCACGCGCTCGTCGCTCACGTCGCCGAGCCCGTAGACGATGTTCTCGCGGATGGTGCCCTCGAACAGCACCGACTCCTGCGGCACGACCGACACGAACCGGCGGAATGTGCGGAGGTCGAGCTCCTCCATGTCCACGCCGTCGAGCAGCACCCGGCCGCGCGTGGGACGGAGGAAGCCGAGCACGAGGTTGAGCAGGGTCGACTTGCCCGATCCCGACGAGCCGACGACCGCGACGGTCTCGCCCGCGCGGATGTCGAGCATCACGTCGTCGAGCGCCGGGGGGATGCCGAGGTCGTAGCGGTACTCGACGTGCTCGAGGCCGAGTTCGCCGCGCACTTCTCGCACCGCGCGCTTGCCCTCGTTGAACTCGAGGTCGGGCTCCTGCACGACCTCGGCGATCGACCGGATCGACTCGGTGCCGCGGGCGATCACGGGCAGCAGCATGAGGAGGTTCGTCGCCGCGCCGGTGAGCAGGGCGAAGTACGAGCTCAGCAGCACCACCTGGCCGGGGGTGATGGGGATGAGCCCGGTGATCGAGATCCAGGCGGCGAGCACGAGGCATCCGACGCCCAGCAGTTGCAGGCTGACCCACGACAGCGACGCGAAGCGGCCGTTGAGCAGGTCGAGCTGGAAGCCGGCGCTGCGCACGCCCTCGGCGCCGCGGGCGACTCGCGTGACGGCGGTCTGCTCGAGCCCGTGCGCGCGGGTGATGGGCATGAGCGTCGCCATCTCGCCCACTCGAGCCGAGAACTGCTCGACCTCGCGGCGGAAGGTCTCGTTGCGGGCGGCGCTGCGCCGGTTCAGGATGGCGCGCAGCAGCACGGCGAGCGGGATCGCGAGCGCGTAGACCGGAAGGAACGCGGGCACGTTGATGGCCGTCATCACGATGGCACCGAGCAGCACCATGGTCGCCGAGAGCAGCGGATGCGTCGTCTGCTGCAGCATGACCTCGACGTTCTCGACGTCGCGCACGACCTTGGTCTGCACGACGGCGGAGTTCGCGCGGGAGTGGAAGCCGATCGACAGCGACTGCAGCCGGGAGGCGAGGGCGTTGCGCAGGTCGGCGCCGATCGACCGCACGGCGCCCATGAAGAGCCGCGTGTACATGACGTGGTTCGGGTAGTTCTGCAGGAGCGCGACGAGGGCGACGCCCGCCCAGAGCCAGAGGGTGGACATGGGGCCGCCGTCGACGACGACGTCGATGATGCCCGCCGTCACCACGGGCAGCAGCCAGAGGGGCGTGTCCTTGAGCGCGAAGAAGCCGACCGCCGTGAGGACACGGCTGCGATGGAGGTCGAGGAGGCGGAACACCGAGCGGAGCGGATGTCGCCCGTCGATGGCCCGCTCGATCTGGGAAAGCGTTTGCCCGGTCATCCTTCCATTGTGCCGCCGATCAGGTCGCCTCGCTACGCTGGACCGATGTCCTTCGATCCCCGCAGCATCCCGGTCGATCCCTCCGCAACGGCCGCGCTGGCAAGGAACGGACTCGAATACCGCCTGCTCGACCCGGCCGACCAGCCCGCCATGCGAGCCTGGGCCGAGGCCGAGACCCGGGGATTCCACCACCCGCGGCCGCGGGAGATCGACCTCGACCACGACGTCGCCGTCGCCGGCGAGCGCCGGGTGCACGGCGTCTACGACCGCACCGCGGCGCACCCCGAGGTGCCCGTCGCCACGGTCGACGGCTGGCCCACCGGGCTCAGCGTGCCGGGCGGGCGCAGCGTCGACGCCTGGGCCGTCAGCGCCGTCACGGTGTCGCCGACGCACCGCCGTCGCGGCATCGCCCGGGCCCTCATGGAGGGCGAGCTCGCGAACGCCCGCAACGCCGGGGCCGCCCTCGCCATGCTCACGGCGACCGAGGCCACCATCTACGGCCGCTACGGCTACGCCCCCGCGGCCAGGGCCGCCACGATCACCGTCGACCGACGCCGCACCCACTGGATCGGGCCCGACGCCCCGGGGCGGGTGCACTTCGTCGACCCCACCTCGCTGCGTGAGGTCGCGCCGGGCATCGCGCGCCGCGCCGTCGCCCGCACTCCGGGCGAGATCGACCGGTGGCCGGGCATCATCGACCGGGCGCTCGGACTCGTGAACCCCGACGGCGATCGGGCGCGCGCCCTCCGCACGGTGCGCTACGACGACGAGCACGGACAGCCGCAGGGCTTCGCGAGCTTCCGGGTCACGCGCGAGCCCGACGAGCCCGGCGTGCTCGAGTTCGACTTCCTCTCGGCCGCGACGGACGACGCCGAGCGCGCGCTCTGGCGCTTCCTCGTCGAACAGGACTTCGTCACCGCCGTGCGCGGCCGCCTGCGGTCGGTCGACGAGCCGCTGCCGTGGCTGCTCGAGGACCCGCGCGCGGTGACCATCAGCGACGTCGGCGACCACCTCTGGGTGCGAGTGCTGGATCCGGTCGACGCCCTTTCCGCGCGCCGGTACGGACTCCCCGGCTCGCTCGAGCTCCGCGTGGCCGATCCGCTCGGCCACGCGCGCGGGCGCTTCCGGCTCACCGTCGACGACCGCGGTCGCGCCGAGGTCGAGCGCCTCGACGAGGGCGCCGCCGCGGCATCCGGCCCCTCGCTGCAGCTCGGGGTGCAGGAGCTCGGCGCCGTCTACCTCGGCGGTGTCCGTCCCTCGGTGCTCTCGCGAGCGGGACGCATCGTCGAGACGGCTCCGCGGTCGCTCGCCTTCGCCGACCGGCTGTTCGAGGCCGAGCGCACCCCGCACCTCAGCATCTGGTTCTGACGGCCGGATGCCGCGTACGGGCGCGCCGGGTCGGCCGGCGCACCCGGTCGGCCGGCGCGTCGCGTGGGGTCGCGGTGCCACTCGGTGCCCCCATTCCGGGGGCGCGACGTGAGAGCGCTCCCCCGCATTCGCCAGCGGGTACCGCTTTCCCGCTTACTGACACGTCAGTAAGTTACGGAAGCGTTATCAACCGTTTTGTTCCGCTGTCCCACATTTGCGTCATCATTGCTGTGCCGCCGCCAAGGATGACGGCGGAACCCTCGAGGGGTCGACCTCAATCACAGAAGGGGAGAGCCATGAAGACACCTTCATTGGTCTCTACTGCAGCGCTCGTCGGTGTCTCGGCGTTGCTGCTGGCAGGTTGTTCGAGCGGCGGCAGCGGCGGAGAGAGCGACGGGGGCGACGCGGCAGCGACGCGTGCCTGCGTCATCCTCCCCGACGCCGCGTCATCGCCGCGCTGGGAGAACAACGACCGCCCGTACCTCGAGGACGGCCTCACGGCCGCCGGCTTCGAGACGGACATCCAGAACGCGCAGGGCGATGTCAACAAGTACGCGACCATCGCCGACCAGCAGCTCAGCAAGGGCTGCGGCGTGATGCTCCTCGTCGACTACAACGGCGCAGGCGCCGCGGTGGCCGCCAAGGCGAAGGGCGAGGGCATTCCCGTCATCGCCTACGACCGCCCCATCGAGGGCGTCGACTACTACGTGTCGTTCGACAACGCGGAGGTCGGGCGGCTCGAGGGCCAGTCCATCGTCGATGGCCTCGCCGCCGCCGGCAAGGACCCGGCCAGCGCCGTCGTCGTCTACATGGGCGGCGACCCGACCGACGGCAACGCGAAGATGTTCCACGACGGAGCCGTCGAGGTCATGGAGGCAGCAGGCATCAAGCCGGCGGCCGAGCCCCCGGGCGTCTGGGACGGCGAGAAGTCGGCGACGAACTTCGAGCAGGCGCTCACCTCGCTCGGCGGCAAGGTCGACGCGGTGTGGGTGGCCAACGACACCAACGCCGCCGGCGTCATCACGGTCCTCGACAAGAACGGCCTCGTCGTTCCGGTCTCGGGCCAGGACGCCTCGATCGCGGGCCTGCAGAACGTGCTGCTCGGCAAGCAGACCGCCACGGTCTACAAGCCGATCAAGCTCGAGGCCGACGCCGCGATCGACCTGGCGACCAAGCTGCTGAAGGGCGACACTCCCACCGCCGACCAGGAGCTCGAGGACGGCACGCCCTACATCGCCGTGACGCCCCAGCTGGTCGGACCCGACCAGGTGGCCGACGTCGTCGACGCCGGCGATGCCGACCCGGCCGAGCTCTGCCAGGGCGAGGTCGCCGCCAAGTGCGGCGAGTACGGCATCGAATAACCAGTTCCACCCTCGGGGCCTCGGCCACGGCGTCATCGCCGCGGCCGGGGCCCCGATCCCCTCTCCCGGCGGCAGCCGGCGAGTGCCACACTGAGAGCCAGACAGCGCCGTCGAAAGGAACCCGGCATGGAAGACGTGCCCATCATCGAGCTGAGCGGAGTCGTCAAGAGCTTCGGCCCCGTCAGCGTGCTCAAGGGCGTGGATCTCAAGGCCTACCCCGGCAAGGTCACCGCGCTCGTCGGCGACAACGGGGCGGGCAAGTCCACCCTCATCAAGGGCCTGGCGGGCGTGCAGCCCTACGATGCCGGCAGCGTGAAGTTCGAGGGGCAGGAGGTCGCCCTGCACACGCCCCGCGAGGCCTCCCGGCTCGGCATCGAGGTCGTCTACCAGGATCTCGCCCTCTGCGAGAACCTCGACATCGTGCAGAACATGTTCCTCGGCCGCGAGGAGACCGAGTTCGGCACCTTCGACGAGGGCCGCATGGAACGGCAGGCGTCCGACACCCTCCGCTCGCTCTCGGTGCGCACGGTGAAGTCGGTGCGGCAGAAGGTGTCCTCCCTCTCGGGCGGCCAGCGCCAGACCGTGGCCATCGCCCGGGCGGTGCTGAAGAAGGCGCGCGTCGTCATCCTCGACGAGCCCACCGCGGCCCTCGGCGTCGCCCAGACCGAGCAGGTGCTGAACCTCGTGAAGCGCCTCGCCGAGCAGGGCGTCGCGGTCATCATCATCAGCCACAACCTCGTCGACGTGTTCGCCGTGGCCGACCACATCAACGTGCTCTACCTCGGGCAGATGGTCGCCTCCCTCGAGACGAGCCAGACCACGAGCGACGACGTCGTCGGCTACATCACCGGCACCAAGACCCCCGCAGGAGCCTCCGCATGAGCACGCAGAAGACGACGCCGACGGCCGACGACCCCGTCGCCGAGGCCCCGGCGACCTTCGTCGCGGCCGACCTCATCGGCAGCGGCCAGGAGGGCGGCATCGGCGATCAGGTGCGGGCCTGGTTCCAGCGGGTGCGCAGCGGCGAGATGGGCGCCCTGCCCGCCATCGGCGGGTTCATCGTGCTCAGCATCATGTTCTCGATCCTCAGCCCGTTCTTCCTGACCGAGCGAAACTTCGCGAACCTCATGACGCAGGCCGCCACGCTCGTCATGCTCGGCATGGCGCTGGTCTTCGTCATCCTGCTCGGCGAGATCGACCTGTCGGCCGGCGTCACCGCCGGCGTCACGATGTGCATCTTCATCGTGCTGGTCAACGTGCAGGGCATCAACTGGATCGTCGCGCTCGCGATCGCGTTCTTGGCCGGCATCGCGATCGGCACGTTCATCGGGTTCTTCGTCGCCAGGGTGGGCATCCCGTCGTTCGTCGTGACACTGGGCCTCTTCCTCGGCCTCCAGGGCTTCGAGCTCATCATCATCGGCTCCGGCGGCCTCTATCGCGTGCAGGTGCCCGAGATCCTCGCCATCCAGAACAGCAACCTGCCGACCTGGGCCGGGTGGGTCATGCTCGTCGTGATCGTCGCCGTCTCGGCCGCGACGTCGTTCTGGGACCGGTCGCGTCGCAACCGCGCCGGGGTGCCGAACCGCGCCATCTCGCTCGTCTGGATCAAGCTCGGCGTCATCGCCGTGCTGGGCGGCGTGGTCGTGTACATCCTCAACCAGGACCGCGGCCAGTCGCTCCGTGCCGTGCAGGGCGTGCCCATCGTCGTGCCGATCGTGCTCGTCATCCTGTGGATCGGCACGTTCGTGCTCGACCGCACCAAGTACGGTCGCTACATCTACGCGATCGGCGGCAACGCCGAGGCGGCCCGCCGCTCGGGCGTGAAGGTGATGATGATCCGCTGGACGGCGTTCATCGTCTGCTCCACCCTCTCGGTCGTCGCCGGACTCTTCTCGATCAGCAAGGTCGGGTCGGTGGATGCCGCAGCGGGCCGCGATCTCGTGCTGAGCGGCGTCGCGGCGGCCGTCGTCGGCGGCGTGAGCCTCTTCGGCGGTCGCGGCCGGCTCATGCATGCCGCGATCGGTGCCCTGGTCATCGCCGTCATCACGAACGGCCTGGGCCTGCTCAACCTGCCGGCCGGCGTGAACTACGCGGTCACCGGCGGCGTGCTGATCCTCGCGGCCACGGTCGACGCCGTCTCGCGCACGCGGGCGGGCGGGTCGCTCGTCCGAACCTGACGCACCACGATGCACGAAGCGGATGCCGCGGGCTCGTCGCCCGCGGCATCCGCTTCGTCGTTCGTGGCTAGCGCACGTCCTGCCGGGGGAACACGACCTTCTCCACGATGATGATGAGCGAGGCGGCGACCGGGATCGCGACGAGCGCGCCGAGCACGCCGCCGAGTGTGCCGCCCGCGACGGCGGCGATCACGACGAGCGCACCGGGCACCGCGACGGCACGGCTCATGATGCGGGGGCTCAGCACGTAGGCCTCGACCTGCATGTAGATCAGGTAGTAGATCGCCGCGACGAGCGCGGTGAGCGGCGAGGCGGCCAGGCACACGAGCGAGATGATGATCGCGCCCGTGAGCGTGCCGACGAGCGGCACGAGCGAGAACAGGAAGGCGATGAAGGCCAGCAGGATGGGCGCCGGGGCGCCGATGATCGACAGGAAGATGAGGCTCAGCACGCCGTTGATGGACGCGAGCGACACCTGGCCGATCACGTACCGGCCCACCGACCCGGTGATCTCCTCGGAGACCGAACGGAAGCCGGGTCGCGAGCTGGCCGGCACGAACCGAGCCGAGTAGCGCTTCATGGAGGCGAGGGACGCCAGGAAGTAGAGCGTCAGGATGAGGACGATCGTGGCGCCGGTGAAGCCGCCGGCGATGCCGGCGCCGACGGCGAGGATGCCGCCGGTGAGCGCGCCGAGGTTGTCGGGGTCGGCGAACCAGTCGCCCGCCCCGTCGATCGCCTGCTGGATGGCGTCACCGCCCACCAGGGAGTTGAGCCAGCCCACCAGGTCGCTGTTCTTGATGTTCTCGACGATCGAGTCCCAGTCCTCCACGATGATCTGCGTCTGCTCGATCACGATGGGCACGAGGGTCGCGATGAGTCCCACGAACACGCCGATGACGACGACGAAGACGAGCAGGATGGCGAGCCAGCGCGGGATGTCGCGCCGCTGCATCCAGCTCACCACCGGGTCGAGGCCGAGCGCGAGGAAGAGGGCGAGCGCCACGTAGAGGATGACCGTGCCGAGCTGGCCGAGGATGCCGCCGAGCAGGATCGCGAGCAGCACGCCGAGCGCCCCGACGAAGCCGATGCGGAACGCTCGGATCTTGACCTCGGGACCGGCCGACTCGGCGTTGGCGGTGACTTCCGCCGCGGGCGGCGGCTCGACCACCCCGGCGCGCTTTCGTCTCAACATGGCCATGACGCTACGCGTTCCCGCCGACGCGGTGGCGCGCCGCGCCGGATCAGGGTCGCGCACCACCGGGTCGCGACGTGCCGCCGGGTCGGCGGGTACCGCGGGGTCGACGGCGTCAGAACGCGACGACACCGGCGACGATCCCCACGACGACGGTCACCGCGGCGGCGAGGCCGAGGATCGCGGCGCCGGCGACGACGGCGCCGCGGCCACGTGCCGCGGTGCCCTCGGGCACTCGTGCGACGCTGCGCGTGCGGGAGGGACGGGCTCGACGGCTCTCGTGCTTCCCGCGCCCGGTGATGATCATGCCGCGGATGATGTCGCGCATGCTCGCGGCCACGTCGTGCGCGGTGGGCCGCACGGCCGGATCGGTCGAGGTCATCGCGGCGAGGAGCGACTGCCACTGCTCGGGCAGGTACTCGGGGATGTGCGGCGGGCGGTGCAGCCTGGCGAGGGCGGCCTCGATGGCACTGCCGGTGTACTCCCGCTCGCCGCGCAGCGCCTCGAGGAGCACGAGGCCCAGCGAATAGACGTCGCTCGACGTGCCGATCTCCTCGCCCCGCGCCTGCTCGGGTGAGATGTAGGCCGCGGTGCCCATGATGGCGCCGTCGCTCGTGAGGCGGGACCCGTCGATGAACTGCGCGACGCCGAAGTCGGCGAGCTTCGCCATGAGCGTGTAGCCGAGCGTCGGAACGTCGGCGACGAGGATGTTCTCGGGCTTCACGTCGCGATGCACGATGGAGTGCCCGTGCACGTAGCTCAGCGCATCGGCGATCTGGGCGCCGACGTCGGCGACCTGGCGCTGGGTCATGGGCCCTCGTGCGAGGCGGTGCGCAAGCGAGCGCCCCTCGATGTACTCCATCACGACGTAGCGGCGCGCGGCGCCCTCGTGGAGGAGGGTGCCGGCGTCGTGGATGTCGACCAGGCCGGGATGGTTCAGGCGGCTGAGCAGCCGGATCTCGCGCTCCCGGCGTTGCAGGTCGGCGACCGTGTCGTCGGTCGCCCGGAACACCTTGACCGCGACGTCGCGGCCGAGCTCGGTGTCGCGGGCACGGTAGACGTCGGCCATGCCGCCCGAGCCGAGGTGCTCGCGGAAGTCGTAGCGTTGTCGGGAGTGGTCGGGCGCGGCGGCGGTGTCCGCGAGGGTGGGGTCGGTCATGGGTCGGCTCCTGATGTCACTGCGCGCCTCGGGTTCGACGCACTCCGCATCGATGGACTCATGCGTGTGGTCAGGTTACACAAGGACCCGAGACCGGCCCGAGGGCTTGCGCTGCGGCCGATCGTGCCGTATGCCGGGCGGGTCGGGAATGCGCGCACGCGCGCTGCGTTGTGGTTGAGGGTGGGGTGCGCCGCGGCCCGCGAGCCGCACGGACGAGGAGGAACGTGACCGAGCAGACCGCCGTGGGATTCCGCTCCGACCGAGGGCCGGTGCTCATCGCCCTCATGCTATCGACGGGACTCGTCGCCATCGAGGCCACGATCCTCGCCACGGCCGTGCCGTCGATCGTCGCCGACCTCGGCGGCTTCACGCAGTTCCCCTGGCTGTTCTCGGTCTTCCTGCTCGCCCAGGCGGTGTCGGTGCCCGTCTACTCGAAGCTCGCCGACACGGTCGGCCGCAAGCCGATCATCCTCATCGGCATCGGCTTCTTCCTCATCGGGTCGATCCTCTGCGGCGTGGCCTGGGACATGACCTCGCTCATCGTGTTCCGCGCGGTGCAGGGCCTCGGCGCCGGCGCCGTGCTGCCCGTGTCGATCACGATCACGGGCGACATCTACACGGTGCGCGAGCGGGCGCGGGTGCAGGGCTACATCGCGAGCGTGTGGGCCGCGTCATCCGTCATCGGGCCCTCGCTCGGCGGCCTGTTCGCCGAGTTCCTCACCTGGCGGTGGATCTTCTTCGTGAACATCCCGCTGTGCCTCATCGCCGCGCTGATGCTGGTGCGCAACTACCACGAGAACGTGGAGCGGCAGAGGCACCGCATCGACGTCGCCGGCGCCGTGGTGCTCACCGTCGCCCTGACGCTGCTCATCCTCGCCGTGCTCGAGGGCGGACAGGCGTGGGCGTGGAACTCGTGGCAGAGCATCGGGGCGTTCGCCCTCGGCCTCGTGCTCATCGTGGTCTTCGTGCTCATCGAGCGGCGGGCGGCCGAGCCCGTGCTGCCGCTCTGGGTGTTCTCCCGGCGCCTCATCCTCACGACGTCGCTCATCTCGTTCGGCGTGGGCGCGGCCCTCATCGGCCTCACGTCGTACGTGCCGACGTTCCTGGAGATGACGGCCGGTGCGACCCCGATCGTGTCGGGTCTCGCGGTCGCGGCGCTCACCCTGGGCTGGCCGATCTCGGCGTCGCAGTCGGGCCGCATCTTCCTGCGCATCGGATTCCGCAGCACGGCGTTCATCGGCCTCGGCATCGCGGTGCTCGGGGCGATCGGGCTCTTCGCGGCGTCGCTCGTGCCGAACGTGTGGACGACGGCGATCGCCTGCTTCGTCGTGGGGCTCGGCCTCGGCCTCGTCGCCTCGCCCACGCTCATCGCGGCCCAGTCGTCGGTGCCGTGGACCGAGCGCGGCGTGGTGACCGGCGCGAACATGTTCCTGCGCTCGATGGGCAGCGCCGTCGGCGTGGCGATCTTCGGCGCGATCGCGAACGGCGTCATCGCGAGCACGGGCCTCGGCGAGCACTCCCCCGTCGCCATCCACGCGGCCTCCACGGCGGTGTTCTTCGCGGTCATCGTCGCGGCGGTGGCCACGATCGCCGGCGCGGCCGCCATGCCGAGCGCGCACGTCGACGACATCGAGCACCGTCCGGCCGAGCCGGCGGCCGCGCCGGCGGCCGCGCGGGAGGTCGCGCCGGAGGGCGCGGCGGAGGCCGGGCACCCCGTCGGCGAGGTCGAGCAGGCGGTCGCGCCGGAGCGCAAGCCGCGCTAGTCGGCCCGCATGCCGGCAGGCCCGATGACCTCGCGCTCGAAGGTGCGGATCCAGCGTTGCCGCTTCGCCCGGTACTCGGCGTGCGTCGCGAATCGGTAGTGGTAGGCGTGCACGCGCACCCACGTCGGCGCGGCGCCGTCGAACGGATCGTGCGCGAGGAGCCGCAGCGTGGCGGCATCCGCTTCGAGCAGGCGCAGCAGGAACATCTCGAACCACGGCTCCCACATGCGGCCGAGCGGCAGGAACCACATCAGCCAGTCGAGCCGCAGGTGGTACGGCGCCCACTGCCGCGGCACCGCGCGTACGTCGCCCGGCTTGCCCTTGAAGCCGTACTCGCGCCAGTCCGACCCGTCGTCGGGCGATGGGTCGAGCGTGCCCTCCACGACGACCTCGATGCGCCGCTTCGTGACCGTGCCGAACGCGCCGTAGGCGTTCACGAGCATCCAGCGGTTGAAGCTCGCGTTCATGAGCTGCCGCCGCGAGAGCAGGTTGCGGATCGGCCACCAGCTCAGCACGAGCAGCAGGGCGGATGCCGCGAGCACCACGATCGCCCACCAGATCGGCGTCGTCGCGGCATCCGTGCCCAGGTCGGCCGGAATCGCCGGGATCGCCCAGTGCCAAGCCGAGTCCGTGATGGCGGATGCCGCGAGCACCACGGTGATCCAGTTCAGCCAGGCGAAGTTGCCGGTCACGATGAGCCACAACTGGGTGAGGATCACGATGGCGGCCGCGATCGAGCCGATCGGGCCCGGTACGAAGAGCAGGAACGGCACGACGAGCTGGGCGAAGTGGTTGCCGAGCACCTCGCCCCGGTGGAACCACTTCGGCAGCAGGTGCGCCTGCCTGCTGAGCGGGTTCGGCATCGGCTGGGTCTCGTGGTGGTACATGAGGGCGGTGAGGTCGCGCCACTCCCGTCCGCCGCGGATCTTGATCATGCCCGCGCCGAACTCGAGCCGGAACACGAGCCACCAGATCGCGACGATGATCGGGATCGGGGGCGGCTGGTCGTTCGAGCCGAGGAACGCCACGGTGAACAGCGCCTCGCAGAGCAGCATCTCCCACCCGAAGCCGTAGAACGTCTGGCCGACGTTCACGATCGAGAGGTAGAGGATCCAGAGCGCGAGGAACACGACGAGCGGCACCCAGGGCGGGCCGAGCTGCGGCAGCCCGATGACGACGGATGCCGCGAGCACGATGCCCGTGACCGCGACGGCGACGAGGCGCCGATCGGTGTAGCCCCAACGGAACACGCTCGGCCCCCGGAGCCGGCGGGCGATGCGCAGGAGCTCGGGCACCGGCAGCAGGCCGTGCTCGCCGAGCAGCGGACGGAACTGGTTCAGCGTCGAGAGGAACGCGAGGAGCGCGAGCGCCCCCACCCCGCGCTGCAGCACCTGGCGGGCGATCTCGTAGTCGTGCGCGTCGAACCAGTCGGGCCAGTCCACGCCCTCACGCTACGCCCGGCTGCCGCGCCGCCGGAACCCGCTTGCGCGGCGCGCCCCGGCGCCCCGACCTCCCACCCCCACCGCCGAAATGGAGGAACTTCTGGGCACACGCCCGCGTGTCCCAGCACGGCACGCCGGGGCATCCCCCGCTTCCTCCTCCATTTCGCACGTGAGCGGATGCCGCGGGGCGAGCATCAGCCGGGTGACGGATGCCGCGAGGCAGGCGCGAGCGCCGGCGCGGGACCCTCAGGCGCAGGATGTCGCGCGCGCCGTCAGGCGATGCCGAACTGCTCGCGGAGCGCGAGCTTCGCGGCGTACCAGCCGTTCAGGCCGTGCACCGCGGGTCCGGGCGGGGTCGCGCTCGAGCAGAGATACACGCCGCGCAGCGGGGTGCGCCACGGCGCCCGCGACACCACGGGCCGCTTCACGAGCTGCGCCAGGCTCAGCTCACCCGAGTAGATGTCGCCGCCGATGGAGTTCGCGTTGTGCGCGGCGAGGTCGACGGCGGTGCGCTGGGCCGAGCCGAGCACGAGGTCGCGGAACCCGGGGGCGAACCGCTCGACCTCGCGGGTGACGAGCTCGGTCGCGTCGAGTGTCGACCCGGCGGGCACGTGCGTGTACGCCCAGAGCACGTGCTTGCCGGTCGGCGCGCGCGACGGGTCGACGACGGTCGGCTGGGTCGCGAGCACGTACGGATGCCGCGGCGCACCGTCGTCCACGCCGGGCTGGCGCCCCTGCTGCACGGCGTTCTCGGCCGCGGCGATCTCGTCGCGCGACCCGCCGAGGTGCACCGTGGGCGCGAGGCCGACCTCGGGGTTCGTCCACGGCACCGGCCCGTCGAGCGCGAAGTCCACCTTGGCGACGCCCGAGCCGTAGCGGTACCGGCGAAGGGCGCGGGCGTACCCCGCCGGGAGGTCCGCGCTGAGGAGCAGCTCGGGTGCGGTGTCGAGCAGCACCACGCGGCTGTGCACGTCGCCGACCGCGCGCACCGGGGCATCCGTCACGATCTCGCCGCCGAGTGAGCGCAGCTCGTTCGCGAGCGCATCGGCGATGACCTGCGAGCCGCCCTTGGGCAGCCCCCAGCCCACGCCGTGCGCGTGCATCGCGAGCAGCAGTCCGGCGCCGGCCGTGGCGAGCGACGGCTGCCGGCCCGCGGCGTGCGCCATCACCCCGGTGAGGAGCGCCGGCGCGACGTCACCGGCGAAGCGGGCGTCCCATCGGGAGGTGCCCTGCTCGAGCGCGCGCAGCCCGAACCGCGCCGTCGCGATCGGGTCGCGCGGCACGCGCAGCAGCTGCGAGCCGGTGAACTCGGCGACCCCGCGCTGCCGGGCGAGGAGCGGCGCGATGAGCCGCCGCCACGCCGGTCCGTCGCGTCCGAGACCGGCGACGGTGCGGTCGAGCTCGCGCCAGGCGATGCCCGCGCGGCCGCCGTCGAGGGGGTGCGCGTACGACGCCTCGGGCACGATCCACTCGAGTCGGTCGAGCAGGCCGAGCCTGCGGAACACCGGTGAGGCGAGCGCGGCCGGGTGCACGGCCGAGCACACGTCGTGCCGGAAGCCGGGGAGCGTCAGCCCGGCCGAGCGCACGCCCCCGCCGATCGACGACTCGGCCTCGAGCAGCCGGACCGACAACCCGGCCCGCGCCGCGACGACCGCCGCGACGAGGCCGTTCGGCCCGCTCCCGACGACCGTGACGTCGATCACGGGCTGTGGGCTCACCGCGTCAGAACCCGGCTCCCATGGTGTTCACGTAGATCCACGGCAGGCGATCCATCACCAACCGATGCTGGTTGCCCTCGGCGTCGGGCCCCTCGTCGGGCACGGCCGGGTTCGACGACTGACGGCGCTGCTGGCTCTCGTGCTCGTCGTCCTCCTGCCAGAGGATGGTGCGGCCGTCGTCGCTGACCTGGCCGACATACGGCTTCACCTCGCCCGAGCGCAGCTCGGCGAGGGCCGCGTCGACGGATGCCGCACGCTGCAGCCCGTACAAGGTCACCCAGGTCGGCGGCCACAGCGTCAACGAGCCGGCGGCGTGCCGGTCGAGCGCGTCGACGGGTCGGAACCACTCCACCGCCATGACCTCCTCGGGGGCCGGGGTGATCTCCCCGTCGGGCACGCGCACGGCGAAGAAGGTGGTCCGGAGCTGCTTGGGCGAGTTCTTCGGGGGCGTCCAGTGCGAGAACGGCACGAGGTCGTAGCGGTCGAGCTCGAGTCCGATCTCCTCGCGCGTCTCGCGCACGGCGGCGCGGCGCGCGGCGTCCTCGGTGTCGACCGAGCCGCCGAGGGCGTCGGCCTCGTCGACGGCGCCGCCGGGGAAGACCCACGCGCCCGCGAACGAGCCGCGGTCGCGCGGCCGCTCCGCGAGGAGCACCTCGACGCCGCGTTCGCCGTCGCGCAACAGGACGACGGTGGCCGCTGCGCCGGAGACCTCATCGTTGGTGAGGGATTCAAGGTCGCTGTTCATGCCTTCAGACTAGGCCGCGCGCGCGGCGAGCGCACCGATTCCGACCGCCCGAGGCGCGCCCCCGGTGGATACACTTCGGGCATGCAACTGCCTCGATTCCGCGGACCCGACGACGAGGCCGTGTCGCCGTTCGCGACGTTCGTGCGCGCGCCCAATCCCGGGCCCATGACGCTCGACGGCACGAACTCGTACGTGCTGCGGGCGCCCGGCGCCGTGGGCACGGTCGTGGTCGATCCCGGTCCCTCGATCGCGTCGCACCTCGACCGCCTGGCGTCGTTCGGCCCGGTCGAGCTCGTGCTGCTCACCCATCACCACCCCGACCACAGCGAGGCGCTCGCCGAGTTCTCGGCCCGGGTCGGCGCGCCCGTGGCCGCGGTCGATCCCGCGTTCTGCATCGATCGTGCGCCGCTCATCGACGGCGAGGTGATCGAGGCCGCCGGCATCGAGATCGGGGTCATGCGCACTCCGGGGCACACGTCCGACTCGGCGTGCTTCGTGCTGGCCGACGACGGCGACCACGGGTCGGTGCTCACGGGCGACACCATCCTCGGCCGCGGCACGTCGATCATCGCCGATCCCGACGGGGCGCTCGGCCCCTACCTCGAGTCCCTCGGCCGGCTCAAGGCCCTCGCCGGATCGGTGCGCGGAATGGTGGCCGTGCTCCCCGGACACGGACCGGTGCTCCGCGACCTCGGCTCGATCTGCGACGACTACCTCGTGCACCGCGCCGACCGGCTCGAGCAGGTGCGCCGTGCCCTCGCGAAGCTCGGCGCCGACGCGTCGGTCGACGAGGTCACCGACCTCGTCTACGTCGACACGGATGCCGCGGTGCGGCCCGCCGCGGAGGCATCCGTTCGAGCGCAGCTCGTGTACCTCCGCGGGCGGGCGTAGCGCGTCAGGCCGCGACGAGCGCGAAGCCGCCGGTCCAGCCGATCTGCTCGCCGACGGCGGCGGTCAGCTGGAGGAAGCCGAGCGACTCGAGCTCACGGGCGCGTGCGAGCCTGCCGGCGTCGACCGCGTTGAGGCCGCCGGCCCGCACGACGTCGGCGAGGGCCTGCTTGGCCGGCTCGTCGTCGCCGGCGATGAGCACCGTCGTGGGCAGGCCGCCGATGGTCTTCTGCGCGAGGGTCGCGGCGAAGTTGGTGTTGAACGCCTTGAGCACGCGCGAGTCGGGCAGCGCCTTGGCCAGCTCACTGGCGCGCGAGCCGTCGGCCGGCACGACGAGCGAGTCGAAGGTCTCGAAGTTCAGCGGGTTCGTGATGTCCACGACGATCCGGCCGGCGAGGTCGGCCCCACGTGCGGCGACGATCTCGTCGATGGCGAAGTGCGGCACGGCGAGCACCACGATGTCGCCGGTGATGGGGTCGCTCGTGTCGCGGCCCACGACCTGGACGCTGTTGCCGCCGGCGGCCACGATGGCCCCGATCGCGCTGCCCATGTTTCCCTTGCCGATGATGCTGACCGTGGTCATGTCGTCCTCTCGTGCGCCCCTGCGGACGCGGTTACTTGTTGGTACAACCATCACCGTAGCCGCAATCAGTTGTCGCGTCAACCAATGGGGTAAGATCGAGTCATGACGAGCGAGACGAGATGGCTGAGCACCGAGGAATCCGCCGCCTGGGTGCGCCTCGTCGCGCTCACGGAGCTGCTGCCCGGTGCGCTCGACGCCCAGCTGCTGCGCGACGCCGGGCTCACGCACTTCGAGTACGGGGTGCTCATGGCGCTCGGCGCGGCATCCGACCGCACCATGCACATGACCGAACTCGCCTCCCGAACCAACGCGACCCTCCCCCGCCTGTCGCATGTCGCGCGGCGACTCGAGGAGCGCGGGCTCATCCGCCGGTTCCCGTGCCCCGAGGACCGTCGCGCCACGAACGCCACCATCACCGACGCCGGCCTGCAGCTCATCGCGGATGCCGCGCCCGGCCACGTCGACACGGTGCGGTCGAACGTGCTCGACGCGCTCTCCCCCGAGCAGCTCGAGCAGCTCTACGCCATCGCCGGGGCCGTGCTCGCACGGCTCGACCCCGACGAGCGGCTGACGGCGACGTCGTGCCAGTTCAGCGAGGGTCCGGCCGTCGCCCGCGCGGGCTGACCGCCTCCCCGATCGAGGAGCGCGGAGCCCCGGTAGCCGCGCCCATGTCGAGAGCGCGCAGATTGCGGGTGCTCGTCCGTCGCACCCACGTTCTGCGCGCTCTCGATGAGGTCGGTCGGTCAGGCAGCGCGGCCGAGCGCGGCACGCTGCGGGCAGCACAGCTCAGGGCAGCGCTGCTGCGGGCAGTGCTGCCATGAGCGGCATCCGCCCCACCGCCGCCGACCCCGGCGCAGGCTGGGGACATGAGCGATCACGAGACCCCACCGATGCAGCCGATCGACGCCGAGCTCACGCGACGGCTGTTCCACGAGCGCATCATCGTGCTCGGCGACGAGCTCGACCAGACCGGCGGCAACCGCATCATCGCGCAGCTGCTCACCCTGGCCGCCGACGACCCGCGGTGCGACATCCGCTTCTGGATCAACTCACCGGGCGGGTCGGTACCCGCGATGCTCGCGATCATGGACGTGATGCGCGCCATCCCGAACGAGGTCGCGACCATCGCCGTCGGCTGGGCGGCGAGCGCCGGCCAGTTCCTGCTCACGGCGGGCACGCCCGGCAAGCGGTACGCGCTGCCGCACGCTCGCGTGCTCATGCACCAGGGCTCGTCGGGCATCGGCGGCACCGCCGTCGACGTGGAGCTGCAGGCCGACGACCTCCGGTACACGCGCGACGTGGTGCTCGGCATCACCGCCGAGCTCACCGGGCAGCCGATCGAGCGCATCGCCCAGGATTCATTGCGCGACCGCTGGTACACCGCCGAGCAGGCCGTGGAGTACGGCTTCGTCGACCGGGTGGTGCACCGCTCCGAGGAGCTCTACGGCGGCAGCGCCCGCCAGATGACCGGACTGCGGGTGCCGGCATGAGCTCCTACACGATCCCCTACGTCGTCGAGAAGCGGGGCAACGCCGAGCGCACGATGGACGTGTACAGCCGCCTGCTCTCCGAGCGCATCGTCTACCTCGGCACCGAGATCGACGACGGCGTCGCGAACGTGCTCATCGCGCAGTTCCTGCACCTCGCGTCGGAGTCGAGCGAGACGCCGATCAGCCTGTACCTGAACTCGCCCGGCGGTTCGCCCGGCGCCGCCCTCGCGGTGTACGACACGATGCAGCACATCCGGCCGGATGTCGCGACGACGTGCGTCGGACAGGCCGGCGGCCCCGCCGCGGTGCTGCTCGCGGGCGGCGCGAAGGGGCAGCGGGCGATCCTCCCGCACGGCAAGGTCACGCTGCACCAGCCCTCGACGCAGGGACGCGGCACCGTGCCCGACCTCATCCTGCACGCCGACGAGGTGGTGCGCGTGCGGGCCGAGCTCGAGGCGGCGCTCGCGGCCGACACGGGGCGCGACGTGCTGACGCTGCGCCACGACACCGACCGCGACCTCATCCTGCCCGCCGCGGCCGCGGTCGCCTACGGCCTCGCCGACCACGTGCTCGAGGCGCAGGCGCTGGCCGCCTTCCGCTAGGACGGGTCGGGCGACGAGGCGGGCCGCGAGCCGGATGGCCCGTCGCCGTCGGTCCGCCCGGCGAGCAGCTCGTCGACGAGGTCTCGCACGGTCGCCTCGAACGCGACGAAGGCCGGGTTCGCGGCGGCGTCCTCCGACCACAGGCGCAGCTCGCGGCGGTCGCGCCCGGCACCGAGCTCCACCGCGACGGGCACCTCGTCGTCGGCGATGCGGCGCGTCGATCCCCGGAGGTGCGCGAGGTCGGCGGCCTCGACCGCGTCCGAGAGTCGCTCGGCCTGCGCGGGGGTGAGCACGCCGGTCGCCTCACGACGCCCGAGGTCGCCACGACCGGAACGGGACGCGGCCGCGGTGCCGTCGGGCTGGACGGTCAGGGTCACGTAGCCGGACATCTCGTGTCCTCGCCGGTAGTGCAGGTTCATCTCGGCTCTGCTCCTCACATCTCCCGCAGGGAACAGGTGTAGCCGGCGAAGGCCCGCGCCACCTCGGTGACGATGTGCTGGAAGTGGCGTGCCCTGAATCGCGCTTGCGGGATGCCCTGAGCGTAGTAGTTCGCCATGATGCTGTGGTCGTTCGTCAGCACCCGGCCGGGGATCGCCGGGTTCGAGTACTCGTCGCTCACGCCGAGCGCCGCGTGGCCGAACTCGTGCGCGTAGGTGATGTCGATCTCGGGAGCCCCGCTGCCCTCGAGCTCGTAGACGTTGCCGCCGGCCGCCGCCATCGCGCTGTCGCCGCCCGGGGCGCCACCGTGCACGCCGATCTGGTAGCCGGTGTCGGAGTCGTACAGGAGGAACGTGATCGGCAGCTCGATCGGCGCCGGCCCGGCGGCGGCCGAGTTCGGCGTGCAGACGACCTTGAACTTGTTGTCGAGGTAGGAGTACGCCGCGGTCTTCACGCGGCGGATGAAGGCGGCGTACGCGGCATCCGACGCCCAGGTGCCATGGCGCACCCAGTTGATGCCGAGCGTGATCTCGATGGTCGACTGCGTGCGGTTGAGGATGAGGTCCTGCGTGTACGTGTTGCCCGTGTCGGTCGTCTCGGAGATCGCCGTGCGGGTCGTCACATCGCGGCTGACCACGGGCACGGCCCCCGCAGGCACCCCTCGGAGCTGCTCCCCGGCGACCACCCGCTGCGCCACGCGGTTGCCGACCGTGCCCTGCATCCTGGCCATCGCGTCCCGTGCGATGCCGGCCGGTTCGGCTCGCAACCGGGCGGTGTCGAGCCCGGGCGCCTCCGCACGGTGGGCCGTGGGGGCGGGCACCGGTGCGTCCTGCGCCTCCGGGCCCTGCTCCAGGTGACGGATGCGGCCCATCCCACCATCGTCGCTCGCGACCGCGGCGGAGACCTGCTCCAATGTGCAGGCGTTCGGGCAGGCTCGCGGGCGCATCCGAGCGCGGGCGCGGGCGTGGCCCGCGGCGCTACGCCGCGAGCAGGAACACGTCGCCGGGCGCGGCGAGCCCGACGCCCGCCACGACGACCGAGCCCGCGGCATCCGCGTGGCCCAGGTCGACGATGGCGACGTCGAGCGGATGCGGCGCCGCAGCGTCCGCCCGGAACGCGTAGGACGCCTCGACGGTGAGCCGCTCGCGCCGCTCGGCCTCGCGGCGCTCCTCGTCGAGCCGCGCGCCGAGCCGGTCGCCGACGCGGCGCACGACGTCGACGAGCTCGAGGCCGAGCGCGTCGGCGACCGACCCGAGGATCTCGGATGACGGCTCCTTGCGGCCGCGCTCGATCTCGGAGAGGTACTGCGGCGAGACGCCCGCCGTGGCGGCGACCTCGGTCAGGATGCGCTCCTGCTCGAGGCGCTCAACGCGGAGCACCTCGCCGAGCACGTGCCGCCAGAGCGGCTTGGTGGCATGCGGGGCGACCGCCCCCGGGAACTCGACGACCTTGCCCATGTGCCGAGGCTAATCGTGCGCCGTCGCCGTCGTCAGCCCGATCCGCTCAGGGCAGAATCCGGATGCCGCGTCAGCCCGCCGCGCACTCCTCGGCGCCGTCGCACGCGGTCGAACCGCCGAGGCGTCGGAGCACGCGGGACGACGCCTCGGCGAGCACGCGCTTCTCGTCGGGCTCGAGCGCGTCGAGGAAGAGGCTGCGGATGGCCGACGCGTGGTCGCGCATCGCCCCGAGCAGTGCCCGCCGACCGTCGCGCGTGAGCACGATGAGCGACCCGCGGGCGTCGGTGTCGCACTCCACCCGCTCGATGAGTCCGCGCGCGACCATGCGGGTGAGCTGGTGCGAGAGGCGGCTCTTCTCCCACCCGATCGCGGCGCCGAGCGCACCGGGGCGCAGGCGCCGGTCGGGTGCCTTGAAGAGCGTGAGCAGCACGGTGTAGTCGCCCTGGGAGAGGCCCGCGTCGGACTGGAGGCGCCGGTCGAGCTCGCGCATCAGGTCGCGGTGCATGGTCAGGAAGTCCTGCCAGAGCTCCCACTCCGCCTCGTCGATCTCGGACACCTCGGACATGCCCCCAGCCTAGCCGAGGTTGGTTGACGTGTCATCTATTAAGGATATGATGACGCGTCAACTACTTCATCGGGAAGGCACACACCATGTCCACTGTCAGGATCGGCATCATCATCGGCAGCACGCGTCCGGGCCGCGTCGGCGACCAGGTCGCGAACTGGGTGCTCGAGCACGCCGCCACGCGCACCGACGCCGAGTTCGAGCTCGTCGACCTCGCCGACTTCGCACTCCCCCACCTCGATGAGGCCATGCCGCCCAGCCTCGGTCAGTACGCCAACGACCACACGAAGGCCTGGGCCGAGAAGGTCGACTCCTTCGACGGCTACATCTTCGTGACGCCCGAGTACAACCACTCCACCTCGGGCGCCCTCAAGAACGCGCTCGACTTCGTCTACGGCGAGTGGAACGACAAGGCGGCCGGACTCGTCAGCTACGGCGCGGCAGGCGGGACCCGCGCGGCCGAGCACCTCCGGCTCATCCTCGGCGAGCTGCAGGTCGCCGACGTGCGCCAGCAGGTCGCGTTCTCGCTCATGACCGACTTCGAGAACTACCACGTGTTCACGCCCGCGGCCTACCACCAGGGCATGCTCGCGGCCCAGCTCGACCAGCTCGTGCCGTGGGCCGCCGCCCTCAAGGGCGTGCGCGACGCGCGCTCCGCGCTCGCCCAGGCGGCCTGACCCGACCGGCCGCGCTTCGCGCACGAACGCCCCGGCGCCCGCTCATCGCGGTGCGCCGGGGCGTTCGTCGTGGCTCAGGCCGGCTCGTAGGTGAGGCAGTCGGCATCGTCGACGCCCGGGCCGACGCGAACGGATGCCGCGGTGCACTCGAGCGAGGAATTGTGCACGCACTCCGACCGCTGGCAGGCGCCGACGTGCGAGAGCACCTTGTCGAGTCCGCCCTTCGTGCCGAGCGGGATGAAGGTGGCGCACTCCGCGTCGCCGACGGATCCGCCGATGGTGACCGCGGCGGCGTGGCAGTGCGAATGGTCGTTGTACGAACAGCCGGACACCGAACACTCGGCGACGGCGGGCAGATCGTCGAGCGTCATGCTCATGGTGACCTCCAAGGGCGGTTGCGACGGTGCGATACCGCGATGCTAGCCCCGACGACCGGTCGCCCGCAGCATCCGACGCCGACTTTTCCGCAGATCAGGGGCACTTTCTTGGTGAGGCTAGCCTAACCTTCGTGCGCCGGGCGACTCGTCCCCGCAGCCGCTCTTCACCGCTGCGGCGACGAACTTCGGATGGATGCCATCGACCGTGGCACCGGCCTAGGGTGAGCGAGTCACCCGTACGAGATCGGAGCGCACGTGGCATCCGCAGCACGCCGTTGGATCGGCCTGGTCGTCATCAGCCTCGCCGTCGCGCTGATCATCGTCGACTCGACGATCGTGAACGTGGCGATCCCCTCGATCGTCGACGACCTCGGCATCACGTCCACCCAGGTGCAGTGGGTGCAGGAGAGCTACACCATCGTGTTCGCCGCCCTGCTGCTCACCTTCGGCACCATCGCCGACCGCGTGGGCCGGCGCCGCATGATGGTCATCGGCATCACGATCTTCAGCCTCGCGAGCGTCGCCGCAGCCCTCGCGCCGACGGGCGACCTGCTCATCCTCTCGCGGGTCGTGCAGGGCGTCGGCGGCGCGATGATCCTGCCGGCTTCCCTGTCGATCATCAACGCGAACTTCCACGGCCGCGAGCGCGGCATTGCCTTCGCGGTGTGGGGCTCGACGATCGGTGGCATGGCTGCGGTCGGACCGCTGCTCGGCGGCTGGCTCACGACGGACTACTCGTGGCGGTGGGCGTTCGGCATCAACGTGCCGCTCGGCATCATCACGATCGTTGGTGCCCTGCTCACCGTCGCCGAGTCACGGGCCGCCCACCCCATGCGCCTCGACCCGGTGGGCGCCGTGCTCTCGGTGATCACCTCGGCGAGCCTCGTCTTCGCCCTCATCGAGGGCCGCACCTACGGGTGGTGGGAGACCGAGTCGCCGCTCATGTTCGGCGACTGGGAGTGGACCTTCCCGATCTCGCCCACGCCGTTCATCTTCGCGATCGCCGTGCTGAGCGGCGCCGCCTTCGTGGCCTGGGGCCTCGCCCGGCAACGGCGGGGCCAGGACCCGATGCTGCCCTTCGGGCTGCTCCGCATCCCGTCGTTCCGCAACGGCAACATCGCGGCGCTCATCGTGTCGCTGGGCGAGTTCGGCATCATCCTCTCGCTGCCGCTCTGGCTGCAGAACGTCCTCGGCTACGACGCCTTGCAGACCGGCTACGTGCTGCTCGGGCTCGCGATCGGCGCGTTCGCCGCCAGCGGCGTCGCGGGCACCCTCGGCCAGCGGGTCGCGCCAGTGTGGACCGTGCGCGTGGGCATCCTGCTCGAGATCGCCGGCCTCGTCGTCATCGCGCTCGTCATCGCGGTCGACACCCCGTGGTGGCAGATCGTCATCGGCCTGTTCGTGTACGGGTTCGGGGTTGGTCTCGCGACCGCGCAACTCACCGGCGTCGTGCTCGCCGACGTGCCCGTCGGCCAGAGCGGCCAGGCATCGGGCACGCAGAGCACCGCGCGCCAGTTCGGCTCGGCGCTCGGCATCGCCATCCTCGGCACGGTGCTGTTCACCTCGCTCGGGGCCAACCTCGACGACCAGCTCGAGCCGTTCGTGCCCGAGCCGCAGCGCGAGCAGGTCGTCGACGCGGTGGTCGACTCCGCCGGGGCGGCCATCCCGGCCATCGAGGCGCAGTCGCCCGAGGCCGCGCAGGCGGCCCGCGAGGCGTTCAGCGATGCCACCCGGGCGTCGGCGCTCACGGCGGCCGGATTCCTCGCGGTCGGGCTCCTGGCCACGATCTCGCTCGGCTCGGGGCGCCGGCAGGACATCTCCTCGCCCGGCGACGACATCGACACAGTCCCGGCCGCGAGCGGCGGATCGCCGGCCTAGGACGTCCGGCGACTCAGTCCGGTGCGTTGTCGGGGTCGACCGCCTCGAGGGTCTGCTCCTCGACCGGGTTGTCGGCGTCGAGCTCGTTCGCGTCGGGGCCGAGGTCGTCGCCGTCGTACATGAGGTCGTCGGCGTCGTTGCGCGGCTCGCCCTCGGTCTCGTCCTGCCCGACGTCGGGCGTGAAGCGGTCGGCGTCGTGCCGCTGGGCGTGGTCGCGTGGGTCGGTCATGGCCCCTCCTCGGTCGAAGGCCGCATGCGGATGCCCCGGGCGATCTCCCATCCGGATGCCGCGTGCGGATGCCTCCAGCGTCCGCTCGACCGGCGCGAGGGTCAACGGGTTGACGGATTGCCTCTGGTGGGCGCGCGCCCGGGCACGACAGAATGGCGGAGAGCCCTTCGGAGGTGCACGTGGACATCGAAACCGTGATCTGGTCGATTCTCGGACTGATCGTCGCCGTCGGCGGCGTGCTGCTCCTCGCGGCGCTCTGGTCGATCATCCGCGCTCCTCGCCAGCGCTGACCCCGCGCACCGAATCGACCGCATGACGAGCGCCACCACCACGGCTCCGGTGCTGCCCCGCCGTTCGGCGCCGCCCGCCGGCGCCGGCGCCGGCGACCGCCTCTCCGCACTCCTGCTCCTGTGCTTCACCCTGATCGCGATCGTCTGGGCGAACTCGCCATGGGGGTCGACGTACGACGCGTTCTGGGACACGCATGTCGAGATCGTCGTCGGCGGGTTCCAGGCGCAGCTCACGCTGCACCAGCTCGTGAACGACGGCCTGATGGCGTTCTTCTTCTTCACCGTCGGTCTCGAGGTCAAACGCGAGTTCACCATCGGCGAGCTCACCGACCGTTCGCGCGCGGCGGTGCCCGTCATCGCGGCCGTCGCGGGGCTGGTACTCCCCGCCGTGATCTTCATGCTGTTCAACGCGGGCACCGACGAGATGCACGCGTGGGGCGTCGTGATCTCCACCGACACGGCGTTCCTGCTCGGCGCCCTCGCGATCATCGGGCCGAAGTTCCCGTGGCGGTTGCGCACCTTCCTGCTCACCCTGGCCGTGGTCGACGACATCGGCGCGCTCGTGGCGATCGCGGTGTTCTACAACGAGGGCATCCAGCTGCTGCCGCTCGTGATCAGCGCGGTGCTGCTCGTGGCCCTCGCCCTCGTGCGCTTCCTGCCCGTCGGCCGCGGCCCGGCCTACGCCGTGCTCGGCTTCGGCCTGTGGCTCGGCGTCGGCGCAGCAGGCGTGCACCCGACGCTCGCGGGCGTTGCCGTGGCCCTCGTGATCCCGGTGTTCCCCCCGCGCCGCATGGAGGTCGAGCGGGCCGCCGAGCTCACTCGCGCGTTCCGCGAGTCGCCGAACACGACCTACGCGCGCGCGGCCACCCGGAGCCTGCGCGACTCCATCTCCATCAACGAGCGGCTGCAGGCGGCGTGGTCGCCCTACGTCGCGTTCATCGTGCTGCCGATCTTCGCGCTCGCGAACGCCGGCGTGCAGCTCGACCCGCAGACGCTGTCGGCCGCGGTCTCGTCGCCGCTGACCTGGGGCATCGTGGCCGGCCTCGTCATCGGCAAGTTCGTCGGCATCACGGGGGCCACGGCACTGGTGCGGATGCTGCGCATCGGCACCCTCGCGCCCGGACTCACCGTGTCGCGCATCTCGGGAGGCGCGGCGCTGTCGGGCATCGGCTTCACGATCGCCCTGTTCATCGTGGGACTCGCGATCGAGGACCGCGAGACCCAGGACCTCGCGCGGGTCGGCGTGCTCGCGGCATCCGTCATCGCCTTCGTGCTCGGCTGGCTCATCTTCGTGGTCGGCGACCGGTTGCGGCCGCCCGTCGCCGTCGGCGCCAAGCTCGTGCGGCCGTTCGACCCCGAGCGCGACCACTTCCGCGGGCGGCCCGACGCGCCCCACCTCATCGTCGAGTACGGCGACTTCGAGTGCCCGTTCTGCAGCCGGGCGACGGGATCGATCGACGCCGTCATCGACCACTTCGGCGACGACGTCTGCTGGGTGTTCCGCCACCTGCCGCTCGAGGCGGTGCATCCGCACGCGCGGGAGTCGGCCCAGGCGGTGGAGGCGGCGGCGCTGCAGGGCCGGTTCTTCGAGATGGCGCTGACCCTGTTCGCGAACCAGGACGACCTGACCACCGACGACCTCTGCCGCTACGCCCGCGACCTGGGCCTCGACATGGATCGCTTCGCCGACGACCTGCGGTCACCCGCGGTCGTGCGACGCGTCGAGGACGACCGCCTCGACGCGCAGATGATGGACCTGCACGGCACTCCCACGTTCTTCATCGGCGAGCGCCGCCACAAGGGCCCGTACGACTCGGCCACGCTGATCGCCGCGCTCGAGGCGGAGCGCAAGCCCCTTGGTGAGCCCGCCGCCGGTGCCTAGCGTGAGGGCATGCCAGCCGACGAACCGCTGACCGCCCAGGCGGACACCGACGACGCGGCCGAGGCCGACACCGACGCCGCGGCCGAGGCCGGCTTCGACGCCGCGGCCGAGGCCGGGGGCCGAGCAGGTCCCGCGGGCCAGGTGCTCACCCTCTCGATCGTGGTGCCCGTGCGAAACGACCGCGACCGCCTCGAGCGGCTGCTCGCCTCGGTCGCAGCGCAGTCCGTCGCGCCCGACGAGATCGTCATCGTCGACAACGGCGGCAACGGCGACCTGGGTCCGTTGGCGGCGCGCTACGGATGCCGCGTGGTGCCCGAGCCCGTCGTCGGCATCCCTGCGGCGACCTCGACCGGCCTCGACGCGGCATCCGGAGACCTGCTCGCCCGTGTGGACGCCGACACCGTGCTGCCGCCCGACTGGGTGCGGGACGCCCACGAGCGCTTCGCCGACCCCGGCGTCGAGGCCGTCACGGGGTGGGCGTGGCTGCCGAGCGCGCCGCCGCTCGCGTCACGGGTGCTCATCGCCGCGTACCTCGGCGCCTACACGGTGATCGCCGGCCTCGCGCTCGGGCATCGGCCGCTCTGGGGGTCGTCGGCGCTGCTGCGGCGCGCGCTCTGGCTGGCCGTGCGCGACGACGTCTGCCGCCATGACCAGCGCGTGCACGACGACCTCGACCTGAGCCTGCACCTGCCGCCGGGCACCCGCGTGCTCCGCGACCAGCGGTTGTCGGTGGGCGTGTCGACGCGGCCGTTCCGCGACCCGGGCAAGCTCTGGCGCTACGCGAGCATGGGCGTGCACACATTCAGGAAGCACTGGCCCGAGGAGTTCCCGCCGTATCGCTGGGCACGCATCGCGCGGGCGCGCCGGGCAGAGCCGCGCCGGGCACACGTCCGCTGGGCTCAGCCGCGATCGGGCGGGCGCACGTCGTCCCAGCCCTCCTGCGGCGTCTCGCAGGTCTCGCGGTAGACGTACTGCGACGGCCGCTTGCGCTCGTGGCTGACCCAGTCGATGGCGGGCCGGCGCTGCTCCTCCGGCACGTAGCCGAGCCGGTACACGGCCATGAGCTCGAGCTCGTCGGGCACTCGCAGCAGGCGCACGATCTCGTCCCACCGGCCGGGCACCTCCATCGGGAACGAGATGAACTGGATCCCCATGCCGAGCTCGACCGTCGTGAGCCACACGTTCTCCATCGCGGCGCCCATGCTGAACACCGAGTAGAACGATGAGAGCTGCCCGGGCCGGTACTCGCTGCGGTCGAGCATGACGCCGAGCAGCAGCGGCGACCCGGCGACGAGCTTGCGGTTCTCCTCGCCGAGCGTCTTCGGCACGCCGAACGTGTTCATGAGCTTCTGCCCGCGCTTGGTGAACACCTGGCTGGTGAACGGCCGCAGCGGCGCGGGCAGTTTGTCGAAGAGCATGCCGCTGCGCTGTTCGTCCATCTCGGCCTGGCTGAACCGGAAGTAGGGCTTGTAGCGCTCGAAGAACGTGCCGTTCGACATCGCCTCGGTCATGCTCTCGCCCGAGATGCGCGCGACCGCCTCGATGGTCGAGCGGTCCTCGATCACGACGAAGCGCCAGGGCTGGCTGTTGAGCTGCGAGGGCGCCCGGCCGGCCGCCTCCATGAGCAGCCGCTGGTGCTCCTCCGAGACGGGGTCGGGCAGGAACGGCCCGTTCGTGGTCTTGCGACGGCGGATCGCGTCGAGCAGTTCCATGCGTCCTACTTCCTGGTCTTCCGGGTGTTGCCGGTCTTCCGGGTCTGCGACGTGCGCTCGGGCAGGCTCGAACGCACCAGCGCGGCGATGAAGAACGGCGCCGCGGTGAGCGCGACGAGCGGATGCCGCCGCGTCTGCGTTCCGGCGTACGGGATCAGCGTCAGCGGCACGGCGGCCGGCGCGAGCAGCGCGGCGGCGGCACGGCTCGAGCCCCGCGGGCTCCCCCACCCGGCCGAGCTCATCGCGCCGACGGCGAGCGAGAACGTCGCGATGTAGAGCGCGTGGTGCACCCACCGCACGTTCCGGGTGTCGACGAGACGCAGGGCGACGGATGCCCCGAGCGCGCAGTTCGCGGCGTAGCTCACCGTGGCCGCGGCGAACACCGGGGCCGAGCGCACGTCAGGCCACCGGGCTTCCGCCGGCGGAGTCCTGCGGCAGCTGCTCGCCCTGCGAGGTGGCATCCGAGGCCGTCTCGCGTCGCCGGCGCAGCGGCCTTCGTGCGTCGATCGACGGGTCGGGGCCGTCCCACACCTTGATGATCGCCCAGCCGACCGCCGCGATCGGCACCGCCAGCACGGCGCCGACGATTCCGCCGAGGATGGTACCGGCGGTGAGGGCGATGAGGATCACCAGCGGATGCAGCTTCAGCGACTGCGCCATCACGACCGGCTGCAGCAGGTCGCCCTCGAGCTGGTTCACGGCGATGACGATCGCGACGACGATGAGCGCCACGACCGGTCCGTTGGCCACGAGCGCGACGAGCGCGGCCAGGATGCCGGCGACCGTGGCGCCGACGAGCGGGATGAACGAACCGAGGAACACGATGACGGCCAAGGGCAGCGCGAGCGGCACCTGCAGGATCACGAGGCCGAGGCCGATCACGACCGCGTCGACGAGCCCCACGATCGCGGTGCCGCGGATGTAGCCGCCGAACACCTTCACGCTCGTGGTGCCGACCCGGCGTCCGCGCTCGAGGCGCACGCCGCTGAAGGGGCGGAGGAAGAACGCCCAGATGCGGTCGCCGTCCTTGAGGAAGAAGAAGAGCACGACCAGCACGAGCAACGCGCCCGCGACGAACTCCGTGGCGGCCGACACGCCCCGCACCGCCCCGGCGCCGAACTCGGCGCTCGTCACGTAGTCGACGACCGAATCGCGCGCGGAGGTGATCTGCTGCTGGTCGATCGGGAAGGGCAGGTCCTTGAGCCAGGCCTGCAGGTCGTCGAAGCCCTCTCCCGCGGAGGCGGCCAGCTCGTCCCACTGGTTGCGCACGGCGAACACGATCGCGGTGACCACGCCGCCGAGCACGAGGATGCCGCCGATGAGGGTGACCCAGGCCGCGAGGATCGGCGACAGTCCACGACGGCGCAGCCAACCCACGAGCGGCGCCGCCGCCGAGGCCACGATGAGCGCGATGAGCACGGGGATGACGAGCAGCTTCACCTGCACCAGCGCCCACACGGCGAGCGCGCCGAGCGTCACGACGAGGAGGATCTGCAGGCTCCGGATGCTCCAGCGACCGAGCCGGTCGTTCCAGAGGCGCTCCGTGCGCACCGGCGAGGGCGGTCGATCGCTCATGCCCTCACCCTAGGGGCCGGGCGGCCGGGGACGAACCCCCTGTCCCGCGCCCGACCGATGGGGTACGGTCCGGCCCGGCGGCCCGTGCGGCTCAGCCGCGCGCGACTCAGCGGCTGGCGTGGAGCACCTCCTCGACCCAGGCGGGCACCACGACGCTCGCCGGCCCGTGCCGCACCTCGTCGAACAGCGGGGTGATCTCGCTCGGCGCGAGGTTCAGCTCGATCGTGTGCGCGCCCTCCGCGGCAGCCGTCATCACGAAGCCGGCCGCCGGGTACACGGCGCCCGAGGTGCCGATCGCCGCGAAACGGTCGCAGGCGAGCAGCGCCTCGTCGATGAGGTCGAGGTCGTACGGCATCTCGCCGAACCAGACCACGTCGGGGCGCAGCATCCGCTCGCCGCACTCGGGGCAGGGCGGTCGGTCGACGAGGTCGGCCCCGACGGGCACCCGCCGACCGCAGGCGAGGCAGCGGGCTTGGAGCAGGTCGCCGTGCATGTGCACGACCCGGTGCGAGCCGGCACGCTCGTGCAGGTCGTCGATGTTCTGGGTGACCACGAGCAGGTCGTCGCCGAGTTCGCGTTCGAGGTTCGCCAGGGCCAGGTGCGCGGGGTTCGGCTCGGCCAGGGCCACGGCATGTCGCCGCGCGTCGTAGAAGCGCTGCACCATGACGGGATCCCGCGCAAAGCCCTCGGGCGTCGCGACGTCCTCGACGCGGTGCCCCTCCCAGAGTCCGCCCGCGTCGCGGAACGTCGGCACGCCGCTCTCGGCCGAGATGCCGGCGCCGGTGAGCACGACGAGTCGCATGCCTCCATTGAATCGCGAGGACGTCCGACGGGGTATGCCCGGCCGGCGGAGGCCGCGTGGCAGACGTGTCGACGCGTCAGCCCGGCGGCCGGTCAGGCGCGCCGGTCGGCCGGCGACGTGGACCAGACGGCGAGCGCCACGAGCAGCGGCTGGAAGAACAGGCGGATGAACCGCGCCCGATCGGTCGTGAGGCCGAACGCATCGCGGCGCTCCGCCCACTGCGCGAGGTTGCCGGGGAACACCGCGACGAAGAACGCCGCGACGATCGCGCCGATGCGCCCGCGTTCGCGCGGCAGTGCGACGAGCGCCGCACCGAGGCCGACCTCGACCACGCCCGAGCCGACCACCACGGCGTCGGGGTCCATCGGCACCCACGGCGGCACCTGCGCCCGGAACTCGCGGCGCGCCCAGAACAGGTGGCTGACGCCGGCGAAGACGAGGAACGCGCCGAGCACGAGTCGTCCCAGGGTGCGCGCCGGCGTCGAGGCGGGCACGCCCGAACGGCGGCTCATCGCTCGATCGACTTCCGGTCGTCGGAGGGACGCACGACCGCGCGCAGCACGAAGAAGACGACGACGGCGACCACGGCGACGATGGCCAGCTTGGCGATGAACCACAGCAGGCTGAAGACCACGTCGACGAGGAACCAGGCGACGAGGACGGCGACGATCACGCCGATGACGGTCCAGACGGTTCGGCTCATGCTTCGAGGCTAGCCGTAGGATGACCGCTCATGGCCCCCGATGCGATCGCCGGCTTCATCGAACGGCTCGCCGCCGGCGCGTCCGGCCCGAGCAGCGCGAACCCCTTCGATCACTCCCTGCCCGAGAACTCGATGCGGCGGCGCAACCTGGACCGCTACCTGCGGCAGCTCGCCGAGCGGCAGCCGTCCACGATCCTCGTGGGCGAGGCACCCGGCTACCGCGGCATGACGATCACGGGCGTGCCGTTCACGAACACGGTGCTCCTGCGTCGCGGCGTCGCGCACTTCGGCCTGTTCGGCACCGAGCTCGGATATGAGATCCCGGATGCCGCCGGCATCGCCGCCGAGCCGACGGCCACGGTGATGTGGCAGGTGCTCGAGGGCCTTGATTTCCTCCCGCTGCTGTGGAGCGCATTCCCCCTGCACCCCCATCGGCCGGGTGCCCCGCTGTCGAACCGCACGCCGACCCGTGCCGAGACGGCGGAATGGGCGTGGTCGTGGCAGGCGCTGGCCGGGGTGTTCGGCATCCGGTCGATCGTCGCGGTCGGCAACGTCGCCCAGGCGAGCCTCGCCCGCAGCGGGTGGGAGGTGCCTCGGGTGCGGCATCCGTCGCACGGCGGTCGCGAGGGGTTCCGGGCGGGGCTGCAGGCGCTGCTCGACGAGGGCGTCATCCGCTGATCGGCCGACCGCGCCCCGCGTGCGGCGGCGCAGGTCAGCGGGCGCCGCCGAGGCGGGCCGAGATCTCCGCGGCCGTGGCGCGCGCGGCGGCGACCACCTCGTCGAGGCCGACGGCGCTGTACGACGTGCCGATGTACGGCACGGTCAGCGCGGCGATCGTGCCGCCGGTGCGATCGGTGACGGCGGCGACCACGTCGGTGATGCCCGCCTGCAGGCGGTCTGCGCGGGTCAGGTATCCGGCCGCGAGCAGCTCGGCCTCTCCGGGGAGCAGCCGGCCCGCGGCATCCGGAGCACCGGCTGAGAGCACCGCGCCGGTCGCCGTCGTCTCGAGCGGGAAGCGCGCGCCCACCCGCACCTGGTAGCCGAAGTCGGCTGGCGACTCGGCCTGGGCGATGATGCGCACCTCACCGGCGTCGTCGACGCCGAGGTTACACGACTGGCGGATGCGGTCGGCGAGCTCGCGCATGGGCGCTGCGGCCAGCTGCACGAGGCCACGGAGCGGCGGATGCCGGTGGGCGAGGTCGAACAGCGCCATCGAGAGCACGTACCGCGCCGACCGGTCGTCACGCGTGAGGTAGCCGCGGCGCTCGAGGGTCGCGAGTACGCGGTAGATCTGGCTGACGTTTCGCCCGACCGCCTCGGCGATCTCGGTCTGCGTGAGCCCGCCCGCCTCGTTCGCGAGCAGCTCGAGGATGTCGAGCGCCTTGTCGAGGGCGGGCGCGGCGTACTCGATCCCGCGGCCCGCCGTCGTCGGCTCGGGCTCTGGGCTCACCGGTCGGCTCCGAGGGCCCGGACGAACCGCCGCGCGATCTCGCGCTCGAGGTCGTCGGGCACCGGCTGCGGCCCGGGCGCCAGTGACGCGGGGTCCGTCGCCACGCGCTCGAGCGAGAGGGACTGCAGCAGGAAGCCGAGATCCATGGCCTCGAGCGAGTTGCCCTTCGGCTCCCGTCCGGCGAGGTTCACCATGCGGCCACCCGCGAGGAGGATGAGCTCGCGCCCGTCGGGCAGGTCGATGCGCTCGATCGCCGCGTCGAGCTCGGTCACGTCGACGGCGCGGCCGTAGAGCGCCTCGGTATCGATCTCCCACGGGAAGTGGCCGGCGTTCGCCAGCACGGCGCCGCTCGACATCCGGTCGATGACGGCATCGGTGATGATGCCCGGATGCCCCGTGGCGGTGATGAAGAACTCGCCGCATTCGGCGAGGTCGCCGAGCTCGCCCACGCGGTAGCCGTCGAGGGCCGCCTCGAAGGCCTTGATCTCGTCGATCTCGGCGACCGCGACCCGCCCGCCGAACGCCCGGAGATACTGCGCGATTCCCCGGCCGCACCAGCCGTAGCCCGCCACGACGAACCGTCGCCCGGGAATCATCAGGTTCGTGATGCGCATGATGCTCTCGACGACCGACTGGCCGACGCCGTGCCGGTTCTCGCCGATGGCCTTGAGCGGGCTGTCATTGATCACGATCGACGGGAACGGCACGCGCCCGGCGAGCTCGGTGCGCAGTCGGATGCCGCCGCTCGTCGTCTCCTCGGTGCCGCCGACCACCCCGGACGCCGTGCCGGCCGCGACGATGCCGGCGACGAGGTCGGCGCCGTTGTCGAGCACGAGGTCGGGACGCGCATCGACGACCGCGGCGACGTTCGCGTGGTGCTCGTCGAGCGTGTCGTCACGGCGGCCGAACACCGTCATGCCGAGGCTCCGCAGGTAGGCGACCACGTCGTCCTGCGTCGAGCCGTGGTTGCCCGTGGCGACGATCTCCGCCCCGCCCGCGGCGAGCACCTCGAGCAGCACGGCCGTCTTCGGCTCGACGTGCAGGGACATGCCGAGGCGGAGGCCGGCGAACGGTCGGCGCACGGTGAAGTCCTCGCGGGTGGCGGCGAGCAGCGGCATCCGGGACCTGATCCAGGTGATGCGCGCGGCGCCGCGTTCCAGCAGTTCCGACATGTCGGCCCACTTTCATATATGAATGCTGCTTTTGCTGATGATACCCCGTCGAGGAGCCAGGTGAGTCGATCGCCCGCCCGGGGCCGCCCGCGAGGTGCGAGTCAACCCCGGGACTTCGCCGAAGCGGCTGCGTATCGTGACCGCAACAGATGGGGGTGACATGCGCGCAGGACCGATCGCGGCCGTCGTGCTCACGGCGACGTTGGCGCTCTCGGCCTGTTCGCCGCAGTATGACGACGCGACGAAGGCGGACCTGCGGGCCCAGGTCATCGCCGTGAGCACCGCCAGCGCCGCAGGCGACTGGCCGACGGCGATCGCCGGACTCGATGAGCTCGCCACGGACGTGTCGAAGGCCCGCCGCGACGGCCGGCTCGACGACCAGCGCTTCGCGGCGATCGTGTCGGCGATGGACCTCGTGCGCCAGGACCTCGCGGCGGCCGTCGCCGCCGCCGAGACCGAGGCAGAGCAGCAGCGACTGCTGGCCGAGCAGGCCCGGTTGCAGGAGCAGATCACGCAGCTGCAGGCCGACCGGTCCAAGCCGGCGCCGCCCGCGCCGGCGCAAGGCGACGACGGCAAGTCCGAGAAGGACGGCAAGGGTGGCAAAGACGGTGAGGAGGGCGAAGGCGAGGGGAAGAGCGAGGGCAGCGGCCGTGGCGGCAGCGGCATCGTGCCGGCCGCGGACCACCGGGAGCAGTGACGCCGGGCCTCGTCATAGGCTGGCGCATGCGGATGCCACGATCTCCGCTCCCCGACCCCTGGAGGCACGACCGTGCACGACGCGAGCACGCCGGACACGCCGGCGCTCCACCCCGACACCCTCGCCGTCATCGCCGGCCGCCCCGCGAAGACGCCCGACCAGCCCATGAGCGTGCCCGTGCACCTCACCTCGACCTACGTCGCGGGCGGCGAGCTCGAGTACGGGCGGTACGGCAATCCCACGTGGACGGCCTTCGAGGAGACCCTCGGCGCCCTCGAGGGCGGCCGGTGCATCGCGTTCGCGTCGGGCATGGCCGCCATCGCCGCGGTGCTCGACCTGGTGGAGCCAGGCGGCACGGTCGTCGCGCCGAGGCACTCCTACACCGGAACCGTCGCTGCGCTCCAGGAGCGCGAGGAGCAGGGGCGCCTGCGGGCCGTCTACGTCGACATCACGGACACCGCCGCCGTGGCCGCCGCCTGCGACGGCGCCGCGATGGTCTGGTTCGAGTCGCCGACGAACCCGGCCCTCGAGGTCGCCGACATCGCGGCGATCGCCCGCGCGGCGCACGAGCACGGCGCGCTGGTCGCCGTCGACAACACGTTCGCCACCCCGCTGCTGCAGCGTCCGCTCGCCCTCGGCGCCGACGTGGTCGTGCACTCGGCGACGAAGTACATCTCGGGCCACAGCGACGTGCTCATGGGCGCGGTGGTCACGGCGTCCGACGAGCTGGCCGACGCGACCGTGCAACGACGCTCGCTGCACGGCGCGATCCCGGCCCCGCTCGAGACGTTCCTCGCGCTGCGCGGGCTGCGCACCCTGCCGGTGCGGCTCGAACGCGCGCAGGCCACAGCGCAGGAGCTCGTGCGCCGGCTCGCCGGCCACCCGGCGCTCGAGGAGGTGCGCTACCCCGGCTTCGGCGCGATCGTCTCGATCGTCGTGCGCGGCGGCGCAGAGCCGGCCGACGCGCTCGTGCAGCGCACGAGCCTCTGGGTGCACGCGACCAGCCTGGGCGGCGTCGAGTCGACGTTCGAGCGGCGACGTCGCTGGGCGCTCGAGCAGCCCACGATTCCCGAGGGGCTCGTGCGGCTCTCGGTCGGGCTCGAGCACGTCGACGACCTGCACGGCGACCTCGTGCGGGCGCTCGACTCGCTCGGCTGAGCGCCTCAGTGCGCGTGGTCGAGCAGCCAGTCCATCGCGTCGGGCACCGTGTGGAGCACCGAGACGTGCCCGTCGTCGAGGCGCATCCACAGGGCGGCGTCGGGCAGGCGGCTGAGCATCCACGCCGCGTGCCGTCGTGGCACCACGCGGTCGCCCTCGCCCTGCACGAGGAGCACTGGCACGCGCACGTCCTCGAGCTCGAACCCCCACGGACGCGTGAACGCGACGTCGTCGTCGATGAGCCCGTCGTTCCCGAACGCCTCGGAGGCGGCGACATCCGCCCCGAGTGCCGACCAGGCGCCATCGAGCGCCTCGAAGTCGGCGGGCAGGAACTGCTCGGGGTCGAACTCCTCGATCTCGGCGAAGGCCGCGCGCTGCTCGCGACCCTCCCGTGCAGCGAGCAGCCCGCCGGGCGAGCGCATGCCCGAGAACCAGTCGAACGCGTCGGTGTACGGGGCGATGCCCGCGATCGTGACGACCGCGGTCACCCGCTCTGGAAGCAGCGCGGCCCCGGCCAGGGCGTGCGGCCCACCGCCCGATGCGCCCATCGCGGCAAAGCGTCCGACGCTGAACGCGTCGGCGACCGCGGCCGCGTCCTCCGCGGCCGAGGCGACGTCGCGGCCGGGATTCGGCGACGACCCGCCGTACGACGGTCGCCCGTACGAGAGCACCCGGATGCCGCGCGCCGCCGCCGCGGCCAGCACCGGCTCGAGCGGGGCACCCGTCTGCGGCGACCCGTGGTGCCAGACGAGCACCGGGCCCGCCGCGGCACCCGACCTGTTCGCGGCATCGGCTCCGTTCGCGGCATCCGCCCCGCTGTCGTAGGCGCGGAGCACGCGCCCGTCGTCGAGCCGCACGTCGATCGCCTGCACCACGTGGATCCTCCCGTCAACCCGCACGTCCGCTTCGGACGCCAAGCCTAGGCTGGGCGGGTGATCGGCGGCTTCTTCTCGGGTGTGCGGATGCTCGTGCGCGGCTTCGGCTTCTGGGCGCGACGCCCCGGGGTCATGCTGCTCGGGCTGATCCCGGCCGCCATCGTGTTCCTGCTCGTGGCCGGCGCGCTCGTGGCCCTCGGCTTCGGCCTGCCCGGCATCACCGACTGGCTGACCCCGTTCGCCGACGAGTGGGTCGACCCGTGGCCGACGATCATCCGCAGCGCGATCGGCGCCATCCTGTTCGGCGCCGCCGTGGTGCTCGCGGCCGTGACCTTCACGGCCGTCACGCTCGCGGTGGGCGACCCCTTCTACGAACGCATCTGGCGTGCCGTCGAGGTCGAGCTCGGCGGCAGCGTGCCCGAGCATGGCACGGGCTTCTGGCGCTCGGTGCGCGACTCGGCCGCGCTCATCGGGCTCGGCGTCTTCGCCGCGATGGGGGTCGCCGTCACCGGCTTCATCCCCGTCGTCGGCGCCGTGCTGGCGCCCGTGCTCGGCGTCGTGCTCTCGGGGCGGCTGCTGGCCATGGAGCTGAGCTCCCGGGCGTTCGAGGCCCGTGGCATCCCGGCATCCGATCGGAGGATGCTGCTGCGCGGCCACCGGGCGAAGGTGCTCGGCTTCGGCGTGGCCACCCAGCTCTGCTTCATGGTGCCGCTCGGGGCGGTGCTCGTGATGCCCGCGGCGGTCGCGGGCTCGACGTTGCTCGCCCGCTCGGTGCTCGACGCCGCGGGGGTCGCCGGCGTGGGCGGCGCGGACGCTTCCGTGCACCCGATCGACGCGTAGCTGGCCCGGACCCCGCGCCGCGGCATCCGCCCCCGCCCCCCCGCCTCGGCACCGTCACCCTCCCCCGCCTCGGCACCGTCTCCCTCCCCCGCCGCACCCTTCACCGCCCGCGGCGGCGAAATGTAGGAACTTCCGCGCGGCACGCCGGTCGAGACGGATGCCGCGCGCGGCGCGTCGCCCCGAACTTCCTCCATTTCGGCGGGGTGGAGCGGGGCGGCCGGGTGGAGCGCGGCGGCAGGGTGGAGCGCGGCGGAAGGGTGCAGCGCAGGCGGAGGCGGGGGGGGCACACGGCGGGCACCAGCAGCTCAGGCCTGCAGGCCGCCGGGCGCCTCGCCGTCGAAGAGCAGCATCGGCACCGGACCGAACGGCATCGACCGCACGCGCAGCCGCCGGATGTCGCGGCCGACGAAGCCCGCGTCCACGAGCGCCCGTTCGGTGTCGCGGTCCCAGTGGCATCCGTGGCAGACGCGCTTCGAGATGGGCGTGGCGACGCGCTGCACTGCCCGCTTCAGGGTGCGCGACGGGGCGAGGACGTGGTCGACGAACACGACGCGACCGCCGGGCACCAGCACCCGGCGCACCTCCGCGAGGGCGGCGGCGGGGTCGCCGACCGAGCAGAGCACGTAGGTGCCGACGACGGCGTCGACCGAGGCGTCGGGCAGCGGGATCCGCTCGGCGTGCGCGTCGAGGGGCGCGGCCTCGTGCCGCCACTCACGCGCCCGGATCGCGAGCTCGGCCCTCCGCTTGGCGTCGGGCTCGAGCCCCTGCCACTGCACGCCGGGATCGAACGCGCCGAAGTTGGCGCCGTCGCCCGCGCCGATCTCGAGCACGCGACCGCGCACCCGCCCCACGAACTCGCGCTCGAGGTCGTCGAGCGCGTCGTCGTCGATGAGGGGCGTCGTCACCATCGCACGGTACCGCGCCAGGCCCGACGCGTCAGCCCTGCGTCAGCCCTTCGTCGGGCCCGGTCGGCGCCCGGGTCAGCCCTGCACGCGCCCCGAACCGGCGGCGATGCGCTTCAGCAGCGGCGGCTTCGCGAGCACCCACGCCACGACCATGAGGGCGACGGATGCCGCGAACACCGTGAATCCGACCCAGTCGTCGGCGTCGCGCGCGGCGTACATCTGGTTGAGCTTCACCAGCGCGCCCGTGGTGAGCACGAGCACCACGTGCACGAAGACGAACGCGAGGAAGAAGAGCATCGTCGGGTAGTGCAGCGACTTGGCGAGCTTCTCGGGGAAGGCACGCACGAGCGGGCCCTCCAGCGGCCAGGCCGACGAGAGCCGCAGGCCGGTGACGATCGCGATCGGCGACGCGATGAACACGATCGCGAAGTAGGCCAGCTGCTGCAGCGAGTTGTAGACGACCCACGAGTCCTCGGTGGGCCAGTCGAGCGAGGCGTACTGCAGCGCCGCCGACAGCGCGTTCGGTACGACGGCCCAGTCCGTGGGCACGATGCGCAGCCACTGTCCGGTCGCGAAGAGCAGCACGACGTAGATGACGCCGTTGAGCACCCAGAACGCGTCGAGCCAGAGGTGGAACCAGAGGAAGATGCCCATGCGACGAGGGTTGCGCCGGGTGCGGGGCCAGCGGGTGTTGTCACGGGTCCAGAACCCGGGCGGGCGCTGCTTCGAGCGCAGCTGGAAGCCCGTGCGGATGATGAGCAGCAGGAAGAACGAGTTGAGGAAGTGCTGCCAGCCGAGCCATGCGGGAATGCCCACGGGCGTGCCCTCGGGCGGCGGGAGGATGCCCGGGTAGGTGTCGAGGAACTGCTCGACGGCCGGGAGCGTGCGCAGCCACCGGGCGATGAGCACGACGACGACGAGCAGCACAAGGGCGATGGCGACCGACCAGAGCACGCGGCCGCGCTGCGCCTTCCACCAGTCGCCGGCACGGGCGACGCGGCTGGGCTTCGGCGAGGTCACGGTCATCTCCGGGCGGTTCCTTCTGGGCACGTGCGGGTCGGCGGGGGCGGTGCGGCGGCGACGGCGTCGACGCCGCGGCGGGCACCGGCGCGGGTGATCGCTGCGAGAGCGGATGCCTCGACGATAGCGGCGGCGGCCGGGAGCGCGAAGTCCACGCGCAACAGCACGCCACACCTGCGGTGCCTGGGCCACCGCGCCCGCCGCGCCCGCCGGGCTTCGGGATCCGGAACGAGCTCACAGCGTGCGGCACTAGGGTTGCGACCACGGGGCCGTCCAGGCTCCCGATCAAAGGGCGTCACCGTGTCAGACAAGTCACCGAAGAAGTCGTCCAGCAAGACCGCAGCGTCCAAGACGCTCAAGGAGAAGCGCGCCGACAAGAAGGCGAAGGTGGCGGGCCGCGCCGGCAACGACGTCAGCGACGCCACGCACCGCAAGTAGCGCGCCGCTCGGCGAGGGTCACCACTCCCGGGAGCACCCGGGCGGGGGCCCGCCGTCGAGCGCGCCCCTCCTCGCAGTGGGCCGTACCGCCGGTCGGCGGGATCGCCCTTGACGCCGGCGGATGCCGGGAGGAGGCTCGCACCACGAGGCGCGGCATCCGCACCCGGCGGCGAGGAGGTGGACGCCATGACCCGACCGATCGAGGGCGTGGGAACGGCGACCGCCGCCTTCGTGGGGCTCGCCGAGGACGGTCCGATCGACACGCCGACCGTCGTCGACGGCTGGGGCACCGACGAGGACGCGCTCTACGAGCGATACCGGGCCCCGTCCCAGGGTCGCGCCCTGCGGAGCTTCTTCGAGAACGGCGGCGCCACGGCGGTCGCGGTCCAGGTGGGTGACGCGAGTGCGTCCGCCGTGCGGGGCGGCCTCGCGGCCCTCGAGGACGTGGACGTCAACCTGCTCGTGCTGCCGGCCGAGTCCGCCGAGCGCGAGGACGCCCGCGAGATCGTCGCCGAGGCGGTCGCGTTCTGCGAGCGACGCCGGGCCATGCTGCTCGTCGATCCGCCGCCTTCGTGGACGAGCGCCGAGGCGATCGCGGCCTTCCTGTCGGATGGCGCGGCCGCTGCCGTCGGCACCGCCAGCCCGAACGCGGCCCTGTACGCGCCCCGCCTCCGTCACGCGGGTCCCGCGCAGGCCGCTGCGGATGCGCCGTTCCCGCCCTCGGGCGCTGTCGCCGGCGTGATCGCACGCACCGACGCGGCGCAGGGTGTGTGGACCGCACCAGCCGGACAGGAGTCGGAGGTGTTCGGCGCCGACCTGGAATTCGAGCTCGGGCAGGACGACGTCCGCGAATTCGGCGCCCGGGGCGTGAACGCGCTGCGTACCTTCCCCGGCCGTCGTCCCATCGTGTGGGGCGCTCGCACCCTCGCGGCCGGCGTTCCCGAGGCGGGCGAGTGGAAGTACGTGCCCGTGCGACGCACCGCGCTGTTCCTCGAGGCGAGCATCGAGCGTGGCCTCGCCTGGACGGTGTTCGAGCCGAACGACGAGCCGCTGTGGCAGGAGGTCCGCGAGTCCGTCGGCGCGTTCCTGCACGACCTCTTCCGGGCGGGCGCCTTCCACGGCCACTCGCCGTCCGATGCGTTCTTCGTCCGGTGCGATCGCGGCACCATGTCGCCGGAGGACCTCGACGCCGGTGAGCTGGTCGTGCTCGTGGGGTTCGCCCCGATCCGGCCGGCCGAGTTCGTCGTGCTGCGGATTCGCGCGCGGGCGCTGCCGCCGAGGTGAGCGGATGCCGCGAGCCCTCGCCCGCGGCATCCACTCGCCCGTTCGGGGCAGTCCGGCCTACTCCGCGCCGCCGAAGAACGCCCGGAGGTCGCCGACGACGAGCTCGGGACGCTCGAGCGCCGCGAAGTGCCCGCCCTCCTCGAACCGGCTCCAGTGCACGATGTTCGTGTTGTCGCGCTCGGCGAACACCTTGATGGTCTGGAAGTCGTCCTTGAAGACGGCGACGCCGGTGCGCGCGGCGCTCACCTGGGGCTCGGCCGCGGCGCGTGCGTTGTCGAAGTAGCTGCGGCTCATGCCCGCGGCGGCGTTCGCGAACCAGTTCACGCTCACCTCGGTGAGGATCTTCTCGAGCGGCACGAGCGAGGTGCCGTTGCCGAACGAGTTGAACAGCTCGCTGTAAGCGAGGAGCCCGACCGGCGAGTCGCTGAGGCCGACGGCCACGGTCTGCGGGCGGGAGGCGTTCATCGTGTTGTAGCCGCCCACCGACTGGAACCACTGCATGTGCTCGAGGCCCGCGTAGTCCTGGGGCTCGAGCCGCTCGAACTCGCTCGGGTCGCCCGAGGGGAACGAGAACAGCTGCAGGACGTGCAGGCCGAGGAAGCCCTCGGGATCGAGCAACCCGAGCTCGCGGGCGACCATCGCGCCGTTGTCGGAGCCGTGGATGCCGTACTCGGCATACCCGAGCCGGCGCATGAGCGCGTCGTAGGCGCGGGCCACCCGGGCGGTGGTCCAGCCGGCCTCGGCGACGGGGGTCGAGAAGCCGTAGCCCGGGGCATCCGGGATCACGACGTCGAACGCGTCCTCGGCTCGGCCGCCGTGCGCGACGGGGTCGACGAGGGGGCCGATGAGGTCGAGGTAGTCGACGGATGACCCCGGGTAGGTGTGCGCGAGCAGCAGCGGCGTCGCGCCGGGGTGCTCGGAGCGCACGTGGATGAAGTGGATCGGCTGACCGTCGATCTCGGTCGTGAAGTGCGGCACGGCGTTGATGCGGGCCTCCTCGGCACGCCAGTCGTAGCTGGTGCGCCACTGCTCGACGGCGTCGCGGAGGTAGGCGTTCGGGGTGCCGGCGTCCCAGTCGTCGACCGGGGCGGGCTGCGGCAGCCGGGTGCGAGCGAGTCGCTCCATCAGGTCGTCGAGCTCGGCCTGCGAGACCTCGACGCGGAAGGGGCGGATGTCGGTGGAAGCGGTGGTGTTCGTCATGTCTTCGACGGTACGGTGCATATAGGCACGTTCGGTTCCTAATGACTCAATCGAGGTGACACGAGATGTCGGATACCGCCGCCCGGCTGCTCGCCCTGCTGTCGCTCCTGCAGACCCGACCGGATTGGAGCGGCACGGAGCTCGCGCAGCGCCTCGGCGTCTCGACGCGCACCATCCGCAACGACATCGACCGCCTGCGCGAGCTCGACTACCCGGTCGACGCCACGCGCGGCGCCGCCGGCGGCTACCGCCTGGGCGCCGGCGGCAAGCTGCCGCCGCTGCTGCTCGACGACGAGGAGGCGATCGCCGTGGCCGTCGGCCTGCGCGCCGCCACCGGCATCGCGGGGATCGGCGAGTCCAGCGCCCGCGCACTGGCCAAGCTCGAGCAGGTGCTGCCCTCGCGCCTGCGCCCGACCGTCGCGGCGATCGGCTCGGTCGTCGATCGCGCCCCCGAGAACGTCGGCACGGACGCCCCCGATCCCGAGGTCGATCCGGCCGTGCTCGCCGCGATCGCCGCCGCCATCCGCGACGAGGAATGGCTGCGCTTCGACGATCGAGGCACCGTCCGGCTCGTCGAGCCGTACCGCCTGCTCAGCTGGCAGCGGCGCTGGTACCTCGTCGCCCGCGACCCGGCCTCGGGCGAGTGGGGCGTGTTCCGGGCGGACTGGATCGAGCCGCGGATGCCGACCCGTCGCCGCTTCTCCCCCGTCCCGCTGCCCGGCGGCGACTACACGGCCTTCGCCATGCGCTCCATCGCGATGAGCGGCTGGAACGTGGACGCACGCCTGCGGGTCGCCGCCCCAGCCGCCGCGGTGATCGCACGCATCAACCCGACCGTCGGCGTGGTCGAGGCCGTCGGTGACGACGCGTCGGTGCTCGTCACCGGCGCCGACTCGCTCGACACGGTCGCCGCCTACATCGGCATGCTGAACATGGACTTCACCGTCGAGTCGCCGGCCGAGCTCGTTCCGCTGCTCCGCACCCTCTCCGAGCGGTACGCGCGGGCCGCGGCAGGTGGGAAGGTGGACGCATGACGACGATCGAGCGGCACGTCGAGATCGCGGCCGCGCCCGAGGTCGTGTTCGACCTCGTCGCCGACCTGCACGACTACGGCTGGCTGCCACCCTCCGGCGACTACGACGGCACGAGCGAGGTCTCGCCACCGCCGGTCGCCGTCGGCACGACGTACGTCGAGCACAGCCGCGCCGGAGTCCGGCGCGGCGTCGTGATCGCCCTCGCGCGACCCGACGTCATCGCGTTCCGGCAGCCGATGACGCTCCGGCCGCGCGCGGCCGGCACCATCGACGCGACCGTCTCGATGTCGATCGCCGCGACGGCCACGGGGTCGCGCGTCACGCGAACCGTCGAGCTCGGCATCCCGAGGCGCCTCGCGCCGGCGCGGTCGATCATCGTCGGGCGCTACACCACCGAGAGCGAGCGGATGCTCGCCGCCCTCAAGGCGCACGCCGAACGTTGAACGCGTGCGAGGCGCACGATGCGAGGCGCGCGGCTCAGACGGCGAGCGGCGGCCGCAGCAGTTCGATCGCGTCGTCAGGTGCGGCCGCGGCATCCGACCCGAGGTCATCGATGCGGTTGGTGCGATCGACGTGCACGATCCGCGGCTTCCAGGCACGGGCGGCCGCATCGTCCAACTGCGCGTAGGAGATGACGATCACCACGTCGCCCTCGTGCACCAGGTGCGCCGCCGCGCCGTTGATGCCGAGCACGCCGCTGCCGCGCTCGCCCTCGATCACGTACGTCTCGAGGCGTGCCCCGTTCGTCACGTCGACGACGGCGACCTGTTCCCCGGGCAGCAGCTCGGCGGCATCCATCAGGTCTCGGTCGATCGTGACCGAGCCGACGTAGTGCAGGTCGGCATGCGTCACGGTGGCGCGGTGGATCTTGGACTTCAGCATGGTGCGCAACACGACGGAGAGCCTAGCGGCCGCGGTCGGTCGGATGCCGTTCGGTGACGGCAGGCGACGGATGCCGCTGCCGCGCGCGAGCAGTGCGAGCCGCCGAGCTTAGCCGCCGAGCCCGATCCGATCGGGCACGGCGCCCGCGACCGTCGGGAGCCATGACTCGACATCGGGCCACGCGCGGCCCGTGGGCAGGTGCCGCAGCAACCCGGCGAGTGAGGCGTCGGCGTCGGGCCACGGGATGACGCGGGTCGGCGACTCCGACGCGAGCACGCCGAGCCACCAGTGCTTCCAGGTCACGGGCAGGGTCTCGGGGTGGATGACCACGTAGTAGTCGGGCACCGCGATGCCGTGCCGTTCGGCGGCCTCCACCGCGCGGTCGATCTCGAGTTCGAGCACGCCGTACGTCGACTGGTCGTCGAAGAACTCGACCCAGGCGGCGGCCACGTGCCCGAGCGGGTCGCGGTCGTGCACCACGTACGGTGCGGCCGCGGCGGCCGACCAACGGGCGACCTCGTCGTCGGATGCCGCGTCGAAGGTCGCCGCGCGCACGTTGGCGAACCCCTCCAGGGCGTGGATGGCCGACGTCGCCTCGTCTCCGACGACGACCAGGGTGGTGCTGGCCGGTGCCTCCATTTCCGCATTGTACGTCGGCCCGCGACGTCCGGCGGCAGGCCGCTCAGGCGATCCGCAGCACCACGTTGCCGGTCTTGTGGCCGGCGTCGACGTACCGGTGCGCCTCGACGATGTCGTCGAGCGCGTAGGTGCGGTCGATGACCGGTCGGAAGCGTCCCTCCTCGGCGAGACGCACGAGGCCCGCCAGGTCGTCATGGCTCACGGGTCCACCGGTGAACGTGACGAGCTTGCCGCTGCGGCGGGAGTTCCGCCTGGCGGAGGTCATGCTCGAGAGGTCGGCGATGACGAGGAGCAGGGCGCCGCCCGGCTTCAGGAGGTGCTCGACGTCATCGAACGAGGCGTTGCCCACGCAGTCGACGATGACGTCGTAGGCGCCCGGCACGTGCGTGAAGTCCTCGGCGCCGTAGTCGATGACGTGAGCGGCGCCGAGTTCCGCGGCGAGGGCGACGTTGCGGGCGCCGCAGACGGCGGTGACGGTCGCGCCCCGCGCCGCGGCGAGCTGCACGGCGGCGGTGCCGACGGCGCTCGAGGCGCCGTTGACGAGCACCTCGGTGCCCGGGCCGATGGGCACCAGGCCCAGGAAGGCGAGGGCGGTGTGCCCGCCGAACACGAGCGCCGCGGCCTCGCCCATGTCGAGGTTGCGGGGCTTCCGCGCGATGGCCTTGCGCTGCGGAACGCGGGCGTACTCGGCGTGGCCGCCGAAGTCGCCGCCGAGCATCGCGATGACCTCGTCGCCGGGCGCAAAGCCGGTCACCTCGCCGCCGACCGACTCGACCACGCCGGCGATGTCCATGCCGAGCAGCCGCTTGCGCGGCCGGAAGACGCCGAGCGCGACCGGAATGAAGAACCACAGCCCCTTCGGCAGGTCGCGGCTGCGGGTGCGGTGGTCGGCGATGCTCACGGTGCTCGCGTGCACCCGTACGAGGAGCTCGTCGGCCTTCGGGACCGGAACCGGCACCCGCTCGAGGTGCACCACCTCGGGAGGCCCGAAGCGTCGGTGCACCGCGGCCCTCATCGTCCTCGTGGTGGTCGTGGTCACCGTCTGCGATGCGTGCGTCATCCCGAGCTCCAACCTTACGTTGTATGTCTTACGACGTAAGGTACGCTCGAACCACGCGATTGTCGAGAGGATTCCCGATGTCGACCCCAGGGCAGGCGACCAGGCGGCGAGCACCGCTCACGCGTGACCGGGTGCTGCGCACGGCGGTCGACCTGGCCGACTCGGGCGGCATCGACGCCCTCACCATCCGTCGCCTGGGCGAGCAGCTCGGCGTCGAGGCCATGTCGGTCTACCACCACGTGCCGAGCAAGGAGGCCATCCTCGACGGGGTGGTCGACCTCGTGTTCGGCGAGGTCGAGGCGGCCGTCGGCGGGTTCGAGGTGCCCGAGGCGGATGCCGCGTGGAAGGCTGCGCTTCGCGAACGCATCCTCGCCGCCCGACGGGTCATGCTGCGGCATCCGTGGCTGCCGGGTGTGATGGACTCACGGCAGGGCCTCGGCCTGACGACCGCGAGGTACGTCGACTCGGTCGTCGGCACGCTGCGCTCGGGGGGACTGTCGTACGACCTCGTCCACCACGCGATGCACGCGCTCGGCAGCCGCATGTTCGGTTTCTCGCAGGAGCTCGGCGAGAGCGCCGGCGACGACGGGTCGGCCGACCCCGACGAGTTGGCGCAGATGGCCGCCCAGGTGCCCCACCTCGCCGAGATGCTGTCGGTCGTCCGCCACGACGACCCCGAGTCGACCCTCGGCTGGTGCGATGACCAGTTCGAGTTCGAGTTCGGGCTCGACCTTCTCCTCGACGGCATCGAACGCGCCGGCCGACGCGACTGAGGCCTCAGCCGGCGAGCCGAGCCGCCTCGTCGGCAGCGGCCTCGAGGTCGGGCAGCACCACGGCGAAGTCGGCACCGCCCACGGTGCGCACGCGCCACGCGGCATCCGCCCGGTCGACGTACGACGACGAGGCGTTCTCGAGCTTCGGGTAGTGCCGGGGCTCGTGCCCGCTGATCTCGGCGAGCGTGTGCCGGATGAGCGTGCCGTGGGCCACCGCGATCACGCGTGCGGCGGTATGGTCGTGGGCGATGCGCTCGAGACCGCGGACCCCGCGCGCACCGACCTCGTCGTCGGGTTCCTTGCCGGCCCACTCACGGTCGGGCCAGCGCACGTACAGCTCCGAGACGTGCGTGCCCTCGGCGACGCCGAAGTCCTGCTCGAGGAGCTCGTCGTACGTGCCGCCGAGTGGCACGCCGAGGGCGGCCGCGATGATCTCCGCGGTCTCGCGTGCCCGGCCGAGCGGCGAGCTCACGACGACGTCCCATGGCTCGCCGGCGAGCGCGGATGCCGCCAGGCGGGCCTGCTCGCGACCCGTCGCGTTGAGGGGGATGTCGCTTCGGCCCTGCATGCGCAGCGCCAGGTTCCAGTCGGTCTGTCCGTGGCGGATGAGGGCGAGCAGCATCGTTCCAGCCTAGCCAGCGCCCCGAGCGGATGCGGCGTGGTGGCCGTCCCCCGGCCGCGCTCGTGCGCGTGCGCCTCAGCCGATCGGACGAGGGGCTTCGGGCCCCGAGGCCGATGCGGCGGCGCGGGTCGGCGACGAGGATCGAGCCATGAAGACGTCGGAATGGCTCGCCCCCGCCGGGCTGATCACGCTCAGCCTGGTGCCTGTCCTTGCCGGGTCCATGCGGCTCACGGAGCTCGCCGGCGGTGGCACCGTGACCGCCGAGAATGCCCGGTTCTTCGAGTCGCCGATTCCTGTCGTCGTGCACATCGTGGCGTCGAGCGTGTTCCTCGTGCTCGGGGCGTTGCAGTTCGCGCCGTCGCTGCGCCGGCGCCGCTGGCACCGGATCGCCGGGCGCGTGCTCGTTCCGGCCGGCCTGCTGTCGGCCCTGTCCGCGCTGTGGATGACGCTGTTCTACGCCCTGCCCGCGGTGAACGGCGTCGCGATGTTCGTCATGCGCCTCGGATTCGGCACCGCGATGGCGACCTTCATCGTGGTCGCGTTCGTGGCGATCCGGCGCGGCGACGTCACGACCCACAGCGCATGGATGACCCGCGCCTACGCGATCGGTCTCGGCGCCGGCACCCAGGTGCTCACCTTCCTGCCGTGGACGCTCGTATTCGGGGCACCGGGCCAGGCGATGCACGCCGTGCTCATGGGGGCCGGATGGGTGATCAACCTCGCCGTGGCCGAGGTCGCGATCCGCCGGCGCGCCGCCCTCGGCCGCCGCTCCCCCGTCGCGCCTCGCCGGGCCGGTGTGCTCGGTGCGCCCCTATCATGAGGGCATGACGGGCCCCCTCCGCTCGATCTGGGATGCGCCGGCGGCCACACCGCCTCCTCCCCGGCGCGTCTGGCGCGACTGGGTGCTCGTCGTGGTGGTGCCGCTGGCGGCCATCGTCGAGGCGGCGGTCCGTCCCGAGGTCCCGTCGCGCTGGGTGTGGGCGGTCGTGCTCACCGCGATCGCGCCGACGCTGCTCTGGCGCCGCACGCACCCGCTCGCCATGCTGGCGATCGCGTTCGGCCTGGGATCGGTGTTCTCGCTCATCACGGGCGGCGATCCCGAGCTCGTCGCGACCGCCGCCATGCTCCTGCTGGTCTACGCGGCCGTGCGCTGGGGCTCGGGGCGCGCCATGGTGGGCGGTGCCGCGCTGGTGCTGGCCTCGTCGGCGCTCTCGTTCGCCTACGGCCCCTCCACACCGGCCGACCTCATCGGCGCGGTCGCCGTGCTGGTGACCACGATCAGCCTCGGGGTGGCGTTCCGCTGGCGGGCCGCTGCCCGCGCCCGCGAGCTCGACCGGGTCAAGCTCCTCGAACGCGAGCAGCTGGCCCGCGACCTGCACGACACCGTGGCGCACCACGTCTCAGCGATCGCCATCCAGGCGCAGGCGGGCACCGCGGTGGCCGCCACGGATCCCGACGCCGCCGCCCGCGTGCTCCGGGTCATCGAGGCTGAGGCATCCCGCACCCTCGACGAGATGCGCTCGATGGTGCGCATCCTGCGTCGCGACGAGACGGTCGAGCCTGCGGGCACCGCCGGCGCCGCGGGCACGGCGGCAGCCGCCCGCGCCCCCAGCCCGGCGATCGCCGACCTCCGACGGCTGGCCGTGGGCGGCGGTGCCGGGGAGGTCGGTGCCGGGCGCGAGACCGCCGGCCCCGTCGTCGACGTGCGACTCGAGGGCGACGTCGCCGCCGTGCCGCCGGTCGTGGCGGCGACGGTCTACCGCATCGCCCAGGAAGCAGTGACGAACGCTCGACGTCACGCGCGGGGCGCCACCCGGGTCGACGTCGCCGTCGTCGCCGACGCCGACGGGATCCGGGTCGACGTGCACGACGACGGCGAGCCAGCGGCATCCGGAACCCCCGGCTACGGGCTCCGCGGCATGGCCGAGCGCGCCGCCCTGCTCGGCGGCACCCTCACGGCCGGTGCCGCAGCCGGAGGCGGCTGGTCGGTCGCCGTGACCCTCCCGCGCGCTGGATGGTCCACATGAGCGTGCGCGTGCTCATCGCCGACGACCAGGAGCTCGTGCGCACCGGCCTGCGCATGATCCTCGACGCGCAGCCCGGCATCGAGGTCGTCGGCGAGGCGAGCGACGGGGCCGAGGCGGTGTCGCTCGCTCGCGACATCCGGCCCGACGTGTGCCTCTTCGACGTCCGGATGCCGGTGCTCGACGGCATCGCGGCGACGCTCGCGCTCGCCGGGCCCGGCGTCGAGCACCCGATCCCCGTCGTGGTGATCACGACATTCGACCTCGACGAGTACGTGTACGCCGCGCTGCGCGCCGGGGCGCGCGGATTCCTGCTCAAGAACGCCGGGCCCGCGCTGTTGGCCCAGGCCGTGCACGCGGCGGCGCGCGGCGACGCGCTCATCGACCCCAACGTGACGGTGCGGCTCATCGAGACGTTCGCGGGCTCGGCGTCCGCCTCGCCCGCCGCAGCTCCGACACCGCCGGCGCAGCCCATCGAGCCGCTCACCCCACGCGAGGAGGACGTGCTCGCCGCGGTCGCACGCGGCCTCGGCAACCCCGAGGTCGCGAGCGAGCTGCACATCTCGCTCAGCACCGTCAAGACGCACCTCGCGAGCGTGATGGCCAAGGTCGGCGCGCGCAATCGAGTCGAGGTGGCCATATGGGCGTACGAGAGCGGTCGCGCCGGTGCCAACGGAGCATCCCGGCTCAGGACCGACCCTGACGCGAGCTGAGCAGCGCCCACGTAGCCTCGGGCGCATCGCCGTTCGGCGTTGAGACCGCGGCGGGACGCGGACGGATGCTGCGTCCCGCCGCCCTGCGGTCCGACGCCCCGCGCACCGCTCGTCCTACAGTGCCGCCCCGACGAGCGCCTCTCCCACGGGCGTGCGGGTGTGCAGCATCCTGGCGCCGTCCCGGACGCTCGCGATCAGCCCGCTGTTGCGGAGCACGGTGAGGTGGTGCGACGCCGTCGACACGGCGAGTCCGCAGTCGGCCGCCACCTGCGAGGTCGTGCGCGAGTCGTGGGCGGTGAGCAGGATCGCGGCGCGCGCGGGGCTCATCAGCGCCGCGAGCGACCGCGTCGCGGCCTCGGGGTCGCGCGCCCAGGTCTCGGTGATCCCCTGCGCCGGGTAGAACAGGGTCGGCTGGGCGGGCGGCTCGGTGAGCACCTGGCTGCGATGGGAGCTCATCACCGACGGCACGAGCACGAGCCCGCTGCCGCGGCAGTCGACCAACTCGTGGTGCAGCCGCAGCCGCACCCTCACGCGCTCGCCCTGCCAGCTCACGGACTCGTGCAGCCCGTCGATCATCGCACCGAGGCCATCGGTCGTGACCCGGCGTGCCCGCACGGCGATGTCGGCGCGAAGGATCCGCTCGACCTGCGGCCAGACGGGCGCGAGCAGCGCGTCCCACAGTTCCTGCCACGCGTCGGCGATCATGCTGCGCGCCCGCACCGGCTCGTCGCGGAGGCGCGCGATCGCCTCGTGCCGTCGACCCGACGACCGGGCGAGCATCTTCGCGAGGTCGGCCCGGAACAGCTCGGTCGGCACCGCCCGCAGCCGCCGCACCTCGTCGTCGGAGCCCATGTCCCAGCCCGGCGTGGCGGTGAGGAAGTCGGGGAAGTAGCCGTCGGGGCCGATCACCAGCGCCATGAGCTCGAACGCCTCGCGCGGCACGTCGCCGCGCACGGTGCGGACCCAGCCCCACTGCAGCGGCTGCTCGTCGGGCCGCTGCAGCACCCGCACCGCGTGGCACAGCTCGTGCCCCGGCGAGATGCCGAACCGGATCGCCGAGATGTCGTCGGGCGCGAGCCGGAAGTCCACGAACATTCGATCCACGTCGAAATGCTACCGAGTCGTGGCGCGCAGGCGGAGGGTGAGGGCAACGGATGCCGCAGCGGCATCCGGAACCGGAGAGGAAGGCCGTCATGGCAGCCGACGAACCCACCACCACCCCTGCACACGTGCCCGCGGCATCCGCGCCGCCCCGCCTCGTCGGGGCCGACGAGCTTCGATTCGGCACCGGGCGCACCCTGCGCTTCGAGGGCCGCGACCACGGCGCCGGGATCTCGTACTTCCTGGTGGACAACGACCCGGGGCAGGGACCCGGCCTGCACCGGCATCCGTACACCGAGACGTGGATCGTGCTCGAGGGCGAGGCGCGCATCACGATCGGCGACGCTGAGCTCGAGGCGACCGCGGGCGACACGGCCACGGTGGCGGCGAACACCTGGCACGGCTTCACCAACACCGGAAGCGGCCGGTTGCGCATGGTGTGCATCCACGCCTCGGACGTGATGATCCAGGAGAACCTCGACGACTGAGCGGGGATCGACCCCGCAGGTTCACGGCGAGCTCGCGGCCACCAGACCCCGCTGCCTGCGTAGGCTGGGCGAGTGAAGGTCGTCAGCTACAACCTGCGGAAGCATCGCGCGATCAACGAGCTCGCGGCGCTCGACGAGCGGTACACGCCCGACCTCATCTGCCTGCAGGAGTGCGACACCACCGACCTGCCGGAGCATGTGGGCCGGCTCGAGCTCGCGACGTCGACCTCCGGCAACCGACTGGGCCTCGCCGTGTACTACCGGGCCGACCGCTTCGAGGGCCGTGCGACCCGCGCGGTGGCGCTGAAGAAGTCGCTGCATGATCACCTGCTGCGTCCGGCGCACGAACGGCTCATCGGCGTGCGCCTGTTCGACCTCGAGGCGCAGCGCGAGCTCGTCGTCGCGTCGTTCCATGCGGCACCGCTCACCGCGCTGAACTCCTTGCGCCGGCACCAGATCCGTGCCGCCCTCGGCGAGCTGCAGTTGCTCGGGCCCGGCCTGCCGACCCTCATGGTGGGCGACTACAACTACCCGGTGTTCAAGGACAACCTCGCCGAGAAGGTGCGCGAGGTCGGCTACGAGCTGAACCTCAGCGACAGCCGCACGTACACGCGCTACAAGTTCTTCCGCGGGCACTTCGACCTCGCCACGTCCGTCGGCTTCGAGATCGACCGGGTCGAGACGCTGCCGCGAGGTTCCTCCGACCACCTGCCGATCCTCGTCGAGACGCGGTATGCGGCGGCGGCGGTGGCGGAGGAGGACCTCGCCAGCTGAGCCGCGCCCCGGCTAGGGCACGAGGTGGCCCGCAGCGCGGAACAACTCGTACCACTCGGCGCGGGTGAGTGGGATGTCGGACCCCTGCGCAGCGGCCGCCACACGCTCTGGACTCGTCGTGCCGAGCACGACCTGCATGTTCGCCGGATGCCGCGTGATCCACGCCGTGGCGATCGCGATCGGCGGCACGTCGTAGGCGGCGGCGAGGCGGTCGATCACGGCGTTGAGCTCGGCGTACTCGGGCGAGCCGAGGAACACGCCCGTGAAGAAGCCGGCCTGGAACGGCGACCACGCCTGCACGGTGATGTCGTTGAGCCGGCAGTAGTCGACGATGCCGCCGCCGTCGAGGGTGGCCGACTGACCCTCGGCGACCATGTTCGCCGCGACGCCCTGGCTGATGATCGGCGCATGCGTGATCGAGAGCTGCAGCTGGTTGGCCACGATGGGCTGGCGCACGTACCGCTTCAGCAGGTCGATCTGCCTCGGCGTGTGGTTCGAGACGCCGAATGCGCGCACCTTGCCGGCCGCTTCGAGGTCGTCGAACGCCCGGGCGACCTCCTCGGGCTCGACGAGCGCGTCGGGGCGGTGCAGCAGCAGGATGTCGAGGTAGTCGGTGCCGAGCGCGGCCAGCGAGCCCTCGACCGACTCGACGAGGTGCTCGTACGAGAAGTCGAAGTACGGTCCGTCCTTGACGATGCCGGCCTTGCTCTGGATCGTGTACTCGGCGCGCTGCGACGGGGTGAGCTGCATGGCCTCGGCGAACCGGCGCTCGCACTCGTGCAGCTCGCGCCCGTAGATGTCGGCATGGTCGAGGAAGTCGATGCCCGCGTCGCGCGCGGTGCGCACGAGCTCGCGGATCTCGTCGTCGGTCTTGTCGGGGATGCGCATGAGGCCGAGCACGACGTTCGGCGCGGTGATGTCGGTGCCCGGGAGGGTGAAGGTCTTCATGTCTCCACGCTAGGGGCTATGGTGACGACCATGGATCTCGGGCTCGCGGGCAGGACCGTCATCGTCACCGGAGCGGGCAAGGGCATCGGACTCGCCGCCGTGCGGGCGCTGCTCGACGAGGGCGCGCTCGTCGTGGCCGGCTCGCGCAGCGCCAACGTCGACACGCGTGCGCTCGAGGGGCGTGACGGATTCACGTTCGTCGAGGTCGACCTCGGCACCGCCGACGGGCCGCAGCGGCTCGTCGACGCGATCGACGGCGAGATCCACGCCGTCGTGAACAACGTCGGCTCGGCGCCCGTGCGACCCGCGGGCTTCGCCTCGATCACCGACGAGGAGTGGCTCGGCACGTTCACGCTCAACGTCCTGGCGGCGGTGCGCCTCACCCGCGCGGCGATCCCCCGCATGACGGCGGCGGCGCGATCGTGAACGTCGCCTCCGAGAACTCGCTGCTCGCCGATCCCCTGGTGATGGACTACAGCGCCGCGAAGGCCGCACTGCTCAGCTTCTCGAAGTCGCTGTCGAAGGAGCTCGCGCCGGGCGGCATCCGCGTCAACTCCGTGAGTCCCGGGCCGGTGGCCACCGACCTGTGGCTCGGCGAGCACGGCGTCGCGGCGACCGTGTCGCGTGCGACCGGCGCCGACGCCGCCGAGGTCGAGCGCGGCGCCGCCGGACAGTCGCCGACGGGTCGGTTCACGCAGCCCGAGGAGGTCGCCGACCTCATCGCCATCCTCGCGAGCACGCGGCTCGGCAATGTCACGGGCGCGGACTTCGTGATCGACGGCGGCCTTCGCCCGACCATGTGACCGCAGGGGCGCGCATCCGTCGGCGCCTACACGCCGATCGTCAGTGCCGCGGTGTAGCCCCCGGCGACCGATCCCGACATGCTCGCGATCTGGTGGATGCCGCCGTCGTCGCCGAACACGTTGTCGCGCGCGAGGCTCGTCTGCGCCAGGTTGCGCACGCTCTGCTCGTAGCCCGGGGTGGCGTACACGAGGTCGTTCACCTCCTCGGGCAGCGCGATCTGCGACGTCTTGACGATCGGCCCCGACGCCACGGCGTTCGCGACATCCGAATAGACCTCGAAGTGGATGTGCGGCCACCGGCCGGAGTAGCACGCCGGGTAGATCGACGTGAAGCGCACGGTGCCGGCCGAGTCGGTCTCCTGGACGCCGCGCAGGTAGTTCTCGCCCTCGACCCCGCGCGAGTACAGGGAGTAGCTGCCGTCACGGTCGCAGTGCCAGAGGTAGACGCCCGCACCCACGAGCGCGCTGCCCGTCGCGGCATCCCGCACCGTGAGGGCGATGGTGAGCGGCACCCCGGCCGCGACCGTCGTCGACGAGCCGAAGCTCGAGCGGATGTCGCTGCGCACGATGCCCGAGTCGTCGAGCACGTTCACGCCGTTCGAGCCGTCGCCCGGGTATGGGCCGCCGGTCTCGTCTGGCACCTCGGCGACGAGGTCGGATGCCGCGGCCGACGCGCTCGCGGATGCGCTCGCGCTCGACCTGGGCGTGGCGGTCGTCGCAGCGGTCGCGCCGCCGCCGGGCTCGGGACTCGCGCACGCCGCCAGTAGGGCGGTCACGCCGATGCCGCCGAACAGGCCGAGCGCGCGGCGGCGGTCGACCAGGGTGTGGATGTCGTAGACGAGGCCGCGGTGGTCCTCGTCGATCTCGTGGCCGTGCTCGTCGATCCAGCGGGGGTCGGTGGTCATGTCGTGCTCCTCTCCGGAGAGGACAGCATCGCCCGGGCGTCCAGCACACGGCTGTGGGCGTCCGATGCGTTTCCTATGATGGAGGCGCCGATGGCCGGACCGCGCGGGTGCGGCCTCCGTCACGCGAGGGAGCTCAGCATGGGAACGATCTCGGTCGACCTGTTCATCACGCTCGACGGCGTCTACCAGGCGCCCGGCGGGCCCGACGAGGACCGCGAGGGCGGCTTCGAGTACGGCGGCTGGCAGGGCGCCTACTTCGACGACGAATCGGGCGAGGTGATCGGCGCGGGCATCGACCGCATGGACGCGCTGCTGCTCGGCCGCAAGACCTACGACATCTTCGCGGGGTTCTGGCCGAACCGCGGCGACGACGATCCGATCGCGGTGACGTTCAACGCCCTGCCGAAGTTCGTCGTGTCGCGCTCGATGACGGATCCGGCGTGGCAGGGCACGACGGCCCTGTCGGATGTCACGGAGGTGGCCGCGCTGAAGGACCGCTTCGACGACATCCACGTGGTCGGCAGCGGCGACCTGGCGCGGTCGCTGCTCGAGGCCGACCTCGTCGACCGGCTGAACCTGTACCTCTACCCGCTCACGTTCGGAACGGGCAAGCGGCTCTTCGCCGACGGCCGGGGCGTGCCGGCGGCGTTCCGGCTCGCGGAGCCGCCGCGTGCATTCCCGAAGGGCGCGATCGCGCTCTTCTACGAGCGCGCGGGCGCACCCGTCACGGGCATCGACATCAGCGAGGGGTAGCGCGGAGGCGCGAGGCCACGCGCGCCCGCGGCATCCGCTCGCCGTTCGTCATCCCTCGAGGGCCGGGTACTCCTCGATCGTCCACTCGTCGCGCCAGGCGATGTACGGGCGGTCGCCGTCGAACCGGATCGGCAGCCACACGTAGTCGGCGAGCGACGTGTCGGGTTCGCCGAGGTCGATGGCGCCCCATTCGCGGGGGCCCTCGAGGTCGACCCGGAACACCTCCTCGAACAGGGCCCGGATGTCGGGCAGGTCGTCGGGCGGCGAGACCACCCATCGGTCGGCGATGGCGATGTAGAGGTCGCGTCGGTGCGGGTGGGCGAAGATCGACGAGATCTGCGACCGGAAGGACGTGCGCGAGTCGTCGTGGGGGTGGGCGTCGCCGACCACCGTCCATGGCCCGTGGTACGAGTCGGCGGTCGCGAATTCCGACGGGTTCGGGAAGTAGCCCGTCGTCCCGGAGGTCGCGAGGAAGTGGCGTCCCTTCCGCCGGAAGTACGCAGGCGCCTCACGCACGAACGGTGGCTGGAGCCGCGGGAAGTGCGTGGAGTAGTAGCCCGTGACATCCGTGTACTCGTCGTTCAGGTCGGCGACGATGAGCTCGCTGTGCACGCGCTCGAAGATGTAGTACGCCTTGCCGTCGGACGGCTCCACCACGAGGTCGAAGTCGCCCGCGTTCATGCCGAGCGGCTTGATGCCGCGGGTCACGAGCTCGTACGGGCCGCGGATGTCGTCGGCCGTGAAGACGCTCGAGCGCTGCTCCCCGTTGCGGTGCATGACCTTCACCCAGCACACGAACTTGCCCGTCGCGGCGTTGTGGATGATGTGGGGCCGGTCGGCGAGTTGGGCGGGATGCAGCGGGTGCGCCTCGTCGTCGAGCACCGGCGGCAGGATGGTGCCGAGGTCCCGCCAGTTGTAGAGGTCCTTCGAGGAGTAGCACCGCACGCCCCAGTGCCAGATGCCGTTACCCGGAGCGGTGCGCTCCTTGTTCTCGCCGTACCAGTAGAACGTGTCGCCCACGGTGATGACGGATCCGCCGTGGGCCTGGATCCGGTTGCCGTCGGTGTCGAGCCATGGCTGCCCAGGTCTGATCGAATGCTGCACTGCGGTCCCTTCGGAGATGTCGAGTCGGTCGTGCGGTGGTCAGGCGACGCTGACGGCGGTGTCAGTGGCGTCGGCGGCGTCGGGCGCGTCGACGGCGACCGGACCGGCCCCGGCTTCGGCCCGCTCGTCTTCGTGGGGGCCACCGCGCCAGCGCTTGGGCGGTCGGGCCGGATCGGATGCCGCGTCGCGCACGGTGCACGTGAACGAGTGCCGTCCTGCCGGCACGTCGTCGACGGTCGAGCCGTCGGGCAGTTCGATCGATGCGGTGGCTCCCACGGGCACGACCACGTCCAGCGTGAACCTCGTGCCCTCGCGCCGCCAGGACGATGTCGCGAGCCCGAGCGGGCCGTCGTGGCTCGCCGACGCGTGCGTGAGCCCTCCGCCGGGCCGCGGGGCGATCCGGAGGGCGGTGCCGCCCGGTGCCGCGGTGTCGAGCCCCGCGACGATGCGGTGCATGAAGCCGGCGATCGCCCCGAGCGCGTAGTGGTTGAACGACGTCATGTCGCCGGGGTTCACCGTGCCGTCGGGGAGCATGCTGTCCCACCGCTCCCAGATCGTCGTCGCGCCCATGCCCACCTGGTAGAGCCACGACGGCATCTCGTCCTGCAGCAGCAGGTGGTACGCCGCGTCGATGCCGCCGATCCGAGCGAGGGCGTCGCAGATGATCGGCGTGCCGACGAAGCCCGTGCTGATTCGGAAGTCGTTCTCGGCGACGAGCTCGATGAGCCGTTCGCCGGCCCGCCGCTCCTGCTCGGGCGTGGCGAAGAGGTCGAAGACGATGGCGAGCGCGACCGAGGTCGGGGTGTCGCTCACGACGCGTCCGCTCGGCGAGAGGTACTCCGAGCGGAACGCGGCGAGCGCGCGATCCGCGATGCCGCGGTACCGCTCCTCGTCGCCCGAGCGGCCGAGCAGCGCCGCGGTCTCGGCCATGATCCGGGCTGTGCGCACGTGGTAGGCCGTGGCGACCAGGTGCTTGTCGGTGTGCGACTGTCCCGGGTTGTCCGGCGGCGCCGCGGGATCGAGCCAGTCACCGAGCTGAAAGCCCGTGTTCCACAGGCCCGTGCCGCCGGCAAGGCGATCGACGAGGTCTACCCACGACGTCATGCTCTCGTACTGCGCCTCGAGCACCCGGGTATCGCCGTCGTGCTGGTACAGCTCCCACGGCACGATGACCGCGGCATCCCCCCACGCGGCGGTCGGGAAGTTCGGAAAGCCGCACTCGAGCCAGGGCACGAAGTTCGGCACGTGGCCCTGTTCCGCCTGCTCGGCCGCGAGGTCCCGCAGCCAGCCGGTGAGCGTGCCGTGCGCGGCGTACAGTCGCAGGGCGGTGGGCGCGAAGACCTGGATGTCGCCGGTCCAGCCGAGCCGCTCGTCGCGCTGCGGGCAGTCGGTCGGCAGGTCGACGAAATTGTCGCGCATGCTCCACACGACGTTCTCGTGGAGCCGGTTCAGGCCTGCGTGCGAGCTCTCGAACCAGCCCGTGCGCGGCATGTCGGTGTGCACCACGAGGGCTTCGACGTCGACCGAGTCGAGGTCGCCAGGCCAGTGCTCGAGCTCGGCGTAGCGGAACCCGTGGATCGTGAAGCGGGGCGTCCACGTCTCGAGGCCGGAGCCGGCGCACACGTACGCGTCGATGGAGACGGCGGCGCGCAGCGGCCGCACCCCGAGCGCGCCGTTCTCGAGCACCTCGGCGTGGTGCAGGCGCACCTCGTGGCCCCCCGGCCCGCGCACATTGATGCGGAGCCGGCCGGAGATGTTCTGACCGAAGTCCAGGCGGATCCGCCCGCCCTCGATCGCCTCGACGGCGACCGGCCGTAGCGCCTCGATGACCCTCACCGGCGGACCGGTCGGCGCCTCGAGGCGGGCCGGGAAGTCCTCCAGCGGCAGCACGGTCGGCGACGACCAGTCCCGGTCGTCGAATCCGGGCGTGCTCCATCCGACGGGCAGCAGCCGGGCGTCGTACCGCTCGCCCTCGTACAGTCCGACCTCGGTGATGGGCGACGGATGCCACGACCAGGCGTCCTCGAGCGGCACCCTGACGATCGAGCCGTCGTCGAGGGTCAGCTCGAGTTGCAGGAGCAACGCGACATCCGTGCCGTAGACGTCCCAGAGCCCACCGTCGAAGCCGATGCGGCCCCGGTACCAGCCGTCGGCGAGCCAGGCACCGACGACGTTGCGACCCTCGACGATCGACGCGGTCACGTCGGAGGTCTGGGTGCGGAGCCGATGCCGGTAGCTGGTCCAGCCGGGCGACAACACGTCATCGGACACGGGGCGCCCGTTCACCTCGAGGTCGGAGACCCCGTGCGCGCTCGAGTAGACGCGGGCACGGAGGATGCGGCCGGGCGCGATGCCGAGCTCGGCCGTGTCCCACGTCGCGCGCAGCAGGTAGCCCGGCCGCAGCGTTCCTGCGGGAGCCGCCGGCGACGGCGAGATGAACGGCACGCTCCAGTCGTCGCGATCGAGCAGCCCGGCCTCGACCCGGAGCGGGGTGCTCCAGCCGCCGGCGTCCTCGGCGGCGCGCACGCGGAGCTGCCCGCCCTCACGCGAGCGCAACCCGTCGAACGGCCAGTCCACGAGCCGGGTGCGCTCGGCCGGGAGGCGCACGGCGTGCACCACGCCGTCGTCGCGGCGGAACTCTACCTCCCAGGCGTCGGGCGCCGCCGACGCGATCCACGACAGCCGCGGCCGCGGCTCCCCGATGCCGAGTCCGTCGACTCCGCGGCGGTTCTCGAGCCAGACCGATTCGATCCGGACCTCCTCGCGGGTCATCCCTTCACCGATCCCGCCGTCAGGCCCTTCATGACCTGCTGGTTGAGGAACAGGTAGATCACGAGCGTGCCGAACACGCTCACCGCGATGGCCGCGAATGTCGGCCCGTACTGCACTGCGCCGTACTGCCCCGTGAAGTTGAGCAGGCCCACCTGGATGGTGCGCAGCGCGTCGCTGTTCGTGAACGTCAGGGCGATCAGCAGGTCGTTCCAGAAGAAGAAGAACTGCACGAGGCCGACCGTGAAGACGGCGTTCTTGACCAGTGGGAGCCCGACCGCCCAGAACGAGCGCAGGATGCCCGCGCCGTCGAGCGTCGAGGCCTCGAAGATCTCACGCGGCACGGACCGGAAGAACGTTGCCATCATGAACACCGTGAGCGGGAGGCCAGTCGCGATGTAGGTCAGGATCATCGGCCAGTACGTGCCCGTGAGGCCGGTGCGGAAGTAGATGGTGAACAGCGGCAGCAGGATCATCTGCGTGGGCACCATGATGCCGGCGAGGAAGAGCAGCAGCACCGTGCCGCGGCCCTTCCACACCATGACCTCGAGGGCGAAGCCCGCGGCGACGCCGACGATCAGCACGACCGCCAGTGACGGGAAGACCACGATGATGCTGTTCAGGATGTACTGCCCGAAGCCGTTCTCGAACACCGAGACGTAGTTCTCGAAGGACCAGTTCTGCGGCAGCGACCAGAAGGGTTCGTTGAGGAACTCGCCCTGCGTCTTGAACGACCCGAGGAACATCCACACCATCGGGTAGATCATGATGACGAGCAGGACGGCGAGCAGGATGCGCACCGGGAGCCGCGCGAAGAAGCGGCGCGGGCCGCGCGCGCGACGCTGCGGGACTCGCTCGGGAGTAAGCCCGCGGGGGTTGACGCTGGCGATGGCGGTGGTCTGGACGGTCATCGGTCTCAGTCCTTCGTGAGGTCGCGGCGCGTGGACCGGAAGATGAACACGGTGAACAGCAGGCAGAGGATCGTGAGCATGAGCGCGATCGTGCTGCCGTAGCCGTACTGGCCGTAGGTGAACGACGTCTGGAACATGTAGAGCGTCAGGGGCGTCGTGGCGTTGCCGGGCCCGCCGTTGGTCAGGGCGACGACGCTGTCGAAGACCTTGAGCGTGCCGTTGATGCTGAAGATGAGCGACGACAGCAGCACGGGAAGCGAGAGCGGCAGCACGATCGTGCGGACGAGCTTCCAGCCTCCCGCGCCGTCGAGGCGTGCCGACTCGAGCATCTCCTCGGGGATGTCGAGGACTCCGGCGTAGAGGAGCACCCCGTAGAACCCCATCGACTGCCACAGTCCCATGAGGATCAGGACCCAGAACGAGGCGTCGGGCGTTCCGAACCAGTCGACGGACTCGATGCCGAGCAGGTTCAGGAACGAGTTCACCGGCCCGACCGTCGGTGCCGCCTCGAAGAGGCGGGTGAAGAGCAGCGCGATGGCGACCGTCGGCAGGACGATCGGGAAGAAGATGATCGTGCGGATCGTGGACGACGCCTTCTTCAGGTAGAAGACGTAGAGGAGCGAGAGACCGTACCCGGCGGCGACCTGCAGCACGGTCATCACGAACGCGAAGCGGATGGTGAACCACACCGCGCTCCACGCGGCCGGATCGTTGAAGAACTTGACGAAGTTGTCGAGGCCGTTGAAGGTGAACCCCACGATGGGATTCCCGTCCATGACCGTGTAGCCGAGCGACCAGATGATCGGCACGAGCATGATGAGCGAATAGAGCAGCAGGGCCGGTCCGAGGAGGATCAGGACGGCGCGCTTGTCGCCGAGGACTCGTTCCATGGTTCACGCAATCTGTCGGCTGCCGGAGCAGCGGGGGTGGAGCACGGGGGCGCGGCGCGATCACCGCGCCCCCGCGTCAGGATCCGGCGAGGGTCAGCCCTCGTCGTTGGCGTCCTGGACGAGCTTCATGAAGTCGGCACCGCTCAGGCTGCCGCTGGCGAGCCCGCCGCCGTTGGTCTGGCTGACGCTCGTCGCCTTCGAGTTGAAGAGGGCCTCGAACCAGAGGATGCTCGACGGCGCGTCGGCGATGACCTGCTGCACCGTCTGCGTCGTCTCGGGCAGGTCGGCGGGCGGGTTGTCGATCGTGAAGCCCGACACCACGCCGCTGTCGTTGAGGACGGTGTCGCCGTAGTTCGAGACGATGCACTCGAGCCACGCCTTCTGGTTCTCGCCGAAGCCCTTCTTGGCGAACATCACGGGCACGCCGACGTTCGCGGGGACCTGGTCGATCGAGCCCTTGCCTCCTTCGACCGCCGGGAACGGCGCGTAACCGATGTTGTCGAGGCCGATGGTGTTCTGCGTCTCGTCGTTGAAGTTCGCGAGCGCCCAGCTGCCCATGTAGAAGAACGCGGCCTGGCCGGTGAGGAACTGGTTCATGGCCGCGTTGTAGTCGATCGAGCCGACCGCGTCGCCGAAGTACCCGGCCTTGCCGAGCTCGGCCACGGCGTCGGCCGCCTTCACGTACTCGTCGTCCGTGAGCTTGGCGTCGCCGTCGGCGACGGCCTTGAGGGCGTCGGGTCCGAGGTCGCGGGCGATGTAGTTGCCGACGAGCCGGGTGATGGGCCAGCCGTCCTTGCCGTCGGCGGCGAAGGGCTGCACGCCCGCCGCGTCGAGCGTCTCGGCGGCGGCGACGAGGTCGTCCCAGGTGGCCGGGGCCTCGATGCCGTTGTCGGCGAGGAGCTGCTTGTTGTACCAGAAGCCCTCGATGTTGAACTCCGTCGGCAGCGAGTACATGTCGTCCTCGCCGTGAAGCGCCTCGATGGTGGATGCCGCGGCGGGAAGGATCTTGTCGGTGAGGCCGAGGTCGTCGAGCTCGTCCGAGAGGTTCAGCACCTGGTCGGCGTCGATGAACTGCTTCATGAGCGAGGGGGTGCCGGCGGCCATCGACATGTTCGAGAGGGCGTCCTGGCCAGCCAGGAGCTGGAGCTTCTGGTCGAACTGGGCGCCGGCCGACTTGTCGGCCGTCAGGGGTGCGGCCTTCTCCTCGGCAGCGCACTGGTCTTCCGACAGGGTCGTCAGCGTGTCGATGATCGTCGTGTTCTCGGTCTGGCCGAAGTACGTGAACTTGCCGCTGTCGGATGAGCCGCCCGAGGCCGGGCCGCAGCCGGTGAGCACGAGGGCACCTGCCCCCACGACGGCCGCGAGCGGAGCCAGGCGCCGGAGGCGCCGAGATGCTGTGGTCACTATTCCTCCTTGAATGTGGGCGCTTTTGAAGCGCTTCACTTGGAAGATACCGCTAGACTCGCGAATTGTCATCCTCGATCGGTAACGAATTTGAAACGCTTCATCTCATGTCCGCTTGCCACCACGGCGTTCGTGCGACGATTACGACGACCGACGGCCGAGCATGAGGGCCGCGCGCACACGGAGGTGCCCCATTCCCGCTGAACGACGTCGTGGGCTGAACTCGCAGCCGAGCATGAGCGATGTCGCCCGCCACGCGGGCGTGGCGCTCGGCACGGTCTCGAACACCCTGAACAATCCCGACAAGGTCGCCGAGCCCACGCGGCGACGCGTGCTCGCCTCCATCGCCGAGCTGGGGTTCGTGCGCAACGATGCGGCACGGTCGCTCGCGGCCGGAAGCAGCTCGACCGTCGGATTCGTGCTCGCCGACCTCGACAACTCGTTCTTCGTCGATATCGCCCGTGGTGCCGAGTCGATCCTGCGGCAGCACGACATGAGCCTGCTCATCGCCAACACCGACGTCGACCCCGCGAGGGAGCAGCGCAACCTCACGCTCTTCGAGGAGGCGCGGGTGGCCGGCATCCTCATCGCCCCGACGCCGTGGATGCCGTCGCGGCTCCCCGCGGTGCGGAGCACTCCCCTCGTCTACGTCAATGCGCCGCCGACGGATGCCTCGCACTCGGGCGTGGTCGTCGACGAGCGTCGCGGCGGAGAGCTCGCGGCACGGCACCTCATGGAGCTCGGCCGCACGCGGTTGCTGTTCGTGGGCGGCCCGTTCCTGCTCGACGCCGTCTCGGAACGACGCGCGGGTGCCCGCCAGGCCGTGGAAGCGGCCTCCGGGGTCTCGCTCGACACGCTCGAGACGCGGGGCCTCAACATCCCGCACGGGCGCCAGGCCGCCCGCGAGATCCTCGAGGGGGGCGCCGGCCGCTACGACGGCATCGTCGCCGCTTCCGACCTGCTGGCCATCGGCTGCATCCAGGTGCTCGACGGGCAGCCGGGATTCGAGGTGCCCGCCGACCTGGCCATCACCGGGTACGACGACAACCACTTCGCATCCGAGAGCGCCATCCCGGTCAGCACCATCGCACAACCCGGCGAGGAGATGGGGCGGGTGGCGGCCCAGCTGCTCATCAACCGCATCACCGAGCCCGAGACCGCGATCCCGCGCACCGTGACCCTCGAGCCGCACCTCATCGCGCGCCGCTCCACACTGGGCGAGGCGTGGCGCCGCGACTGACGGAGGTCAGATCTCGGTGTGGCCCAGTTCGGCCCCGGCGAGCAGCCGGATCACCGGGTCGGCGATCGCCTCGAACTCGAGCAGCACGACCTCGTTGCGCCCAGCCCGAGTGACCGGAGCCGGCACGACGAGCGTGCGCTGCGGCCCACGGCGCCAGTAGCGCCCGAGCAGGAACCCGTTGACCCACACGAGGCCCTTGCCCCAGTGCAGGGTGTCGAGGAACAGGTCGGCGGGCTCGTCGAGCTCGACCTCGCCCCGCGCCAGCGTCGGGCCCGCGGCGAACCCGACCGAACGTCCATGCGACGCGAGCTCGGGCACGCGGTCGAGGTCGACGGGGCGCACGCACCATCCGGTGAGCTCCTCGCCGTCGAGGGCAACGCCGCCGATGAGGCCCTTGTGCTCGCCCAGGCGAGGGCCGTAGTCGACGCGCCCCTGGTCCTCGACGAGGATCACGAGTTCGCCGCGGGTCTCGGGCAGCACCACGGACCGCTCGTGCGCGTCGCGCGACATCACGCCGACGGGCACGCCGTTGAGCAGCACCCACGCGCGGTCGCGGACCTCCTCGCCGATCGTGAGCACGCCCGGTCCGCCGCGGCCGAGGCGCGTGGCGAACAGCGCGATGCCGCGGTCGTGGCCGAGCTCGTCGAACGAGGGCATCGTCTCGTGGCGGGTCTCGTCGCCGAGGCGCGCCGCCACCTCGAGCAGCGCCGGTCCGACCGCGAGCGGCGCGACGAGCGCGGGCGCGTCGGGTCGCGCGCCGGGCACCTCATCGGGGACGGGTGCGTACTTCGCGATGACCTCGCGGAAGGCCCAGAACTTCTCGGTGGGGTATCCGCTCTCGTCGAGCGGGGCGTCGTAGTCGTAGCTCGTCGTGATCGGCGCGTAGCGTCCCTTGTCGTTCGCGCCGTTCGTCAGCCCGAAGTTCGTGCCGCCGTGGAACATGTAGACGTTCACCGACCCGCCGGCCGCGAGCAGCGCGTCGAGCTCGGCAGCGGATGCCGCGGCATCCGTCACGTGGTGGTGCGAGCCCCAGTCGTCGAACCAGCCGCACCAGAACTCCATGCACATGAGCGGGCCCGTGGGCTGGAACTCGCGCAGCGTCTCGAGGCGCTCTGGCACGCGGGAGCCGAACGAACCCGTGAGATGCAGGCCGGGCAGGCTGCCGTCGGCGAGCATCTGCGGGGTGGGCTGGTCGATCGTGGTGAGCGGAACCGTGATGCCGGCGGCGCGGGTGACGCGCACGAGCTCGGCGAGGTAGTCCTTGTCGTCGCCGTAGGCGCCGTACTCGTTCTCGATCTGCACGAGGATGACCGGCCCGCCCGCGTCGACCTGCCTCGGCGCCACGATCTCGTAGACGCGCCGGAGGTACTCGGTGACGGCCGCGAGGTAGTGCGGCTCCGACCGGCGCACGCCGACCTCGGGGTCACGGAACAGCCACGCCGGCAGGCCGCCGTTGTCCCACTCGGCGCAGATGTAGGGCCCGGGCCGCACGATCGCGTGCATGCCCTCGGCCGCCACGAGGTCGAGGAACCGGCCGAGGTCGAGGCCGTCGTCGGCCCGCCACTCACCGCGGTGCGCCTCGTGCGCGTTCCACGCGACGTAGGTCTCGATGGCGTTCAGGCCCATAAGGCGGGCCTTGCGGATGCGATCCGCCCAGAGGTCGGGGTGCACGCGGAAGTAGTGCAACGCGCCCGCGAGGATGCGGTGCGGCTGCCCGTCGAGCTCGAAGTCGGTCGGCCCGATGGCGAAGCGGGAGTGGGCGGTCACAGGCATCCGTTCTGGTGAATCGTGGACGGTGGAAGGGCGGTGCTCGAGGCACCCGCCGTTGGAAGAGGGGGAAGCGGCGGGGCCGGCCGGGAGTGCCCGACCGGCCCCGCCGTGTCGCGACGGCTACTCGCCGACCGTGAAGCCCTGCTCGTTGCCGTAGTCGACGAGCTGGGACTGCCAGTCGGCGAGGCCCTCGTTGAGGTCGGTCTTGTTCGCATACGACTGACCGACGGTGTCGCCGAAGATGCTGTTCGCGTACACCTGGTAGGGCAGGTACGACCAGCCGGGCGCCACGTCCTTCGAGGCCTGCGTGAGCACCTCGTTGATCTTCTGGCCGCCGAAGTACTCCGACTCCTGGTTCACGAACTCGGGGTCGTCGAGGTTCGCCGTCGTCGACGGGAAGCCGCCGCTCTCGAGGAACACGTCGATGGACGCCGGGTCGCTGTTCAGCCAGCGGAGGAACGCCGCGGCGAGCGCCGGGTTCTTCGACTGCTTCACGACCGACTGGCCGCCGCCGCCGTTCTCCGAGGTCACCGGGGTGCCGTCATAGGTCGGCATCGGCGCGACGCGCCAGTCGCCCAAGGCATCCGCGACGCTCGACTCGAGCACGCCGGGCATCCACGCGCCGATGGGGAGCGTCGCGATCGAGCCGTCGGCGAGGCCCTTGAACCACTCGTCGCTCCACCCGGGGGTCGTTGCGACGAGGTCCTCCTGGATGAGCTGGTTCCAGACGCCCGTCCACTGCTCGGTGCCCTCGTCCTGGAAGTTCACGGTCACGTCGGTGCCGTCGATGGCGAAGGGACGGCCGCCGGCCTGCCAGATCATGCTCGTCGTGAAGCCCGCGTCGCCGGTATCGGACGTGATGTACTTCGTCGGGTCGGCGGTGTGCAGCTGGCGCGCGGCGTCGACGTACTCGTCCCAGGTGGTCGGCACGGCGATGCCGTACTGGTCGAAGACCGACTTGTTGTAGAAGAGCGCCATGGGGCCCGAGTCCTGCGGGAGGCCGACGAGCTTGCCGTCGACGTTCACGCTGCCCCAGGTCGACGCGCTGTACTGGTCCTCGAGCTCGTCGAGGCCGTACTCGCTGAGGTCGACGAGGGAGTCGGCGAGGGCGAACTGCGGCATGGCGTAGTACTCGATCTGCACGACGTCGGGCGCGCCGGAGCCGGCCTTGATCGCGTTCTGCAGCTTCGTGTACTCCTCGGTGTTGGTGCCGGCGTTCACGAGCTCGACGTCGACGTTCGGGTACGCCTTCTCGAACGCGGCCACCTGCGCCTCGGCGCTCGGGGTCCAGCTCCAGTAGGTGAGCTTGCCGCCGGCCTCGAGCGCGGCGTCCAGGTCGGACGCCGAGCCGCCGCCGGAGGTGGTGTCGCCTCCGGTCGAGCACGCGGCGAGCGCGCCGACCGCGAGGGCGGCGGTCGCGGCGACCGCCAGGGTCCGCCGGAAGGCGGTGCGGGCGATGGTCATGTGATGTTTCCCTTCACTTCGTTGTGCCATCTGTGATCCGGGGCAGGACGCTCCGGGTGAGCGGTGGGGTGCGGAATGGACAGGCAGTGCCGCTCGGTCACTGCTTGACGCTGCCGGCGCTGAGCCCCGACTGCCAGAACCGCTGCAGGCCGAGGAACGCGATGACGATGGGGAGGATGGTGAGGAGCGAGCCCGTGATGACGAGGTTGTAGATCGGCTGCGCGGCGACGCCGGTGGCCTGGGCGTTCCACTGGTTCAGGCCGACCGTGAGCGGATACCAGGTGGGGTCGCTCAGCATGATCAGCGGCAGGAAGTAGTTGTTCCAGGTGGCCACGACGGTGAACAGCAGCACGGTGACGATGCCGGGCGCGAGCAGCCGGCCCGAGATCGTGAAGAACGTGCGGAACTCCCCCGCGCCGTCCATGCGCGCCGCCTCGAGGATCTCGGTCGGCACGGAGTCGACCGCGTAGACCCAGATCAGGTAGAGGCCGAACGGGCTGATCAGCGACGGGATGATGATCGCCCAGGGCGTGTTCGTGAGGCCGAGCTGGCTGAACATGAGGAACGTCGGCACCGCGAGCGCCGTGCCGGGCACCGCGATCGCGCCGAGCACGACGGCGAAGATCGCGCGGCGGCCTCGGAACCGGAACTTCGCGAGCCCATACCCCGCGAGCGTGGCGAGGAGGGTCGCGCCGCCGGCGCCGACCACGACGTAGAGCAGCGTGTTGCCGAACCAGCGCAGGAAGATCCCGTCGCGGTAGGTCAGCGTCTCCCAGATGTTCTGGAAGAGCACGAAGTCGTCGTCGAACCAGAGCCCGAAGCTCGAGAAGAGCCCGCTCTGCGTCTTCGTGGCGTTGATCACGAGCCACGCGAGCGGCACGAGGCTGTACAGCACGAAGATGCCCATCAGCAGCGTGAACGCCACCGACTTGCGCGGACGCAGCGGCGAGTTGCGGCGGCGCGGGCCTCGCGTGCCACGGCGGGCGGATGCCGCATCCGCTCGCTTGTGGTCTGCGGCTCGCACCTCGGGGGCGATGGTGGCGCTCATCGTTCTTCCTTCCGGGAGCCGCGGAGCTGCACGACGTAGGCGATCACCGCGGTGATCACGCCCATGACGATGGCGACCGTGGCCGAGGCGTTGTACTGCTGACCGGCGAACGACAGGTTGTAGGCGTACATGTTCGGCGTGAAGTACGTGGTGATGATGTTCGGCGCGAGCGTGCGAAGGATGTTCGGCTCGTTGAAGAGCTGGAAGCTGCCGATGATCGAGAAGATCGTCGCGATGACGATCGCGCCGCGCAGGGCGGGCAGCTTGATGCCGGTGACGACGCGCATCGAGCCGGCGCCGTCGAGCTCGGCCGCCTCGTAGAGGTCGGTGGGGATGACGCGGAGCGCCGAGTAGAAGATCAGCATGTTGTAGCCGACGAACTCCCAGGTCACGATGTTGCCGATCGAGACGAGGATCCAGTTGCGGGCGAACGGCGTGATGACCTCGCTGCCGAGCCAGTCGTTGATGTTCGCGGCGAGGCCGAAGTTGTCTCCGTAGATGAAGCCCCACATGAGCACGGCCACGACCGCGGGCACGGCGTAGGGCAGGAAGATCACGATGCGGAAGAAGCCCGAGGCGTGCAGGCGGGCGCTGTCGATGGCGAGCGCCGCGACGAGCGCGAGGCCGAGCATGATCGGCACCTGGATGAGCAGGAAGAGGGTGACGCGGCCGAAGCCCTCCCAGAACTGCGGGTCGGCGAAGAGCTCGAGGTAGTTCTCGGCGCCCACGAACGCGTTGCCGCCGATGAGCTGCTCGCGGAAGAGGCTGAGGTAGACCGAGTAGGCGACCGGCGCGATGAACACCAGCAGGAACACCACGAGGAAGGGCGCCACGAAGGCGAGGCCCTTCCACTCGCTGCGTCCGCGGACTCGGATGCGGCGGGGCGGCGGCGCAGTGACCACCGCGGCCGGCGCGGGAGGGGACGTCGTTGTCATTCGGATTTCCAATCGCTCACATGTTCACGTCAACATGCAGTGCGGTTACCGTAGCATGTTGACGTGAACATGCGCCAGTCTGTGCAAGTCTGTGCGTGACGCACGAAGTGTTCGAGGGAGCCGGCGATGACCACCACCACCCAGAGTGAGGCGCTGCCGCTCCGCCGGCGCGGGCCGTCGATGGCGGATGTCGCGCGTGAGGCGAACGTGTCGGGGCAGACCGTGTCACGCGTGTCCAACGGCCGCACCAACGTCGACGCCGACACCCGTGAGCGCGTGCTGACGGCGATGCGCAAGCTCGGTTACCGCCCCAATAGCGCCGCCCGAGCCCTGCGTAGTGGGCGCTTCCACTCCATCGGCGTGATCATGTTCACGCTCTCGAGCTTCGGCAACATGCGCACCCTCGACGCGATCGCGGTCGCCGCGGCCGACGCCGGCTACTCGATCACGCTCATCCCCGTGCCGCACCCGACGCAGGGCGAGGTCGCGGGCGCGTTCGACCGCCTCAGCGAGGAGGCCGTCGACGGGGTCATCATCATCGTCGAGGCGCACCTGCTCGACGAGAACGACGTCGAGCTGCCCGCGGGCCTCCCCGTGGTCGTCGTCGACTCCACCGCGGGCGACCGCTACCCCATGGTCGACACCGACCAGGCGCACGGCGCCCGCCTCGCCACCGAGCACCTCCTCGGCCTCGGCCACCGCACGGTGTGGCACGTCGCCGGCCCCGAGCGCTCCTACTCGGCGACGCACCGCCGCGAGGCATGGGAGCAGACCCTGCGCGCCCATGGCGCCGAGGTGCCCCCCGCGCTCGTCGGCGACTGGTCGAGCGAGTCGGGCCACGCGATCGGGCTCGAGCTCGCGAAGGACCCCGAGGTCACGGCGATCTTCACGGCGAACGACCAGATGGCGCTCGGCGTGCTGCGCGCCATGCACGAGTCCGGCCGCGCCGTGCCCGCCGAGGTCAGCGTCGTCGGCTTCGACGACATGGAGGAGTCGCGCAGCTTCTGGCCGCCGCTCACCACCGTGCGACAGTTCTTCGGCGAGGTCGGGCGTCGCTCGGTCGAGGCGCTCCTCAGCGAGGTCGAGTCGGGCGAGCGCGAGGGCAGCACGCTCGTGGCCACCGAGCTCATCGTGCGCGAGAGCACCGCGCCGCCGCGCGCCTGACCCGCGTCGCACCACCCCTCCGGCCCACTGCGCGCCTCGCCCCCGACGAAATGCATGAGCATCCACCGGATGCCCTGTTCCCAGAGGTCGATCCGCGGATTCTCATGCGTTTTCGGCTGTGGCGGATGCCGCACGGCGCCCCACGCCGAAGGGCGGCCGCCGCGCGTTGCGACGGCCGCCCTCGCGGCATCCTGAATCAGGTCATCGGCAGCTCACGGCATCAGGGCTTGCGCGAGTTGGCGGCCAGGATCCGCTGCGCGTCGCTCTCAGCGGTCGCCGCCTCGACGCCGTCGGCAGACACCGTCACGCGGACGCTCAGCAGCTTGCCCGCGTCGCTCGTGACCGGCGTGTACGTGGCATCCGTCGCGCCCTGGATGGGCTCGCCGTTGCGCAGCCACTGCCACGCGATCTCGCCGTCGGCGGGATCGAACGAGCCCACGGTCGCGGACGGGGTGCCCACCCGCGGCCGGTCGGCGAGCCCGAACCCGTCGATCACCGCATGCCTGCGGATGGTCACCGAGTACCTGCGAGTCGCGCTGCCGTCGGCCGACGTCACGACGATCGTGGCGACGCCGCCGTTCGCCGTCGAGGGCTGCGTGACCCGCACGACCGCGGCCGAGTCGACCGCGATGCCGTCGACCGCGGGCAGTCGTCCGCCGTCGACGTCGACCTCGTAGTCGAGGCGCGCCGCGTCGAACCCGTCGATCGTGCCGCCGTCGAGGCGCAGCACCGCGAGGTCGGCCACCGCCGCCGGCGCGGCCACGGACTCGAACACCTTGACCTCCGACACGATGAGGTGCGTGTTCGGGTAGGCGTTCATGACGACCCGCACACCGGTCGCGGTGACCGGCGCGAACGACGCCACGACCGTCGGCGCGCTGCCATCGGCGGGGGATGCCACGGGCTTCGCGGTCTCCCAACCGGGTGCGGCCACCCAGGTGCCATCGGCGCCGCGCACCTGCACCTGCATCGTCTGGGCCCAGCTCGTGGTGCCGTCGCGGTAGAACTGCACCGAGACCCGCTGCACCTGGTGCGGCGCCGCGTACAGGTACGTCAGCGTGGACTGCGCCGGCTTGTTCGTCGACACCCAGTTCGACCAACCCTTGTCGCCCTCGACGCCGTTGCGCGTGCGGTCGGCCGGGTAGCCCGATTCGGTCGAGCTCGCTGACGCAGTGGTGCCGGCATCCGGGTTGAAGTTGCGCAGCGTGCCCTCGGTCACGAGCACGGCCAGTTGCGCGCTCAGCGAGGCCCCGTCGGCGGATGCCGCGCCGGGCACCCGCACGACCCCGACCTCGTCGAACGCGGCATCCGTGACGCCGGTCCAGTCCCAGGTCACGGGCACGTCGAACGCATTCTCCGACGCCCCGACCCGGGCCGGAACCACGGATGGCGCGGCGGCCTGCACGCCGGCGAGCGACGAGCCCGCGGCCACCGTGATCGAGACGGGATCGGCGGCGGTGAGCCCGCCCACGTCGACGAGCGCGGTCACCGCGACGGCCTGCCCGAACACGTCGGTCGCGGTGCCGGGCACCTCGACGCGGCCGGTCTCGGCCCACCCGCCCTCGTCGGGCAGCTGCCACGTGACGGCGACGGGCACGCCCGCGCCCCAGGCGTAGCGCGGCACGATCGTCTCGGGGAGCACCGGGGCGACGCCCGCCTGGGTGCGCGCGGCGACCGTCTGCCCGTCGAGCGGGGCGAGGTCGCGCGGATCCCACGACTGGTTCGCACCGCCGTTCGATCCGTAGACGCCCACGGTCGCGCCGCTCGTCGTCGACTGCCCGTTCACGTCGAGCGAGAGGCCGAGCGCCTCGTTCACGAGCGTGTACGCGCGCCCGTCGGTGGTGTTCACGATCCAGCGCGTGGCGGCCGTGGCAGCGGCAGCGTCGAGCGAGGCCGTCCGCAGGTCGGTGCCCGAGCTCGTCGCGCCGAGCACGCGACCGTCGGATGCCTCGAGCACCACGCGTCGCGTCGCCTCGCGGTCGCCCGCCGGCACCTCGTGCACGGTCCACGCCTGCGGCGCTGCCGCCGAGGCATCCGTCGCCAGGTTTCGGATCGTGGTGGCCGCGCCCGTCGCGCCGGCCGTCAGCGCCTTGCCGCTCTGGGTGCCGACGAACTGGTAGCGGTGGCCGTCACGGAGCGCCGGGGCACCCGCCGCGACCCCCGAGACGCCGTCGATCACGAACGTGGTGACCGACTTCGCGGGCACCGTGAGCGTCGCGGTCTTCGCGACGCGGTCGATCGCGACCGGCGCGCCCTCGACGAGCGCGTTGGCCGTCGGGGCATCCGCCGACGCCGCCTGCGTGGTGACCACTGGCGTGACCGTGGCACCCTCGGCGAGGTCGCCGAAGTTCGACAGGTCGAGCGTGACCACGCGCTCGGATGCCGCGGTGTTCGTGTGCACGATGGTCGCCCCAGTGCCGTCGCCCCGCACGGCCGCCGTGCTCGAGGCGTCGTCGACCGCCATGAGGTGGTCGCCCTCGTGGAGGTACTTCGTGAAATTGCGGATGGTGTTGAACTTCGAGTTCACCTGCACGCCGCACTCGGGCGCCTTGCTGGAATCGCCGCCCGCGTCGGCGACCCGGCGCGCGGACTTCCACACGGTGCCGCCGGCCTCCTGGTAGGGCGTGCAGTCCAGGTCGATGAAGATCGAGCCCCAGTTGAGGTTCTCGCCCTGCGGCTGCATGTTGTAGAGGTCCTCGACGGGCTGCCAGAGCACCCACGCGTTCGGCTCGAGCTCACGGAGGTCGTCGTGGATGCGGCCGGCGATGCCGAGGCCGTTCTCGATGTTCACCGGGTTGAAGCCGCTCACCCAGTTGCCCTCGATCTCACTCATCCACAGGTCGGTGTCGGCCTGCTTGGCGAGGTCGCGCACGACGAGCCGGCCCGAGGTGCCGTAGGTGTGCACGTTCATGCGGTCGACCTTGGCGCGCGTCGCGGCCGGGTAGCCGGCCCAGTTCGTCGCGAAGATGCCGGGGTTGGTCTCGTCCATGGCCGCGAGGCCGGCGTTGGTCGAGGTGACCGGATCGTCGAGCTCGGCGCGCACGTCGTCGATGAGCGAGACCTGACGGGCCGGCCCCATGTGCATGCCCTCCTGCCGTCCGCCGACGGGCTTGCCGTTGCTGAGCGTCGTGCCCCAGTAGTTCGTGTTCGGCTCGTTGAACGGGTCGATCGTGTCGACCTCGATGCCGTACTCGTCCTCGAGGTGCTCGGTGACGTTCACGAGGTAGCTCGCGAACTGGGCCTCGGCGGCGGGCTTCAGCTGCTCGGACGTGGCGTTGAAGCCGCCCGACACGTAGCCGCTCTCGGTCATGAAGTAGGGCGCCGAATTGGCGAACGTCTCCCAGTGGGTGATCTGGTCGTCTGCGGCGAGACGCTCGACCCACCAGCGCTGGGTCGCGTCGGCGTCCCAGTCGTACGATGCGGGGTCGTCGGCGTCCCACCTGGAGAGCAGTGCGTTGCGGTCGGCGAACCTCGTGGTGGTGCCGTCGTAGGTGCCCGCTGAGCCGTCGGGGTCGGCGGCCCACCAGCCGTCGACCGCACCGCCCGGGCGCAGGTAGTCCTGCACGTCCGACGCGTTCCCCCCGCCGATGTTGTAGCGCGCGATGTTGAGGTCGAGGCCGTCCTCGCCGAACACGGCCTGGTAGAGCTGCTCCCGCAGCTCGGCCGGGTAGCCGCCGGTCGCGTTCGCGAACCAGACCAGGCTCGTGCCCCACCCCTCGAACGACTCGCCCTGGTAGGCGGGATTCGGGGTGATGGTGGTGCCGTCCGCCGCCGCTGCGGGCGACGCCGCGCCGAGGGGCGCCGCCAGGAGGGCGCCGCCGAGCAGCGCTCCACCCGTGATCATCGCGGTGAGCCGCTTGGCCCGCGTGTGCCGTGCCGCGGCCGGATCCGGCCGTCTCCCGTGCATCGTCATTGACGTCGTCCTCTTTCGCCGTTGAGAGATCGTGTGGGTACCGAGCGTGTTGACGTCAACACACTCAGGGACGACGATACATGTTGACGTCAACATGCGGAAGAGGATCGGGGCCGACTCGACGAGGAGATGCCGAACCCGCGTTCTCCCGGCGCGAACCGCGGGTTCGGCATCGACTCGATCGGCCGCCCGGACTCTCGCGGGCGAAGCGGCGGCAGCCCCGGCGCGGCGGGTTCAGGAGTCGAGCGGATGCCGCGCCGCTGCCTGCGCGGCGAGCCACTCGTCGAACGCCTGCAGGCCGAGGTCCGAGCCGGGCCGGGCGAGCAGGGTGCCGTTGCGCAGGGCGCGACCGTACGCCCCGGGGAGCGGCAGCTCCAGCACCCGCCCGCGCCGTCCGGTCGCGGCCGCCCAGCGCCGCGTCAGGTCGGCCATCCGCTCCTCGCGGGGACCTGCGAGGTCGTTCGCCCGTCCCGCCGGCTCACCGACCGCGAGCGCCACCAGCCGCTCGGCCACCTCCCTGGCCGCCACCGGCTGCGACCGCATCCTCGGAACGAGGACGAGCGGACCGACCTTCGCGGTGTCGAAGATCTGCCCCGCGAACTCGTGGAACTGCGTGGCCCGCAGGATCGTCCACGGCACCGGCGCGGCCTCGACGAGCTGTTCCTGCAGCACCTTCCCGGCGTAGTACCCGTGTGGGGCGTCGTCGACGCCCACGATCGAGAGTGCCACGTGGTGGCGCACGCCCGCCGCGACCTCGGCGGCGAGCAGGGTGCGGGTGACCGCGCCGAAGAAGTCGCGGGACGCGGCATCCGACAGCGTCTGCACCGACGCGACGTCGATCACCGTGTCGACACCGTCGAGCGCGCCGGACAGTCCCGCTCCAGTGACGAGGTCGACGCCCGTGGAGCGGGCCAGCACGACCGGCTCGTCGCCGCGCTCGCGCACGACGTCGACGACGTGACGGCCGACGGTACCGGTTCCTCCTGCGACGGCGATCTTCATCGTGCGGTCTCCTCCTGGGTGGTGGTCGGGCTGCGACGTTCGCTGCTCACATCCAACACGACCGGATGCCCCGTCGGGATGTGACAGCCGTTCGGAGCCGGGGTGACGAACGTCGGGGGCCGTGGATAGCGTGGACCCGTGGAGCCGCACCGTCTCGATCGCACGCAAGCGCGACGCATCGCCGTACGCGCCCAGCTGCTCGGCGCCGACCGCCCCACCGACCTGGTCGAGACCGTGCGGCACCTGACGTTCCTCCAGGTCGACCCGACTGCCGTGATCGCGCCGAACGCCGACCTGGTGGCCTGGAGCCGGCTGGACGCCGCATACGCGCCCGCCGACCTCGTGCGCGCACTCGAGGACGACCGCACCCTCATCGAGTTCAACGCGCTGATCAGGCCGATGGAGGACCTCGCCCTCTTCCGCGCCGACATGGAACGGTCGCCCGACTATCCGCGGTGGCGTGAATGGCTCGACGCCAACGAGTCGTTCCGTCGAGACGTGCTCGCCCGGCTGCGCGACGAAGGACCGCTGACCTCGCGGGAGATCCCCGACACGAGCGTGGTGCCGTGGACCTCGTCAGGCTGGACCGGCAACCGCAATGTCACCCAGATGCTCGAATTCCTGGCCGCCCGCGGCGAGATCGCGATCGTCGGGCGCCGCAAGCGCGATCGGATCTGGGATCTCGGCGAGCGCGCGCTTCCGGCCGACCTCGGCGCCGTGACCGCCGACGAGGCACAACGGCTCCGCGACGAGCGCCGCCTGCGCTCACTCGGCATCGCACGCGCGAAGTCGCCGGTGGTGCCGATGGAGCCGGCGGATGTCGGCGCCGCCGGCGAACCGGCCGTGGTCGAGGGGGTCGACGGCGAGTGGCGCGTCGACCGCGCGTTGCTGGGGCAACCGTTCGAGGGACGAACGGCCCTGCTCTCGCCATTCGACCGGCTCGTGCACAACCGCACCCGCGCCCTCGAGCTGTTCGACTTCGACTACGCCCTCGAGATGTACAAGCCGGCCGCCAAGCGCCGCTGGGGGTACTTCGCGCTGCCGATCCTGCACGGTGATCGCCTCGTCGGCAAGCTCGACGCGACGGCCGACCGCAAGGGCGGCGTGCTCATCGTGAACGCGATCCACGAGGACGAGCCGTTCACGTCCGAGGTTCGACGCGCCGTCGACGACGAGGTCGACGCCCTGGCGGCGTGGCTGGGACTCGAGGTGCGTCACTGAGGCACCGCCGCGCACTCGCCGGTCCTTCGTCACCGAAGACGGTCAGCCGCGCAACAGCCCCCGCAGCGTCTGGATCGTGTCGGCGTCTTCGGGCCGCTTGTCGTCGCGGTAGCGCTTGACCCGCGCGAACCGCAGCGCGATGCCGCCGGGATACCGGGTCGAACGCTGCACGCCGTCGATCGCGATCTCGACCACGATGCTCGGCGCGACCCACACGGTGTTGGCGGTGCGGCGTACCTCGATCTGCTGGAAGGTCTCGGTCTGCCAGCGCAGCAGCTCGTCGGTGAGGCCCTTGAACGTCTTGCCGACCATCACGAACTCGCCGGGTTCCCCGAACTCGCCGACGGGGTCGAGCGCCCCGAGGTGCAGGTTCGAGAGCCATCCCTCGCGCCGGCCCGAACCCCACTCGCAGGCGAGCACCACGAGGTCGTAGGTGTGCACGGGCTTGACCTTGATCCAGCTCGAGCCACGGCGACCGGCGGCATACGGCGAGTCGATGGCCTTGACGACCACGCCCTCCTGCCCGGCGGCGAGCGCGTCGCGGGAGATGCGCTCGGCGACCTCGGGGTCGGTCGTGACCTCGCCGGGGATGCGGTGCTCGCCGGCGATGCGCTCGAGCTCGCCCATCCGCGTCGCGAGCGGCTCGTCGAGCAGGTCTCGGCCGTCGACGTGCAGCACGTCGAAGAACCAGGGATGCAGCAGCGTCTCGCGGGCGGTCTCGGCGCCGAACCGCGACATCGTGTCCTGGAACGGCCGCGGACCGCCGTCTTCATCGAGGGCGAGCGTCTCACCGTCGAGGATGACGTCGCGCACCGGCATGCCACGGACCACCTCGACGACCTCGGGCAGCCGGTGGGTGATGTCGGCGAGGTTGCGGGTGAACACCCGCACCTCGTCGCCCGAGCGGTGCACCTGGATGCGCGCGCCGTCGAGCTTGTATTCGACGGATGCCTCGCCCGTGGTCTCGAGCGCCGCCGACGCCGTGGCGGCGGTCGCGGCCAGCATCGGCAGCACCGGACGACCCACGACGAGCCCCACCGCATCGAGCACCTCGGGCGGCTCGGTGAGCGCGGTGCGCGCCGTCTCGCCGAGGTCGCCCGAGAGCATGGCCGCGCGGCGCACCACGTCGCCGGGGCGATCGGCGGCCCGCGCGACCGCGTCGGTGAGCACACCCTCGAGGGCGCCCGTGCGCATGTCGCCGAGCAGCACCCGGCTGAGGAAGCCCTGCTCCCGCTCGGTCGCACGGGCGGTGAGCTCGCGCAGCGCCCGCGCGCGCTCGGCGGTCGACCCGGCTCCGCCCGTGACGGCCAGCCGGTCGAGCAGCTCGTCGACCTCGGCGACGGTGAGGCTGGGCTCGGCGGCGGGCTCGCCCATCGCGGCGGCGACGCCGCGCCATCCGACGCCGACACGGCCCTGTCGCGGCTTGCCCACGAGGAACCCGACCGCGGGCGCGATCTCGTCGGGCTCGAGCCGACGGAGGAGATCGGCCAGCGCGTCGACCTTGGCCAGGCGCGAGCGCGTCGATGTGACGGCGTCGGCCGTGGTCACGAGCTCGTCGAGCAGCACGGGGCCAGTCTGGCACCGGCATCCGACATCGACGCAGCGACCGGTCGCCGCGACGTGCCGGACCTCGGCAGCTCACATCGCGCGGGAGCCGTCGGACATCACCGGGGAGATCAGCCCGAAGACGTTGCCGTCGGGGTCGAGCAGGTAGCCGACCCGGCCGACGCCCTGCATGTCGTCGGCGGGCAGGGCCTCCGTGCCGCCGAGTTCGAGGCCGCGGCGCATCAGGGCGTCGACGTCGTCGACGCCGATCACGATGTTGCAGCCGTTGACCGGTGCTCCGGCTTCGGGCTTCGGGCCCATGCGCTGGGTCAGGCCGCCGTTGATGCCGAGGCCGGGTTCTCCGGCGGTGTTCCCGATGGCGCCCTCGCCGGTCACGATCGACCAGTACGGGATGTCGCCGAACTGCGTGAATTCCCAGCCGAGCAGCTCGGAGTAGAAGTCGATGAGCCGCTGGGGCTCGGACGCGTGGATCTCGAAGTGCACGACGAGGTTCGCCATGGTGTCCTCCCAGTCTCGGATGCCGCACACGGTACGCCCGGGCGCCGACATCCGCGACCCGGGCGATGACCAAGAGTTACGCGGATGCGACCAGGGCACCACGCCTCCGCCCGGCGTTCGCCACCACGAGCGCTGCGACGCCGAGCAGGAGGATGACCGGCGCCCCGATCTCGAGCGCGACCTGCAGGCCCGCGGTCGTGGCGAGCACGCCGAGCCCGAGCGCCGCGACCGCCTGCACGAGGTAGCCCACGACGTAGGCCGCCGAGATCACGGCCGCGCGATGGTGGACGGGGGCGCTGCCGGTGACGAGGCCGAGCCCGCCAGAGAACATGAGGCTGTAGCCGGCGCCTGCCACGAGCGATGAGGCGATGAACGCCGCGAGCGAGTGGTCGAGCCCCGCCACGATGAGGAGGCCGAGCCCCACGAGCGCGAGCAGCGGACCGAGCGTGACGGCGACGCGCGGGCGCAGCGGCCGGGCGAGCACCGCCACCACGCCGATCGTCACCGCCGAGATGGAGATGATGGCGCCGTTGACGAACGCGTCGTCGCTGCGCACGAGGTCGCGGGCGATCTGCGCGCCGAGCGCGAGGAAGATGGCGCCCATCGCGTAGGCCGCCGAGATGCCGAGCGTGCCGGCCGTGAACGCTCCACGCTCCTCACGCGGCATCCGGGGCCGTCGCGGTCGCCACGTGCCGGATGCCTCGTCGCGGGTATGCCGCGGCAGGGCGAACACGAACGCGCCGACCAGCACCGTGACCGCGGTGAGCACCCAGAAGCTCAGGTGCAGCGGGGCCGGCGCGTACTGCACGAGGGCTCCGCCGACGATCGTCGCGAAGGCGAGCCCACCGGCGGTGGCCGCCGTCGTCGCCGAACTCGCACGGCGGGCGCCGTCGCGGCCGCCGAACTCGACCATGGCAGCGGTGGCGGGGCTCAGCGAGAGTCCGACGCCCACGCCCATGAGGGCGCGTCCGACGAAGACCCAGGCGAGGTCGGGAGCGAGCCCGAAGGCGACCGATCCGGCGGTGAGCGCGGCGAGCCCCATGAGGATGACCGCCCGGCGGCCGATGACGTCGGACAGGTTGCCGAACACGATGAGCACCGGCACGAGCACGAGCGGGTAGATCGCGAAGATCGCGGTCGTCACCGACGGCGGCAGCTGCCACTCCGCCGCGTAGAGCGGGTACACGACCGTGGGCGCGGCGCTCGCCCAGAGCGCGAGTCCGGCGACGGATGCCGCGGTCCAGAATCCTGCGCGATCCGATAGAGCCATGCGTGCCGCCTCCCGATTGCCTGAGTTGGATTCACCAAGTTAGCATGCTGGATCCGCATTTCCTAGTCAGTTGGTATGCTGGAGGCATGGAACGTGAAGCGGATGCCACGGCCACCGCCGTCGGCGAGCCGGCGGATGTCGCGACGGCCGCCCTCCGCGGCGACGACCCCCGCGCTGCCGTCGAGCGCTGCTCGATCGCCCGCAGCCTCGAGGTGCTCGGCCAGAAGTGGTCGCTGCTCATCGTGCGCGAGGCGATGTGGGGCCGCACCCGATTCGCCGAGTTCCGCTCCCGCCTGGGCATCGCGCCCGACGTGCTCACCGACCGCCTCGGGCGGCTCGTCGAGGGGGGCATCCTCGAGCGTCGGCCCTACCGCGACGAGGGCGAGCGCGAGCGCGAGGAATACGTGCTGACGGATGCCGGGCGGGCCCTCCTGCCGGTCCTCGCCGCCATGAGCGCCTGGGGCGACGAGCACCGCCCGAGCGGCTTCGGGCCCGCCGCCCTCTACACCGACCGCGACTCGGGCGCTCCGCTGCGCCTCGCGTTCGTCGACGCCGACGGCGTGGAGCGCGACCCCGCGGGCGTCGCCGTCGTACGCGGACCCGGCGCGCGACCGCTCGCGTAACCGCTCGTGGCGGCGGCCTTGACATGCGCCGCGGCATCCGCTGCAATATATTGCATGCCACTGACCGCCCCACGCGCCGTCGCGCGCCCGAGCTCGCTGCGCGACTACGCCTACCGCGAGCTGCGCGACGCGATCGTGAGCGGCGAGCTCGCCCCCGGCGAGCGCCTGCGCGACCCCGAGCTCGAGCAGTGGCTCGGCGTGAGCCGCACGCCGATCCGCGAGGCGATCGCGCGGCTCGAGATCGCCGGGCTCGTGCAGACCCGCCGGGCCAAGCAGACCGTCGTCGCTCCGCTCGACACCCGCGCGGCGCTCGCGGCGCAGCGCATCGCGGCCGCCCTGCACGAGCTCGCGGTGCGCGACGCGGTGCCGCAGCTCATCGACGCCGACCTCGAGGCGATGCGCAGCGCGAACGACCGCTTCGCCGCGGCGCTCGATGCCGACGACGTGGAGGCCGCGATCTCCGCCGACGACGACTTCCACGGCGTCGCCGTGCGCGCCGGCGCGAATCCGCTGCTGCCGGGCCTGCTCGAACAGGTCACGCCGCTCCTGCGACGGCTCGAGCGTGCACGGTTCGGCTCGCTCGCCGGGCGCGGCTCCGTCGCCGACCACGCCCGCATCATCGAGCTCTGCGCCGACGGCCGAGCCGACGAGGCCGGTGCCGCCGCCCGCGAGAACTGGTCGACCCTCGGCCGGCTCCTGCACCTCGACGACGACGAGCCGTCCGTCATCGCCACGACGCGCGCGTAGCGGCATCCGTCGCCCGTCTCAGACCACCCCCACCAGAGGAGCACCATGGCACTCGCCGACTTCCCACGCCACCCGCTGACCTTCGGGCCGAGCCCGGTGCATCCGGTGAACCGCCTGAGCGACCACCTCGGCGGCGCGCGCATCTGGATGAAGCGCGAGGACGTGAACAGCGGCCTCGCCTTCGGCGGCAACAAGACCCGCAAGCTCGAGTACCTGGTGCCCGACGCGCTCGCGAAGGGCGCCGACACCCTCGTGTCGATCGGCGGCGTGCAGTCGAACCACACCCGGCAGGTCGCCGCGGTCGCCGCGCACCTCGGCCTGCGGGCGGTGCTCGTGCAGGAGCACTGGGTCGACTGGCCCGATGCCGTGAACGATCGGGTCGGCAACATCCTGCTGTCGCGGCTCATGGGCGCCGACGTGCGACTCTCCCCCGCCGGGTTCGGCATCGGCTTCAAGGACTCGTGGCGCCAGGCGATCGCCGACGTCGAGGAGCGCGGCGGCACGCCGTACGCGATTCCGGCCGGGGCATCCGATCACCGGCTCGGCGGGCTCGGCTTCGCGAACTGGGCGCACGAGGTGGCCGCGCAGGAGCGCGAACTCGGCGTGTTCTTCGACACGATCGTGGTGTGCTCGGTCACCGGATCGACGCACGCCGGCATGATCGCCGGGTTCGCCGACCTGGAGCACAACTTCGGCGGACCGCAGCGGCGCGTCATCGGCATCGACGCCTCGGCGAAGATCGACGAGACCCGCGACCAGGTCGCCCGCATCGCCCGCAGCACCGCCGCGCTCATCGAGGTCGGACGCGAGCTGCGCGACGACGAGATCACCGTGCTCGAGGGGTGGGCGGGCGACCTCTACGGGGTGCCCGTGGAGTCCACCGACGAGGCGATGCGGCTCACCGGCCGCCTCGAGGGCGTCATCCTCGACCCGGTCTACGAGGGCAAGTCGATGGCGGGGCTCATCGACCTCGTGACGAGCGGCGAGATCCCTCGCGACGCGAACGTGCTCTACGCGCACCTCGGCGGCCAGCCCGCGATCAACGCCTACAGCGGCCGCTACCACTGAGCTGAGCGGATGCCACGGGTTGAGCGGATGCCGCGGTGCAAGCGGATGCCGCGGCTCGACGGCCGCGTGCGAGCTCGCCGAGATGACCCAAATCGACCTTCGCGGGCGCCGAAAGGGTCGATTCGCGTCATCTCGAGCCTCAAGGCCAGCACGCGGCGGAGCGAGCGCGCGGCGGGGCGAGCGGATGCCGGGGGCGGGCGCGTGTCGGCGGGGCGCCGTATCGTCGAGGCATGGATGAGCGCACGCGCGGGCGCGAGCAGCTGGCCGAGGCGGCGGGCGACCTCGTCGCGCGGCCCGACGTGGGCGTCGGCCGCATGTTCGGCTCCGAGGGCTACTCGGTCCGCGGCAAGCTGTTCGCGTTCGTGGCGAGCGACGGGCGCCTCGTCGTGAAGCTGCCGTCCGAGCGCATCCACGAACTGGCGCTCGACCACATGATCATGCGCGGCAGTCCGATGCGGGAGTGGGCGGCCGTGCCGTTCGACGCCGGCGCCGACCGCTGGCGCGAGCTCGCCGAGGAGGCGTGGGCCTTCGTGGGTTCGATCACGGCGTGACCTCGGGCTAGCATCGGTGCACCCCCGGCACCCCGCCGCGCCGTGAGAGAGGACGCCCATGCCCGTGTTCCATCCCGATCTCGCGGCCGGGCGGTTCATCCCGCCGTTCTCCTTCGGCCCTCGGCTCGCCCGAGGGCTTTCCCTTGCGCATCATGCGGGCGCTGCGGGCGGGCCTCGCCATCTCGTGATTGCCGCCCGCTACTGGTCGGGATTGTCGATGATCTGCTCGAGCACCCGTTCGTAGGCGCCCGACCCGACCGAGATCGCGCCCTCGTAGGGGTGGTCCATGTCGGCGGTCACGTAGATCACCAGCCCGATGAACAGGGCGAGGAGTCCCGCCATCAGCAGGTGCAGCCGGGCGCTTCGCACGGCGATGAAGGCGATGAGCACCGCGTTCACGGCGGCGCCCACCCAGATCACGAGCCAGAACAGCGGCGGCAGCGCCAGGGCGGTGGCTTCGATGCGCGCACGGCGGGACTCGATGAAGGAGTCGAAGGTGGCGAGCACCTGGTTGAATTCGGCCTGCTCGTCGCCGGGCTGCGCCTCGATCTGGTGGAGTCGCGCCTCGAACTCGTCGACCTGGCCGTCGCTCGCCTCGGGGAGGAGGCCCACCTCCTGCTGTGGGAAATCGATCTCGATCACGGCGTGCATGTAGTCGTCGAGCGACTGCCGCATGGGCTCCCCGTCCTCGGCGGGCAGTCCCGACGTGGCGCGGTACAGGGCTCCGACATCCCCGGCCTCCTCGATCGTGGCCTGGCGGGTGGAGGCGAAGTTCTCGTAGACCGAGACGGCGACGAGCGCGAGCAGGATGCCGAAGAACACGCCGAAGGTGCCGATCACGTGGGCGAGCGCGCGGTCCCACTCCTTCGTGTCGTCGACGAACCGATGCACGACCGGCCGGAGGCCCACGACGATGAGGCACGAGACGAGCACGAACGCGCCGACGAACAGCGGCATGGTGATCCACACGCTGCTGCTGTAGAACCAGTTCAACATCGGCGCCCCTCCCCCGAGGTGCGGAACTGCGGATGCCGGACGAGGTGGTCCGATCGACGTTCAGCCTAGGGATTCGGGGCGTCTCGCGCATCGAATCGACGCGATCAGCGGATGCCGCGTGCGCGCGTTCGACCTACGATGACCCCATGGCCGAGCCGAAGCCAGTCCACGTGGTGACCGGAGCCGCCGGCGGGATCGGCCGGCGGATCGCCGAGGTCCTCGCCGACGAGGGCGCGGCGGTGGTCGTGGTCGACGTGCGTCCGGCGGAGTGGCTCGACGCGGCATCCGGCGCCTCAGTCGTGGGCGATGCGGGCGACCCGGCGGTGCTCGAGCAGGCGCTCGACCGCGCACGATCGTTCGGCGAGCTGCGCGGCTGGGTGAACAACGCCGCGGTGTTCCACGACGCCTGGCTGCACGAGGCCGGCGGCGAGGCGACGCTCGACCTCGTGGCCCAGAACCTCCGGCCGGTGCTGGCCGGCGCGGCGGCGGCGATCGACGAGTTCCTGCACACGGGCGTCGCCGGCGCGATCGTGAACGTCTCCTCGCACCAGGCCCAGCGCGCCGTGCGCGGGGCGCTGCCCTACGCCACGGCGAAGGCGGCGATCGAGGGCCTGACGCGCGCGATCGCGGTGGACTACGGCGGCCGCGGCATCCGCTGCAACGGCGTGGCCCTCGGCTCGATCGTGACCGAGCGCTACACCGCGCACCTCGACGAGCTGTCGGTCTCGAGCCGCGCGTCGTTCGAGGCGCAGGTGCGCCGGCTGCATCCGCTCGGCCGCCCGGGCGAGCCCGCCGACGTCGCGCGCGTGGTCGCGTTCCTGCTGTCGGATGCCGCGGGCTTCGTCTCGGGGGCCGTGATCCCGGTCGACGGGGGCCGCGCGGCACGCGGCGCCGACCCCGAGGAGCGCTGACCTCCGCCAGTGGCTGCGGTGTGCGGCATCCGCTGCCGACGCGGCTGCACGCGGCATCCGGTGCTCGAATCGCCCGGGGCGCAGGCTCAGGACGCGCCGGTCTCGCGAAGGTGCACCCGCTCGCCCTGGCGGCTGAGCAGGTTGATGATCTCGGCGGGCTCGGTCGAGGCGCTGGCGTGCCCGTGCGGCACGCGCGTGTCGAACTCGGCGGCCTCGCCCGCCTCGAGCACGATCTCGTCGTCGCCGAGGGCGAGCCGCACGCGGCCGCTGAGCACGTAGATCCAGTCGTAGCCCTCGTGGGCGCGCTGCGCGATGGGCTCGTCGGGCGGATGTCCGGGCAGCACCATCTTGAAGGCGTGCACGTCGGGGTTGTCACGCGTCAGCGGGATGATCGCCCGTCCGGCGCGGTAGAACGGCTTCGGGTGCACGCGCGGGTCGGCGATCTGCGGGGCGCCGACGAGGTCGTCGAGGCTCGCCTGGTAGACCGCCGCCAGCCGGATCAGCAGGTCGAGGGTCGGCTTGCGGCCGCCCGACTCCAGGCGCGACAGCGTGCTGACCGAGATGCCGGTGTGCTCCGAGAGCTCGGCGAGGGTGAGTCCGCGCCGGGTGCGCAGCGCGCGCAGCCGTGGGGCGACGCCGTCGAGCACACCGTCGAGGTCGTCGGGCATGTGCACGCCTCCTTTTGCCGTACCGGCAAACCATGTTGCCAGCCCGGCGCCCCCTCCGCAGCATGGGAGACATGCAGAACTCGTGGGATGTCATCATCATCGGCGGCGGCAGCGCGGGGCTCAGCGCCGCCCTCATGCTCGGGCGCGCGCGGCGCCGCGTCCTCGTGCTCGACGCAGGAGCGCCGCGCAACGGCGTCGCCGCCCACATGCACGGCGTGCTCGGCCGCGACGGCTGGTCGCCGCTCGACCTGCTCGCCGCAGGCCGCGACGAGGTGCGGCGGTACGGGGTGGTCGTGGAGTCGGGCGAGGTCGCTGCTGCGGGGGCGGGCGCGGGCGCGACGCGGGTCGCCAGCGGCTTCGAGGTCGTCGCGGGCGACGGCACCCGCCACCTCGCCAGGCGCCTGCTCGTCGCCACCGGCGTGCGCGACGGCCTCCCCGAGCTGCCCGGCCTCGCCGAGCAGTGGGGATCGGGCGCGGTGGTCTGCCCCTACTGCGACGGGTGGGAGGTGCGCGACCGCCGCATCGGCGTGCTGGCCGCCGGCCCGATGGCGCTGCACCAGGCGCAGCTCCTGCGCCAGTGGTCGCCCGACGTCACCTACTTCGTGAACGGCACGGAGTTGCCGGCCGACGCGTACGCGGCACTCGTCGCCCGCGGCATCGGCGTGGAATCGCGTGAGGTCGTGCGGGTCGTCGCAGACGAGCACGGCCGGCTCAGCGGCATCCGTCTCGCCGACTGCGCCGAGGTGCCGATCGACTCGCTGTTCCTGCAGCCGTTGCCGCTGCCGAACGACGCGGTACTGCGCTCGCTGGGCGCGGCGACGACCGAGCAGCTCGGCGTCGACTGGGTCGCGGTCGACGCCGACGGCCGCACGAGCGTGCCGGGGCTCTGGGCGGCGGGCAACGTGGTCTCGGCGCGCACGTCGGTGCCGATCGCCTCGGGCGCCGGCAACGCCGTGGGCGCGGCGATCAACGCCGATCTCGTCGACGAGGAGATCCGCGAGGCGCTGGCCGCCGGCGTCACGGTCGTCTGAGCGAGTTTCGATGCAGATCGAAACGCTGGCATGGCGGATGCTGCAGCGCGAGGCTCGTGCATGGCACACCCCACGCACCTGCCGACGAGAGGACCACCGCATGTCGTTCCAGGCCTACCTCGACAACATCGAGACGAAGACCGGCCTCACGCCGCGCCAGTTCATCGAGCTCGCGCACGAGCGCGGCTTCGACGAGACCACCAAGGCTGCGCCGATCGTGGCGTGGCTGAAGGAGGACTACGGACTCGGCCAGGGGCATGCGATGGCGCTCGTGCACGTGATCACGAAGGGGCCGCAGATCAGCACGAAGCACGTCGGCACCGACGGCGCGCACAGCGACGCATCCGACACCCTCTGGCTCGACGGGAAGGCGACGAACCCGAACCCATGAGCGTGGGCGCGACCACGCCTCCGCGGCGAATGCAAGCCCCTGCAGCGGCGGGGGTCTGTCCTCGTAGCATCGCGGCATGACCGACCAGAATGCCGCCAGCAGCCAGCCCGACGACACCGAGGACGACGGCCTCGTCGAGGCATCCGACGAGATGCTCGGTACCCGCGGAAGCGGCGACGACGCCGCCAGCAAGGACCCGTCGGACTGGGTCACGGGCGACGAGCCGATGACCGCCGCGCAGCGCAGCTACCTCGACACGCTCGCACGCGAGGCGGGCGAGGAGGTCCCCGCCGACCTCACGAAGGCCCAGGCCTCGGCGGAGATCGAGCGACTGCAGCGGCTCACCGGTCGGGGGCAGTAGCCTCGACACGCATGCGACACCTCACCGACGACCCCACCACCCTCGCAGACTCGCCCGCCGACGTCACGATCCGCCCCCTGACGGACACCGACGAGCTCGAACTGTTCAATCGCATCCCCTACCCGCTCAACGACGAGCTCGCCGACGACCTCGCCGGTGGACGGCGCCGGCTCGACTGGATGTGGGTCGCGGTGCGCGACGGCCGGCTCCTCGGGCGCGTCGCCTGGTGGACGAACGCCGAGGGTGCCGAGCCGCAGCAACTCGACATCTTCGACGTCGACGACGAACTGCCCGACGACGGCATCCGTGCGGTCGGCGCGGCGCTCCTCGAGCGGGCCGCCGCCCACGTGCTCGCGGGCGTCGACACGCCACCCGAGTTCGCGCGCTACCTCCCCGGCGACTGGCGCGACGACCCCGTGCAGCGGCGGGGCACCGAGCTTCGCATGGAGCTGCTCGAGCACACCGGCGCCCGCTTCGTCGTGGAGCGCCTGCGCCTGGAATGGACTCCGGGCACTCCGATCGCCGCACCCGATGGCCGCCTCACGTTCCGGCCGTTCACCTCCGACGCCGAGTTCCTCGATGTGACGACCCGCGTGCTGACCGGCACGCTCGACGCCCACAGCGTGGAGGAGCTCGCCAAGCGCTCACCCCGCGAGGTGGCCGAGGCCTGGTACGACGACGAGTTCGCCCGCTACACCACGCCCAGGGAGTGGTGGCGCGTCGCGGTCGACGACGCGGGCGCGATCGTCGGCTTCGTCGTGCCGGCCCGCAATGCCTACCATCCGATCATCGCCTACCTCGGGGTGCTGCCCGAGCATCGCGGTCGTGGCTACATCGACGGCATCCTCGCCGAGGGCACCCGGGTGCTCCACGAGGCGGGAGCCACGCACGTTCGCGCCTCCACGGACGTGGGCAACGTGCCCATGGGCGCGGCGTTCGCGCGGGCGGGATACGTCACCTTCGAGCGGCTGGTGAACATGGCCTGGAGCTGAGCCGCGGCCACCGCGGCTGACGCCCCGAGCACCGCGTGAGCGCGCACTCGAGCACGCGGCATCCGCGGCTCACGCCGCACACCACGTGAGTGCGCACCGATTGACGTTCTCCTTCGCGGCAGCGGTGCCGAAGTACCGAAGTACCGAAGGATCGCGAAGCGAAGCACGTTTCAGGGTTCGCCGGGGCGAGTCGCTCCGCGTCGGTCGCCACCGATGGCTTGCTCGGCACTCGGTAGGGTCGGGCCGCCAGCCGGCGCGGATCACCGCGTGAGGTCGTCGCGTTCGACGATGCGCCCGGCGTCCCAGGGCTCGGCCCAGCCGAGCTCGTCGAACATGCGCGACAGCACCAGCGCCGTGAAGCCCCACACGATGCGGCCGCCCACGGTGAAGGCCGGGGACCGGTAGGTGTGGTCGCCGAGGGTGTACACCGTGATCGCGCGGTTCGCGGGCTCGAGCAGGTCGGCGACCGGGATGCGGAACACGTCGACGGACTCGTCGTGGTCCACCGCGACCACCTCGCTCGGATGCGTCCACCACGCGGGCACGGGCGTGACGATGTGCCGACTGACCGGCACCGCCATCTCGGGAAGCGTGCCGAGCGGTTCGATGCCCCCGGGGTCGAGCCCGGTCTCCTCGACCGCCTCGCGCAGGGCGCCGGCGACGGGTCCGTCATCGGATGCCTCGAGCCGCCCGCCCGGGAACGCGATCTGTCCTGCGTGGCTGCCGAGGGTCGCCGCGCGGCGCAGCAGCAGCACGTCGAGGTCGCGGGCGACGGGGCCGTCGGTGCGCGCGGGCACGTGGTCGAGCACCCCGAACAGCACCAGCACCGCCGCAGGACGCAGGCTCGAGACATCCCAGAGGCCCTGCGGCATGTCGGCGTTCCACTCGAGGCCGCGTTCGCAGAGGGCGACGAGCTCGGCGCGGGCGGCGCCGCCCGGAACGGCTGCAGCGGCCGACGGCGGCTCGCCGGCCATCGTGCTCAGTAGTCCTCCCGCGCCTCGCGGAGTTCGCGCACGTCGTCCTCGGTGTCCTGCCACGCCTCGAGCGCGGCCACGAGTTGGCGTTCGAGCCACGCGGCATCCGTCACCTCGCCGGCAGCTCGCAGCTGCGCGATCCGCTCGGTCGCCGTGCCCTTCAAGTCGTCCATGACTCCACCCTTCGCTCGGCGTGCGGTCGCGCGTCCAAGCGCGGCAGCGGCCCGTCTCGGGCCCGCACCCCAGCCATCCTGCCAGCCCGCACCGCCCGCGTCACGGGGTCCCACGGCATCCCCGTGGTTCGCGCTGGAATCCCGTTCACGCAGCGGAATCCACCGCACCGGGGATTCCCGTACGCCAACGGGATTCCCCCGCAATGGGCGGGCGCCCGAAGGCAACGAGGTGGCGCGTGGCGCGCGGGCGGTGGCGCGAGCACGTGGGTGGGTGGGCGCCGGGAGTGGGGCGCGCGAGCACCACGGCGCACCCGCGCCCGCGGGTGTCAGCGCGTGCGAAGCCCGTCGAGCGCCAGGTCGACGACGCGCTCACGCTGGCCCGGCGTGGGGAACGCGACCCCGGCGACCCCGGCGACGAGGCGCACGGCGTCGTCGATCGCGATGTCGTCGCGCACGAGGCCCGCCGACTGGGCCCGCCGCAGCAGCGGCTCGCCCGACTGGTACATGACCTCACGGCAGGTCGCGAGCAGCTCTGAGTCGCGGTTGAGCCCCTCGAGGAGCACCTTCTTGCGGCTCGCATAGTCGGCGAAGCGCCGCAGCCAGGCGGCGAGCGCATCGAACGGCGGCAGGTCTTCGAGCTCCTCTGCGAAGGAGGCAACGCCGGCGACCTCGTCGAGGTACACCGCCTCGACGAGCGCGTCGCGCGTCGGGAAGTTGCGGTACAGCGTGCCGATGCCGACGCCCGCGCGGCGGGCGATGTCCTCGAGCGAGGCGTCGACGCCGTGCTCGGCGAACGCCAGGTTGGCCGACTCGACGAGGGCGTCGAAGTTGCGGCGCGCGTCGGCGCGCGTGGGGCGCCGTTCGTCGAGCAACGCGCGGAGCGTGGCATCCGTCATGAAACACCTGCTTGCAAACCGGAGGGTGCCTCCGCTAAGCTAACCGGAGGCGGCCTCCTATCGGAGGTTCCCTCCAGTATAACTCCTCAGCCCCGAAGGGTGCTTGATGCCAACCTCCACCACTCGCCTCACGTTCATCGCGGTGGCCACGAGCTTCACCGCGGTCGCGAGCCTGCAGTCCCTGATCATCCCCGTGCTGTCGACGATCGGCACGGACCTCGGCGCCGACGCAGTCGGCCAGACCTGGATGCTCACCGCGTGGCTCATCTCCGCGGCGGTCGCCACCCCGCTGCTCGGCCGTGCCGGCGACCTCGTCGGCCGTCGCCGCATGTACCTCCTCGCGCTCGGCGCCGTCGCCGTCGGCTCCGTGCTCGCCGCGTTCGCGCCGAACCTCACCGTCATGCTGCTCGCCCGCGTGCTGCAGGGCCTCGGCGGCGCCGTGTTCCCGCTCGGATTCGGGCTCGTGCGCGACGCCTTCACGCCCGCCCGCCTCGCCGGGGCGATCGGCGCCCTCTCGGCGATCATGGCCGTCGGCTCGGGCCTCGGCACCGTGATCGCCGGTCCGATCTCCGCCGCGATCGGCTGGCGCGGCCTGTTCGCCCTTCCGCTCGTGCTCGCCGGCGTCGGCCTCGTCGTCGGCGTCCGCGGCCTGTCGCGCGCCGCAACCCGCACGGCCGGCCGCATCAACGTCGGCGCCGCCGTGCTGCTGTCGAGCTGGCTCGTCGCGCTGCTGCTCCCGCTCAGCGCGGGCAACCAATGGGGTTGGGGTTCGCCCATCGTGATCGGGCTCTTCACGATCGCGGCCGTGCTCGCCACCGCCTGGGTCATGGTCGAGGTGCGCTCGAGCAACCCGCTCGTCGACATGCGGATGATGCGCCTGCCCGCCGTGTGGACGACCAACCTCACCGCCCTGCTCACTGGCGCCGCCATGTTCGGCATCTGGGCGACGCTCCCCCGCCTCGCCGAGACGCCGACGTCGAGCGGGTACGGCCTCGGCGTCGATGCGAGCACCGCCGGGCTCATCATGCTGCCCATGCTCGTGACCATGGCCTCGGTCGGGTTCGTCGCCGGCCCGCTGAGCCGCGTGCTGCCGTTCGCCGCGCAGCTCACCCTCGGCGCGTTCCTCTCGGCGGCCGCGTCGCTCTCGATCGCACTGTTCCACGACGGCGTCGTGGCGCTCGCGATCGCCGCGGCCGTGCTCGGCCTCGGCACCGGGCTCGTCACCTCGTCGACGCCCAACCTCATCGTGCGCAGCGTGCGCGCCGACCAGGTCGGCATCGCCACGGGCATGAACGCGAACATCCGCACCATCGGCGGCGCCATCGGCACCACCGTGTTCGCGGCCGCGATCGGCGCGGTGCTCGGCGCGGCCGGCCTGCCCACCGAGTCGGGTTACGTGGCGGCGTTCGTGATCGGCGCGGTGCTGGCGTTCCTCGGCGGCTTGGCGCCGTTCCTCGCGCGTGGCCGCACCGGTCGCACCGAGCGGCCCGTCGCCGCGGTCATCCCGATCGCGGAGTCGCCGCTCGTCGAGGCCGCCGAAGCGGCCTGATCGCTGCGGAGCGGCGTCGCGACGCCGGCCTGATCCACGCCTCACGGTGGCGAGCGCGACGCGCGTCGGCCATGCTCGGAGGATGCGCCCTACCGCATCACGCCGATCGTGCCGACCCGTCGCGCTCGTCGCTGCCCTCGCGGCATCCGCAGTGCTCGCCCTGACCGGGTGCAACGCCCTCGCGCAGCTGCGGCCCGACGCCGGGGCGCACGCGGCGGCCCGCACCGCGGTGGCCGACGTGTCACGCGGGCTGTACCGGCACGGCACCGACGTGATCGACGACTACGCACGGTGGGCGGATGCCGCGACCGCCGACTCCGGGGGTGTCGAGCTCGTCGGGGTCGAGCCCTACCCCGGCGCCGTGCACGGCGAGCCGTTCGGGGCGTTGCAGTTCCGGGCGACGGTGCAGCCGACGGAGTACGACGAGCCCTACGTGGCCTGCTTCGAGTCGGAGTTCGACTTCTGGGGCGTCGCGACCGAGGAGTTCGGTGACTGGGACGTCGACGCGGCGGTCGCCCGCGACATCCCGTGCCCACCGGATGCGCACCGCATCGCACCGCCCGTCGACACCCGAACCGAGTTCGTCGTGCCCGACGGCGCCGAGGCGCTCGCCGTGGAGGTGCTCACGAACGCGCCGGCCGCGGCATCCGCCGACCGGATCGTCGCCGAGGTGACCGAGCGGATGCCCCAGCCGACCGGCGAGCGCGAGCAGGCGTTCGAGCCGCGCGCGGCCGTGGTCGACGGTGACATCGGGTTCGCGATGGGCGATGCCGACGACTGCCTGCTCGTGAAGCGCGACGCCGGGGGCGTGCAGGTGCTCTCCGTGCCAAGGGTGCTGCTGCTGCCGGGCGAACTGGGCTGCTCGCCGGAGACCGCGCTGCGGCCCGAGGAGCAGCTGCGCTCACCGCACTGAGCCACCGGCGCCCGCGGCTGATGTCCGATTCCGCGCGATACCCGGCCGCTCCGGGAGGGCGGCGTGCGGTGCGGCGCAGCGAGGCTGGACGCAACCGGGAACGCGACGCGATGGCAGGCAGGCCGTCGACGGTCGAGTCCCGTCGTCTCGAAGGAGTTCCATGTCCACCAGTCCCACGATCGTGCTCGTGCACGGCGCCTTCGCGGACGCCGCAAGCTGGGCGCCCGTCACCTCCCTGCTGCTCGAGCAGGGCCACGCCGTGCGCGTGCCGCCGGTGTACAACCGCAGCCTGTCGGCCGACGCCGCCTCGGTGCGCGCGTTCGTCGAGCAGATCGACGGCCCGGTGCTGCTCGCCGGCCACTCCTACGGCGGCGCGGTGATCACGGTCGCCGGCGTGGCCGAGAACGTCGTCGGTCTCGTCTACGTGTCGGGCTACGCGCTCGACGAGGGCGAGAGCCTGGGTCAGCTGCAGGGCGGCTTCCCCGACTCCGACCTGGCCGCGAACCTCGTGTACACGCCCTACCCGGTCGAGGGCGGCGAGCCCGGCACGGATGTCTCGGTCGCCATCGACGCCTTCCCCGCGGTCTTCGCGGCGGGCGTGCCCGAGGCGACCGCCCGCGTGCTCGCCGTGTCGCAGCGCCCGCTGGCAGCCTTCGCCTTCGGTGAGCCCGCATCGGATGCCGCGTGGAAGACGAAGCCCGGCTGGGGCATCGTCTCGAGCGCCGACCACACGATCAACCCCGACGTGGAGCGCTTCGGCTACACCCGCGCCGGGCTGCGCTCGGTGGTCGAGATCGACGCGCCGCACCTGGTGATGCAGACCAACCCCGCCGAGGTCGTGGCCGTGATCACCGGCGCGCTCGCGGAGCTGGCCGGGGAGGCCGGCGCCGCCGCCAGCTCGGGGGCGGAGCACCGCGTCGCCTCCTGACCCGTGCAGACACGAACGCGGCCGCCTTCCATCCGAAGGCGGCCGCGTTCGCATCGTCCGACTCAGCCGGCGATGAACTCCAGGATGTCGCGGTCGAGCTCCTCCTGGTAGGCGCCGAAGATGCCGTGGGGGGCGCCCTCGTAGACCTTGAGGGTGCCGTGCTTCACGAGCTCGACGGTCTTCAGCGCTGCGGCGGCGATCGGGACGATCTGGTCGTCGCTGCCGTGGGCGATGAAGATCGGCACGTCGAGGGCCTTGAGGTCCTCGGTGAAGTCGGTCTCGGAGAAGGCCTTGACGCAGTCGTAGGCGGCGGTGAGGCCGGCGTTCATGCCCTGGCGCCAGAAATCGTCACGGGCGCCCTGCGACACGGCGGCGCCCTCGCGGTTGAAGCCGAAGAACGGCAGGGAGAGGTCCTGGAAGAACTGCGAGCGGTCCTTCAGCACGTTGGCGCGGATGTCGTCGAACGCCTCGATGGGCGTGCCCTCGGGGTTGGTGTCGGACTTCACCATCACGGGCGGCACGGCGCCCGCGGTGATGACCTTCGCGACCCGGCCGGCGCCGTGCTGTGCGGCGTAGCGCACGACCTCGCCGCCGCCCGTCGAATGCCCGATGACCACGAGGTCGCGCAGGTCGAGCGCCTCGACGAGTTCGGCGAGGTCGCGGGCGTAGGTGTCCATGTCGTTGCCCTGCCACGGGCGCGACGAGCGGCCGTGGCCGCGGCGGTCGTGGGCGATGGCGCGATAGCCGTGGTCGGCGAGCAGCTTCTGCTCGACCGCCCAGGCGTCGGAGCTCAGCGGCCACCCGTGGCTGAGGATGACGGGCTGGCCGGTTCCCCAGTCGGAGTAGTGGATGTCGGTGCCGTCGGACGTGGTGAAGAAGGGCATGCGCGCTCCCGGTTCGTGGTGATGGACATGGGTCTTCTCCACTCTGCGCCCATCGGGCGACGGATGCCCCGCCGCAGCGGCCGCCCGTCCCTCGATTCGGGACAGGTTCGGCCCGGTCGTTCAGGCGACCGGCAGCAGCGCCTCGTACTCGCGTGCGACGGCGCGCAGCTCGGGCGCGGGCGTCTGCAGCCGACTCGCCTGGATGAGCCCCTGGGTCACGAGCAGGATCTGCGCGGCGAGCAGCTCGAGCTCCGCCCGGTCGGCGGCGACCCGCTCAGCGGCGAGGCGCTCCTCGATCGCGGCCTGCATGCCCGTGGTCGCCTGCTGGCAGAGTTCGAGCACGCGGGGTTCGCGTGCGCCGAACTCGGCGAGGCTGTTGAGCATGAGGCATCCGCGCCGTCCGGGCTGGTTGGCGCAGTCGGCGATGATCGCGTCGAACAGCGCACGCACGGCGTCGGCCGCCGATCCGTCGGTGGCCATGGCGGTGCGCACGAGCTCGATGCGAGAGCGGCAGTAGGACTCGAAGATGACGAGGAAGAGGCCGAGCTTGCTGCCGTAGGCACCGTAGATGCTGCCGTTGCCGACCCCGCTCGCCTCGGCGATGTCGCCGATCGCGGTGCGTTCGTAGCCGTGCGACCAGAACGCCTGCAGTGCCGCGGCGCGCAGTGCGTCGTCGTCGAAGCTTCGTGGCCGGGCCATCCCACCAGCTTACAAGCCGTGTCGACTGGTATTGGAGTGCAGAATCCAGAATGATGGGTGCATGACCCGCGCAGTGTCGATCGTCCCGTCCGGCCGCAGGCGCCGCATCGGCTTCCTCCTCTTCGACGGCGTGAAGGCGCTCGACTACGTGGGGCCGGCCGAGGTCTTCGTCGAGGCGAACCAGGCCGTCGACGACTATGAGATCCTCCTCCTGTCGCCGACGGGTGACGACGTCACCACCTCGCTCGGGAGCCGCGTCTCGGTGCACACCTCGGCGCGCGACGCGGGCGACCTCGACACCCTCGTCGTGCCGGGCAGCGAGCAGTCGCCCTCGGTCTTCGTGCGCGATCCGCTGCTCTCGGCCGCGGCCGACCTCGCGTCGCGCAGCCGGCGCCTCGTCTCCGTCTGCAGCGGGGCGTTCGTGCTCGCCGCGCTCGGCGTGCTCGACGGGCGCCGCGCCACGACGCACTGGAAGTTCGCCGACGACCTCGCCCGGCGGCATCCGCGCATCGACGTGCAGCCCGACGCGATCTTCGTGCGCGACGGCGACGTCGCCACCTCGGCAGGAGTCGCGGCCGGCATCGACCTGGCACTCGCGATGGTCGAGGACGACCATGGCAGCGACGTCGCGCGCCAGGTCGCACAGTTGCTGCTCGTGTACCTGCAGCGGTCGGGCGGCCAGTCGCAGTTCTCGGCGTCGCTGCGGGCGCGCGCCCCGCAGCACAGCATCGTTCGCCAGGTCACCGACCTCATCGACGCCGACCCGGCGCGCAGCTACACGGTGGCCGCGCTGGCCCGCCACGCGAACGTGAGCGTGCGGCACCTCAGCCGGCTGTTCCGCGAGGAGCTCGGCGCCTCCCCCGCCGAGTACGTCGCCGGGCTGCGGTTCGACCTCGCCAGGTCGCAGCTCGAGAGCGGATGCTCCGTGGCGCAGTCGGCGCTCGACGCCGGCTTCCCGAGCGCCGAGGCCCTGCGCCGCGCGTTCATCGCCCGCCTCGGCATCTCGCCGTCGCAGTACCAGCGCCGGTTCCGCACCACCGCCCAGGAGTCGGCGGCGACGGATGCCCCGGTGCGCGCGCTTCGCCCGACCGGCTGAGCTCCCTCGGCGTCAGCGCCGCCCGGGTGCCGGCTACCGGAGCTCGAGCGTCATGAAGACGCTGTGCGGGTCGAGGGCGTAGTCGCCGAACGGCCCGGTCTCGCTGAAGCCGTACTTGGCGTACAGCGCGCGGGCGGGCGCGAAGAAGTCCTGCGACCCCGTCTCGAGGCTCACCCGGCGGTATCCGCGTCGCCGCGACTCGGCGAGCACGTGCTCGAGCAGGCGGGCGCCGAGCCCACGGCCGCGCGCCGCGGCATCCGTTCGCATCGACTTGAGCTCGCCGTGCTCGGGGTCGAGTTCCTTGAGGGCGACGCAGCCGAGCACGTCGTCGCCGTCGGCGATCGTCCAGAAGGTGACGCCGGATGCCGCGAGCGCCGACACGTCGAGGGCGTGCACGCTCTCGGCCGGCGAGGTCGCGAACATGTCGTCGAGGTGGTCGGTGAGCAGGCGGATCACGCGCTCGTCGGTGAGGTCGCCGATCTGGATGTCGATGGTGCTGGTCACCTCATGAGTCTCGCAGGCGCCCGTTTCGAGGTGGTTTCGTCGCGACCTCGATCAGCTCGCCGCGACGGCGGCGGTGGTGATGACCGAGATGGTGATGAACACCCAGTCGTTGATGATGTGCGCGCCCGCAGAGACCCAGAGGTTCTTCGTTCGGATGAACGCGAGCGTCAGGGCGATGCGCGCGGAGCCGATGATGAGGAAGGCCTGCGCCCAGTTCCAGTCGTAGGTGGGGAGGTGTGCGGCGCCGAACCACAGCGCAGAGATGATCCACGCCAGGACGACCGCCGTCTTGCGCGAGACGCCCGCCTTGGCGAAGAGGAAGTACATCAGTGCGAGGAATGGCAGGACGACGAAGACCTCCTCGCCGATGAGCTGGATGCCGCTGCCCACGTAGAGGGCGACCGTCTCGGCGACCCCGGCCGAACCGGCATCCGTGATGACGGTGTTGGGCGCGACCGGGAACACGAGCGCCACGAGCGCGCCGATGATGAACGTGAGCGCGATGTTGAGGGCGGCGAAGAAGAACATGTTGCCGACGTCGACGAGCCGGACCCGACGGAAGATCGCGGTCCAGTGCCGGCCCGCCACGAGGGCGAGCACGGCGAGCGGGATGATGACGAACAGCGCCCGCGGCAGGATCGCCACGACGTCGTTCGGCTGGGGGATGAAGATGAGCGCGAGGAATCCGATCGCGACCGACACCCACACGATGATCCACTTGCCCACCGAGAGCTCGACGGGCTCGCCGTTGTAGAAGGGGAAGTCCCGGCCATCGCGGCGCTCGATGAGCCGACCGAAGCGGTCCTTCTCGGTCAGCGGGCGGATGCGGCCGCCCGGAATCGTGGCGGCCGCTGTGGGCTCGGTCGTCATGTGCTCCCCCTCGTGTCAGCGTCCCGCACGCGACGCTCCACCGAGTCTGGCAGATGCCGCGTGGCGCTCGGCTGCCTCAGCCGGCCAGTGACGGCGCGAACGCGGTCCATGCCCGTCGGCGCTCGCTGCGCGGGTCCGACTCGACGCGATCGGATGCATCGATCACGAGGGTCGATCGCGCGAGCTCCTCGTAGCGCGGCCAGCCCGGCCCGGGGGCACCGGTCTCGGCGAAGTGCAGCCAGTGCTGCCGCATCCGTTCGCCCGCCGCGGCGTACTGCTCATTGCCGCCGAGCGACGTGATGACTCTTGCGAGCGGGACATCGGTGCGGTCGAACAGCGCGAACATCTCGACCCCGTGCGTCGCGTCGAGCCCGACCAGCGTGAGCAGGCGTGGCGCGAAGTCCCACCGGTACGACCAGACCGGGCCGTGACGCGAGCACGCATCGGCGATGCGGGTGCTCGGGAACCAGAAGCCGTAGTCGCCGCCGAAGTCGGCAGCCGGTCGTCGGGCGGGGAGCTCGGGGTAGGCGTCGCGCATGGCCCGCCGCGCCGCCCCGGGAGCGCGCGCGAAGACATCGCTGATGCGCTTCGGGGTGCGCGGCAGGATGTCGACGCGTCCGCGGAAGATCGATCCCTCGCGGTCGTTGGTCCCGATGATGAGCGGCACACGGTGCGCCCGCCCGTCTCGGAAGGCGACGAACGGCCGCTCCGGCACGATGTCGCCGTCGATCACCGGAGCGAAGCAGAACGCGCCGGCGTAGACATCGGGCGTGCGCACCTGGAGTTCGACCGAGGCGGCCACGAGTTCGTCGGCGTTCGACTCCGTCAGGAGCTGCTGCGCGGTCGCCGTACCCACGTCGAGCGCGCCGGGCTGATTCCGCGTCGCCCGCTCGCGCTCGACCTCCCGCAGGATGGCGACGTACTCCGCCGCCCACCTCCCCGTCAGTTCCGGCGGATAGACCGCGTCGGGCGGCGGGCTCTGCGCGATCGCCCCGACGAAGAGTCCTCGCGCCGACGGCGTGGTCATCAGCGTGGTGACCGCGTTCCCGCCCGCCGACTCACCGAACACCGTGACGCGCTCGGCGTCCCCGCCGAACGCGCCGATGTTGTGCCGCACCCACTCGAGCAGGGCGACCTGGTCGCGCAGTCCCAGGTTGCGATCGAACGGCCGTTCCTTAGTGCCGTACCGGGTGAAGTCGAGGTAGCCGAGCGCTCCGAGCCGGTAGTTGAAGCTCACGTACACGACGCGTCCGCTGCGCACGAACCCCTCGCCCTGGCCCGAGAAGTCCCTCGAGGAGCCCGCGCTGTAGCCGCCGCCATGGATGAACACCATCACCGGCAGCAACGGTCCGCCGGGTTCGCGCGCCGGCGCATGCACGTTCGCGGTGAGGCAGTCCTCATCGGCGACGACCGCGTTGGGCAGCACGCGCGGCCGCCGCGTCACCCGGGCCTGCGGGGCGACGGCGCCGTAGTCCGAGGCGTCGCGAACCCCTGGCCACGGATGCACCGGGGCCGGCGCCCTGAACCGCAGCTCGCCGACCGGTGGGGCCGCGTACGGGATGCCGCGCCAGGCGAGCACCTCGCCCTCGCGGACTCCGCGCACGACGCCCCCGGTGACGCGAACCTCGAGCCGGTCGTCCGTTCCGGGGTGTGCGGTCATGCCCGCGTGCACCTCATCCACGCCATTCAAGCCCTGCGGCGGCCGCGCCGCCACTGCTGTGCGCGAAGACGGTGCCGCGAGCGATCAGCGACCGAGCAGGTCGTTCAGCCAGCCGGGCCCGGCGACGAGGGCCGCCTCGGGCAGGCGCGCCCGCAGGCCACGATCGGCCGTCACGACGATCACGCGCTCCCCCGCGGCATCCCACTCATCTGCCGTCGCCGCGATCGCGCTGTCGCCGTCAGACGGCGCACGCACCAACTCGATGCCCTCGGGGGCGGCGACCGACTTCGCCTGGCCCTCCACGACGGCCACGATCCGCTCGAGCACCACCACCGAGCCATCGGGCGCCGCGACGGCTCGACCGACGAGCGCGGGCATCGGCGCGAGCAGCCGGGCGGCGGCGCCCGCGCGGTCCTTCCACCAGCCGTCGGGGCGCGAGCCCATGACGTTGGCCACGTCGACCACGAGGGTCACGCGTCGGCGCTCACCTCGGCGGGCGCCCATGCGAACCCGTCGGGGTCGGTGAGGGCGCGGCTCCCGCCGCCGATGACGATGCGATGCGAACCACTGCCTTCGGGCGCGACCCCGGCGGACTTGGCGAGCGCGCGGCGCTTGTAGAGCCCCAGCGAGATCGGGCTCCTCGGCATGTCGAAGTCGACGTAGGAGCCGAAGCTCTTGCCCACCTTCAGGCCGAGGTCGGTGTAGAACTTCCTGCTCGCGCCCACGTCCTCGACGCCGAGCAGGAGCACGACGGACTCGATGTCGCGGGTGGCGGGCCCGGTGTCCTTCTTCGACGAGGTCGCGAGGTTCCAGATGGACCCGTCGGGCGCCTGGACGACTCCGCCGAAGCCCCACATGGACTTCGCGGCCGGCTTGAGCACCGTGGCGCCCGCCGCGATCGCCGAGTCGTAGAAGCTGAGGGCGTCGGCGGGCTGCGCCACGGTGATGGAGAGGGTGTATCCGCGGAAGCCCGTCGTCGGGGCATCCGTTGCCCGGAACCGGATGCGGTCGCCGAGCCCGAAGGCGGCGTCGGAGAAGCGCTGGGCGGCCGCGATGTCGGCCACCTCGAGGGTGATGAAGTCGATGCTGTTCATGACCATCACGCTACGGATGCCGCCCACTCGGCTGCTTCTTCGTTCCTGCTCGGTCACCTCGGCGCCACTATCCTGACGGCGTGACGTCATCGCCCACTCCCGCCCGCCGCCCCATGCGCGTCATCCTGCTGGTGGTGTGGGCCGCCGTCGCGCTCGCGGCGGCGATCGGCGTGCTGTTCGGGGCGCTCACGGCGGCGCTCAACGGCGCGGGCTTCGAGACGACCGTGTCGGATGCAACGCCGCTCTTCGTGCTGTGCCTCATCGCAAGCGTGGGCGCCGGCGTGTGCGGCATCCTGCTCGGCGGCCGGTGGTGGACGGCCCCGCTCGTGGCGGCGCCCGCGCTGCTCTTCGCGGCGAGCTGGATCTTCAGCGGTCAGTGGGTGTCGACGCCGCTCACCGCGAGCCCGATCGTCACGGCCGCGGGCGTGGTGTGCGTGCTCGTGCTGCCGAGGCGCCGCGCCGCGGCTGTCGCCGGCTGACTGTCAGAGCCGCACCGGGAACGTCAGCATCACGACGAAGCCGGCGAGCGCGACGAGGCCCGCGAGCCCGAGCATGATCCACGCTGCGACGTGGTGGATGTCTCGCTGGGCCATTGCGGTCAGGAAGAGCACCAGGGCGAAGAGCACCGTCAGCAGCGAGTAGTTGTCGCCCCGCTCGGTGTCCTCGAGCGCATCGGTGAATCGCGCTTCCGCGTAGGCGGAGCGCTCGGCGGACTTCTCACTGCCCGGCGGCACGTAGGCGTCGGTGGCGAACGGGCCGGGCTCGACCTCGCCGTCGCTCTGCCAGGCGTCGAAGGCGACGCGGAAGTGCGGCGTGAACCGGGCTTCGATCTGGTCGGCGAGCACTGTGTCGCCCTGCGCCGTCGCCGTGACCCACTCGGCGTAGATGATGAGGTCGATGATCCGCGCCTCCCGGGCCTCGCCGTCGGCATCCGTCGCCTCCACGCGGGCAGCGGATGCCTCGGCGAACGCGATCGCCCGCTCACCGCTCCACTTCGACGCCTGGAACCCGCACCATGCGGTGAGGATCGCGGTCACCGACAGCATCGCCACGGCGACGATCTCGATGAACGGCCGATGCCGCCATCGCGAGACGCGCGCCGGCGCCGCGGCGGGCGGGCCGGACAGCGGCGCTGCGGGTGCGGCCGGTGCCGGGGTCGTCGACTCGTCGCTCATGGCTGCCCTTCGTCGCATCCGACACGATGCTGCTCACACTGGCACAGCCGTGCGTCTCGCTGCCACTGCCGCGGCCCCGCGAGCAGGAATCCCGTTCGCGCGCAGGAATCCCCAGCACTCGGGCTTCCAGTGCGCGAACGGGATTCCAGCGAGTGCGTGTCAGCGGCTCAGTCGACCCCGAGCACCGTGCACCGCTCACCGCTCGGCGAAGTTGCCCTCACCGCAGGGCGGCAGGCTGCTCCAGCCCGGCGTCGCGGTCACGTACCGCCGGCAGATGTCGCCGCCCAGGTACACCGTGCCGTACTCGCCCTCGTCCTCTTCGAGTTCGATCGACGTGACGACGAACGGACCGTCGGGGCCCGAGACCGGCATTCGCCGCTCAGCACTCCCGTCCCACACCGTCAGCTCGAGCTCGACTTCGCAGATCGACCCGGAGAAGTCGGGCACCAGGTCGACGACGAGCGGAACCTCCTCGTCGTGGGCGAGGGTGATCGTGCGTTCGGGGAAGTAGTTTTGCGGAGTGCCGCTGGGGTCGTACGCGTAGGCATCCGACGGCCCGTGCCCGACATCGACGTTCATGACCTCGGACGCGACTCCCGCCCCGCGGCCGGTCACCATCCGCACCAGCGTTCCCCTCGAGATGGGCTTGCACGTCTCCTTCGTCGTCACGTCGGTGACCCGCACTTCGCCGGTGCGGTTGCCCGTCAGGTACAGCGTGACCTGCTGCGCCCCGGAGACGCGGCCGTGCTCGTGCGCCTGGAGCCACCCGACCTGCGCATCGGCGTCGAGCCCCGCGAGCAGGTCGAGCTCGCTCGACGTGAGCGTGGCGCCCCGCGGAAGGACCACGTCGTCGGTACCCGCCTCGCCGTCGACCCTGACCTCGACGGGCTCGCCCTGCGAGTCGACCGCCACGGTCGCGAACCATCCGAACCCCTGCGTGACCGCGCCGGCGATGACGGTGGCGAGTGCGGCCGCGACCACACCGCCGATCCAGACTCCAGCTCGGCGCCAGACCGGCCTCAGATCGGTGGTCGGGCCGGTCTCGTGCGGCTGCTCGCGCTCGCCCTGTTCTCCTGGCATGACTGCATCTCACGGGTCGCTTCAGATCCTAATCCTGAGCGTCGCTCGCGTTATCGGTGTCCGCCCTGATCCGCTCATCCGACCCTCGCGGCGCGTGGCCGAGGGGAGGATGCTGAACCCATGAATGACCGTGAGGATTTCCTGATCTGGGTGCACACCTCGCTCGCGGAGGCCGAACGAGCTCAGTTCGACGGCGACGACCGCCTGAGACGCGCGATCTGGTCGAGTGAGGAGCCGGTGAGCGTGCTCGGGGCGTGGCGCAACGCGACGAGCCGTCACGAACTCGTGGAGGCGTTCGAGGTGCTCGCGTCGAGCTTCTCGGACTGCACCGCCTACTCGTTCGACTTGATCTCGTTCGACCTCCGCGGCGACATGGCGTACACCGTCGGCTACGAGCGCATCTCGGCGTCGATGGACGGCACGCCGCGCACGTTCACCCTGCGCGCCACCCAGGTCTACCGTCGCGAGGGCGGGGAATGGCGGGTCGTGCACCGGCACGCCGACGCCCTCGGGTCGTCGACCTCGCCTCCGCCCGCTGCCTGAATCCCGGAATGGACCCGCGCCGGCTCGCCCTCACCGCCGAGCGCGACCGCGTCATCGCCCGCACGGAGCTCTTCCGCGTGCCGAGCACCTAGCCGCGGGCTACCCGAGCGGCACGTACGGCAGCACGACGGGCGACCCGGCGCGCCAGTCGAGCACCGTCGACTGCGTCGCACCGTCGGGCACGAGCACGTCGATCGTGTTCGGGTCGCGCGTGTCGGTGTCATGCGCGTCGTTGTCGCCGGTCCAGACACCGGCGCCGCCGCCGAAGCGGTACTCCTTGATCCAGCTCATGCCGATGTCGGGGCTCGTGTTCCAGTAGTCGAAGTCGTAGACGGGTCGGATGCCGCCGGTGCCCTCGCCGTTGGGATCCGCGTGCGACATCAGGGCGACCTGGTACGTCGCGCCCGCGAGGTCCACCCCGTCGAACACGTCCTTCGGCACGGACATCGCGATCTGGTGCGTCGCCGGCAGCACGAGCAGGGTGGCGTTGGCGAGCACCGCGTCGGTCGCGTCCCGCACGGCCGGCTGGATGAAGCCCGATCCGCCGACGACGAAGTCGTACGGGTGCGCGAGGGTCGCGTTCGTGCCCGGCCGCGCCGCGACGGCCGCGCCCGCGGCATCCGTGCTCACGTAGATGTCGACCCGCTGCACCGACATCTGGTTGCCGCCCCAGGGGTTGTTGATGTCGCCCGCGAGCGTCGTGACGAAGTTGATCGAGGTGCCGTCGTCGTAGACGCCGAGCTGCGTGAGGTCGAACGCGCCCGGGTTGAAGGCGCTGTTCGTGGGGTACACGTAGTCGCCGGGGCCGTGGTCGTCGCCCGACGGGTCGTCGACCGTGCCGACGGCCGTGCCGAAGTTCGTCGACGTGACCGCCACCTGCACGGCGGTCGTGCCGCCGTCGGCGCCCACCGCCACCACGGTGATGGTGTTGGCGCCGAGCACCACGGGCACCTCGGCGGTGAAGGCGCCCCCGGTGACCGATGCCTCGACGGCGTGCCCTCCGGCCGCGACCCAGACGGATGCCGCGTCGGTCGAGCCCGCGACCGTGACGCTCGATTCCGGGGTGACGGCGCCGGCGACCGGCTCCGTGACCGTGAGGCTCGGCCCGGCGGCAAGCGCGCCATCGGCGTACCGGTCGGCCACGACGGAGGGCGTCGAGATCGGCCGCCCCGCGTCGATCGACTGGGCGAGCCGCACGAATGCGGCCATCGACCAGGCCAGCGGCGTCGCCGAGCCGGTGCCCTCGCCGAACACGAAGCCCGCGGCATCCGGGCGGTCCCAGACCTGCTCGGGAATCATGTACCCGTCGTTCGCGGTCGCCGCGAGCGTGTCGAGGAACGTGTCGGCCGGACGGCCGTTCGCGAGCTCGTACTCGCCGCGCTCACCCGAGAGCAGCGGCCAGAGGCGGCCGACGCCGGTGCCGTCGTAGGGCGACCCGTCGGCCTTCTCGCCGTAGCCGTCGTGGTTGTAGCGGTACCAGAGCGCGCCATTGGGCGAGTCGACCTTGATCGTCGCATCGACCTCGGGTAGCGACTCGATGATCGCGGCATCCGCGGCCGGCTTCACGCCGAGGCGCACCAGGTCGAGGAAGCCGGCATCGACGATCGACCGCTCATCCCAGGCGCCGCCGCCGTTGTTGATGTCGAGGAAATGCCCGTCGTTCGGGTTGCCGTTGTCGTCGATGCGCTCGTAGTACTGCCCGTTGCCGAGCGGGCCGGTCGTGGTGAACGTCCAGTCCTGCACCTTGCGCTGCCAGTCGTCGGCGACGCCCGTGTAGACCGCGGCCGATGCCTCGTCACCGTTCGCCGCGGCGATCGACGCGGCGGCCGTGAGTCCGGCGACCTCAGCGGCGATGGTGCTGGGCGAATAGCCGCCTTCCTCCTCCCAGCGCTCCTGCGGGGTCGACGGGCCGTGGCCGACGAGGAAGTCGGCGGCGGTCTTCACGTGGTCGGCGTAGGTCGTGGCATCCGTGCGCCCGAGGCTCCACGCCAACACGATCGGGAACGCGACCTCGTCGAGCTGCAGGCCGCCCCAGTAGGGCGTGCCGTCGAGCAGCGAGTTCTGCGGGAACGACCCGTCGCTCTTCTGCTGCACGTCGAAGAGGTAGTCGAGCGAGCGGTTCGCGGCATCCGAGTCGCCGAGGGCGATCTGCGCGGTCGCGACCTGGTAGAGGTCGCGCGCCCACACGAGGTGGTATCCGCCGACGCCGGCCTCGTTCGCGTTCTGCGCCTGGCCCCACGGAATCGTGAGCGAGGCGATGTTCGCGCCGCGGTAGGTCTTGTCCTCGTGCGCCTTCAGCGTCATCGCGGAGACCTGGTACTGGGTGGTGAGCGCCGCATCGCCCGCCACGCTCGCCGGCACCGCGCTGACGCTGTCGAGGTAGTCGTGCCAGCCCTCGGCGTACGCTTCGGCAGCAGCATCGGCGCCCTTGCCGGACTTGCCGAGGCTCGCATTGGCGACCGTGCGCGCGGCGTCGGCGGAGGCCCCGAACCCGAGCACGAGCGTCGCCGAGGCGTGCTTCGCCGGGCCGGTCAGCTTCAGCTCGGCGGTCTGCACGACGTTGCCGTCGAGCGCCTCCGCGTATCGGTGATCGAGGCGGTGATCGGTGGCGAGATCGGTCCAGCCGTCGCTGACGCCGGCGAACCCGTTGGAGGTCGCCACGAAGTCCTTGTCGGCCACCAAGGCGCTCGCGATGGGCTCGCCGCCGGTGCCCGGGTCGCCGGCGAGGTCCTCCGAGACGAGCGCGCCGCGCCAGAACCGGGCCGAGTCGTGCCGCCCGCTGTTCGCCAGCGACGGGTCGTACTGGGCGAAGACCCGATACTTGCCGCCGTCGAGTGAGCGTACCGAGACGTCGATGATCACGCTCGCGCGGGCGGGATCGGTGAACGTCGTCTTGACGATCTGGTACCGGCCGTCCTTGTCGGTGTTGGTCTGCGTGTACACGAGCGCCCGCGAGTCGGCGAGGCTCACCTCGTGGGTCGTGTCGCGCGACTCGAGGTCGGTGAACGTGGAGCCGTCGGTGACGATCAACTCGAGGCTGCGGCTGTTCGCCACGTCGACGCGCGGGTAGTACACCTCGGCCAGCGTGCCCTCCGAGAGGGTGTACCAGACCTTGGACTCCGTGGTCGTGGACGTTCCGACGCCCTGCTTCGCGCCGGTGGTCCAGGTCGCCTGGGCACCCGGAGCGCCGGGGGCCTGCGATGGCTGCGGCGCGGCGTTCGCGGCTGCGGTTCCTCCGAAGAGTGCGACGCTCACGAGCGCTGCCACGGCGACGGATGCCGCGGCGCGGCGCCTGCGCCCGCGATCACGCGCCCGACTCGTCGATCCTGATCCCGCAACTGCCGACCACTCCGTCGAACGCATCGCCACTCCTCGTCGAGTTCGCTGTGACTCCGTCAGCAGAGTCCGCCGTGACTCGGTCAGCATAGGCGCGGCCGGCGACGCCCGCCAGAGGTCAGAACCGGCCCGCCTCACGGAGCGACGCAGGACGTGAACCCGCTGGTAGCGCTGCTCAGGTAGGTTCCGCCGACCCCGAGCGTGCCCGACTGGCTCGAGTTCAGCGCGTTCACGTGCTGCTCCACGAGCGGGGTGCCGGCGGGCGAGGGCTGGAGCCCCTCGATGCCGAAGACGTTGACCGCCGGATCGGTCCCGGCCTTCGTGAGCATGATCCCGGGAGCGGTCGACCCGTTCGTCGTGCCTCCGGCGGTGACGTTTCCGGCGATCTCGAGGCACAGCGTCGCGTTCATGCCCGGCCCGCCGGAGATACCTCGGATGCCGCTGAACGCGCCGCCGAGCGACGCCGGCACGGTGTTGTTCAGGATGCGGGCGGTCAGCGCACCCGAGGCCTCGGCGAAGGTCACGATCCCGCTTCCACTCACTCCCGACACGACGTTGCCGCTGATGACGGCCGAGAGCGCCGGCCCTTCCTGCACGAGCGGCGTCCGGCTGCTGGCCCTGATACCGCTGCACCCCTGGCGGTTGCCGGCGTTGATGATGTTCTCCGACACGGTGGCCGTCGCCGTGGAGTTCTGCGACACCTCGAGGAGGATGGCTTCGCAGTCGATGTGCCGGATCGGCTGTTGGGACGTGCCGTTCTTCGTGATCACGAAGTTGGCGTCGGCACCGAAGCCCGCGGCCGCACGGACGAACTGCTCCGGCTGCGCGCCGAGTCCTCCGTCGCCGCCGTTCATGAGGTTGCCGCTGACGGTGACCACGTCCGTCGCCGATCCGAGCGCGCCCATCGCCGGCACCGGGCCGCCCACCGCGTTGCCCGCGAGCACCTCGATGCCCACGCCGTGGGCGAAGCCGGTGAGGTCGTTGCCCGAGATCGTCGCCTTGGTGACCGTCGCCGCGGTGGTGGCGGTTCCCCCCGCGAAGAGCAGGATCCCGTCACCCGGCGTCGTCGTCGTCCCGTCGTCGGAGATGCGGTTGCGAGAGAGTTCCGCGTGGCTGATGGTGCCCGCCCGAGTGGTGAGGTCGATGCCGTTCTCGGCGGCGCCCGTGATGATGTTGTCGGTGATCGTCACGGCGCCGGTGACGCCGGCGGACCCGGTGAATCCGATGGCGCTCGAGCCGGCGAGGTCCGCGGCTCCCGCGCCCGAGATCGTGCCGTACGTGAAGGAGAAGCCGTCGACCTGGGATCCGATCACCCCGGTGAATCCGGGATCGACGATCCGCATGTTGCGCAGCGACGGGTTCTTGGTGGCCATGAGGCTCACGGCGGTGGTCGCCGAGCCGCTGATCACGCCACCGGAACCGTCGCCGCCCTGGGTCGTGTTCCCGAGCCCGGTGATGCTGAAGGAACCGGCGGTGCCCGTGCCGTTCACCACGATGTTCCCGGAGCTTCCGATCGACACCCGCTGGAACGTGACGCCGGTCGCGGCGATGTCGGTGAACGCGAGGGTCACCGCGTAGCCGCTGGCGGTGTCGATCGTGTTGCCCGCGCCCGTCACGGCGATCGTGCCCGACGACGTCGCCGACAGGCCCGCCCCGTGCGTCGTGTCGATGTCGAGCCCGCCCCCGGTGATCGAGAGGGAGTGGCCGTCGGAGCTGCCGAAGACGACGGCATCGGCGGCGTTCGTTCCGATCCGCTTCGTCGCCCCCGCGAGCGTGGTCGCTCCGCCGGTGTTGTCCGTCACCCGCACGCCGCCGCCCTCGTCGGATCCGTCGGTGATGGAGCCCGACAGCGTGACGGTGCCGCCGGTGCGATGCTCGACGGCCGCGCTGAGCGCACCGCTGCCGTCGGCGATCGTGCCGCCGTAGGTGATGTCCCCGCTGCCGCCGTCGACATCGACGGCCGTGCCGGCGGCGCCCGAGATCGTGCCGCTCGCCGCCGAGAACGTTCCGGCGCCGAGGCCGGTGAGGTCGATGCCCGCGCCGGAGCTGTTCGTCGACGAGACCTCGTCGAACGGCAGGGTGGCCGCCGTGCCGTTGACCACGACGGCTGGAGCGCCGGTCGCGCGGACCACACCCGAACCCGCGGCGGTGAGGGTCACCGTGCCGGCGTTGCTCAGCGAGAAGGCCGGCGTGAAGCCGTCGGTGGTGAGGGCGAGATCGCCGAAGGTGATCGCGCCCGTGGTGTTGGCGAGCGAGACGCCGCCGTAGGACGAGTCGACGGTCTCGACCCGGTCGATCTGGCTGGTGCCGAGCGCCGTGCCGGAGATGCGCAGCGCAGAGGCGGACCATGCGCTGATGCGGATGTCGGATGCCGGGTCGAACACGACGGTGCCCGCATTGACCAGCTCCACCCCCGCCTGCTTCGTGTTGACGGACAGGCCCGAGAAGGTGAATGTGCCGCTGGTGCCGATGAGCGAGACGGCGGCGTCACCGGACGCGGAGTAGACGATCTGCAGGTCGCGGAAGGTGCCGCCGACGTCGCCGGCGCCACCGACGAGCGCGTTCCCGAAGCCGCCCACCGAGAGCTCGAGCCCGCCGACGGTGTCGCCCGAGCCGAGCCGCACGACGTCCTGGATGGAACCGGCGGTGATGACCGGCTTGATGCCGGCGCCCGTGTGCAGCGTGGCACCGCCGACGACGAGGCTCGCCGCCGAGCCGATGAGCTGCTGGTCGGCATCGAGGTCGATGCCGGCGGCGTAGCCGGTGCTCGTGCCGTTCCCGCGGAACACGAAGATGCTCTGCCCGGCGCTGCTCGCGGCATCCGCTTGGGCGAGGGTGTCGAACGGGGCGGTGGAGGTGCCGTCGTTGCCTTCGGCGTTGTTGCTGACGTACCAGACGCAACCCGCGAGCGCGATGCTCACGCGCCCGGTGTCGGAGTCGTCGCCGTCGGTGACCTCGTAGTCGAAGAAGTCGGCGGCGTCGGTGCAGCTCGTGCCCGCGGCCGGGGTGTAGACGAAGTCGCCGTCGGCCTGGATGTCGACGCTGCCGCCGTCGTTCGTGGCGACGGTGCCGGCCACGAGCGAGAGCGCACCGTCGCCGCCGCCGTCGTTGGCGATCAGGTCGCCGGTGACCAGCTTGCGCGGACCCGAGGTCGTGGGCACGCCGTCAGTCGGCGAGTCCATCACGAACGTCGTGTTGCCGACCGCCGACTTCGCGGCGGCGAAGGTGTCGTCGCCGGCGACGGGCACGTCGTTGACGCACGCGACCGTGACCGCGACGGTCGCGGTGGCGCCGCCGGTGACGGTGTAGGCGAAGTCGTCGGTGGTGGTGCCCGGCGGATCGTTGCAGACGTTCGGGTCGGGCTGGTACGTGAGGCCGGTGTGGGCGCCGGGGCTGCCGCCGGTGAGCACCACGGTGCCGCCCGCGGGGTCGCTCGCCGACACGATGGCGAGCAGGCCGCCGTCGGGGTCGTCATCGTTGGCGAGCACGTCGAGTGCCGTGGCGCCTGCGTCCTCCTCGACGGTGAACGCGTCGTCGCTCGCGGTCGCCAGGTCGTCGACGCAGGTCACGGTGACGGCGACCGTCGCGGTCGATCCGCCCGGTGCAAGCGTGTAGGTGAAGTCGTCGGTCATGGTGCCAGGCGGGTCGTTGCACACATCCGGGTCGGGCGCATAGGTGACGGATGCCGCGTCGCCGGCGATCACCGCGGTGCCATGGTCGGGCTGCGTGATCGAGTCGATCGCGATGGGTCCGCCGTCGGCGTTGTCGTCGTTGGCGAGCACGTCGATCGTGCTGGCAACGGCGTCCTCGGCGATGGTCGCGCGGTCGTCGACGGCGGTGGGCGGCACGTCCTCGACGACGTCGGTGACCTGGATCGTGAAGGCCTCCTCGACGGCGCCTCCGTACCCGTCGCTCCCCCGGAGCCTGATCGAGTAGGAGCTCTTCGCCTCGTAGTCGAACGCCGCAGTCGTCGTGAGCGTGCTGCCCGCGATCGAGAAGCTCGAGTTGTCGTCGGCGCCGGCGCCGGCGACCAGCGCGAACGTCGGCGTGCTCGCCGGATCGCCATCCGTGAGACTCAAGGTGCCGACCGTCGTGCCGGCCGGCTCGTTCTCGAGCACGGCGGCGTTCGACAGCGCGAGGTCGCTGGGCGCGTGGTTCACGATGACGTACGCCGTCTCGGTGGCGGCGCACAGTCCGGGCCCGCTCACGCGTCGCAGCACCCCGGAGCTCGGCGCGCAGAGGTACACGGGCGTCGAGGTCGGCACCGTGATGATGGTGCCCGGCGGCTTGGTGCCGGTGCACGCCTTCGCGGAGCTCAGGCGGCGCACCGAACCGTCGGGCTGCACGCACAGCTGCGTCGGCCCGGGCCAGATCGCCACGGCCGTCTCCTGCTTCGGCCGGCAGTCCGACGAGCTCGTCGCGACCCGCAGCAGTCCGTTCGACTTCTGCGCGCACGCGAACGTGAGCTGCGCCTCGGTCGTCGACGCGACGGCCACGGATGGCGCGGCCACCCCGACGACCAGCGCGAGGATCGCGGCGAAGACCAGTGCGGGTCGCGCTCGGCCGGGGACCCGGCGGCGCCGCCCCCGCTCGGCGCTGGCGTTCGAGGCATGGGCGGGCGCGACCGACATGGGGTCTCCTCGGGTTCGGCACCGTCGCCTGGTCCGTGCTGGGGGCGCGGAACGACGACGCCTTCGCGCTCAGCGTGGCGGGGGCAGGTGCCCGCTGCCAGTCCCAGAAGGGGGGTCGTGAGGGTTGCTCGGGTCGGCCACGCACGACGAAGGCCCGGTCCCCTGCGTGAGGGCCGGGCCTTCGAGCGGATGCCGCGGGGCGGGCGTTACGCCGCGGCAGGCACCTCCACGGTCGCGCGCGGCACCGGCACGACGACGAACTCGCCGTCCGCGGCATCCACCGTCACGCCCTCGCCGTCGCCCAGCGCACCCGACACGAACAGGTCGCTGATGCGGTCGTCGATCTCGCGCTGGATCACGCGACGCAGCGGGCGAGCACCGTACTCGGGCTCGTAGCCGCGCTCCGCGAGGAGCGCCACCGCGGCATCCGTCACCTCGAAGGCGACCTCGCGCGCGGCGAGCCGCTTCGAGGTCGCGCCGAGCATGAGCCTGACGATCTGCGCGAGCTCCGCCTCGCCGAGCTTCTGGAACAGCACGATCTCGTCGATGCGGTTCAGGAACTCGGGCCGCATGGCCTCGCGCACCTTGCCCATGACCCGCTGGCGCACGTCGTCCTGCGACGCGAAACCAGAGCCATCAGCGGATGCCACGAAGCCGAGCGCACCCGACCGCGACGCGAGGAACTCCGAACCGAGGTTCGAGGTCATGATGACCACCGTGTTGCGGAAGTCGACCGTGCGACCCTGGCCGTCGGTCAGGCGTCCGTCGTCGAGCACCTGCAGCAGCAGGTTGAACACGTCGGGGTGCGCCTTCTCGATCTCGTCGAACAGCACGATCGAGTACGGGTTGCGCCGCACGCGCTCGGTGAGCTGCCCGGCCTCGTCGTAGCCGACGTATCCGGGAGGGGCGCCGACGAGCCGCGACACGGTGTGCCGCTCGCCGAACTCGCTCATGTCGAAGCGGATCACGGCGGTCTCGTCGTCGAACAGGCTCGCCGCGAGCGACTTGGCCAGCTCGGTCTTGCCGACACCCGTCGGGCCGAGGAACAGGAACGACCCCACGGGCCGACGCGCGTCGCCCATGCCGGTGCGGCTGCGGCGCACGGCCTTGGCGACCGCGGTGACCGCGTCGTCCTGGCCGATGACGCGCGAGTGCAGCTCGCCCTCGAGGTCGCCCAGGCGCTCGCGCTCGGACTCGGTGAGGCGGTTCACCGGAATTCCGGTGGCCCGCGAGATCACCGCGGCGATCTCGGCCTCGTCGATCACGGCCTCACGCTGCTGAGCGGATGCCGCGGCGCGGCCGGCTGCGGTCACCTCGTCGAGCTTCGCCTGCACCTTCGAGATCTCGTCGCGAATCCGCGACGCCTCCTCGTAGTGCTCGGCGCCGACGGCGGCGTTCTTGTCGGCCTCGAGGTCGGCGAGCCGCGCGATGAGCGCGGAGACATCCGTCTTCACGCCGAGCCGCAGGCGCAGCCGCGCCCCGGCCTGGTCGATGAGGTCGATGGCCTTGTCGGGAAGCACCCGGTCGGTGAGGTAGCGCGCACTGAGCTCGACGGCGGCGCGCAGCGCGGCATCCGTGTACTCGATGCCGTGGTGCTCCTCGTAGGCGGGCTTCAGCCCGTGCAGGATGAGCACGGCGTCCTCGATCGAGGGCTCGCCGACGCGCACCGGCTGGAACCGGCGCTCGAGGGCGGGGTCCTTCTCGATGGTGCGGTACTCCTTGAGCGTGGTCGCACCCACGAGGTGCAGCTCACCGCGCGCGAGGCGCGGCTTCAGGATGTTGCCCGCGTCCATGCCGTCGCCACCGCCGCTGCCGCCGGCGCCCACGACCGTGTGCACCTCGTCGATGAACACGATGAAGTCGCCCTTGTGCTCGGCGATCTCGTCGATGGTCTTGGTGAGGCGCTCCTCGAAGTCGCCGCGGTAGCGGGTGCCCGCGAGCATCGCGGGCAGGTCGAGCGACACGACGCGCTTGCCGAGCAACTGCTCGGGCACGTTCTCCTCGACGATCGCGCGGGCGAGGCCCTCGACGATCGCGGTCTTGCCCACGCCGGCCTCGCCGACCAGCACCGGGTTGTTCTTGGTGCGGCGGCTGAGGATCTCGATGGCCTGCTCGATCTCGTCGACGCGTCCGATCACGGGGTCGAGCTCGCCGTTCTCGGCGAGGGCCGTGAGGTCGGTGCCGAACTTGTCGAGCATCGGGGTGGCGGATGCCGCGGCGCCCGCGCTGCTCGCGTCGCCCTCGCCCTCTGCGCCCTCAGCGCCCGGGGTGACCGTCTCGCGGATCTGCTGCGTGAGCGCCTCGGCGGTGACGCCGGCGCGCGCGAGCACCTGCCCGGCGGGGGCATCCTGGCCGAGCACGAGCGCGAAGAAGAGGTGCTCGGGGTCGATGTAGGTCGAGCCGGCCGAGCGCGCGACCTGGTAGGCGTGGAACAGCGCGCGGCTCGCGCTGGGGGTGATCGTGGCCGCGTTGATGTCGGCCGTCTCACCCGCGGCGGGCAGGCGCGCCTCGGTCGCGGTGATGATGCGCTCGGGTGCGACGCCGATGCGCTGGATGGCCTGCGTGACCGCCTCGTCCTCGACGATGACGCGCAGGATGTGCAGGGCGTCGAGCTCGGTCTGGCCGCGCTCGAGCGCGAAGCGTCCTGCCTGCTGCAGGATGCCTTGCGTGCGGGCGGTCAGGAACCGGCTGAGGTCGATCGACCGAGCCTGACGCGCCTGCTCTCCCGCAAGGTACCGGCTGAGGAACTCGTCGAACGAGCTCGCGCCGGCTTCGGGGTTGAAGTCTTCGGGCACCAATCCTCCTGGGAACTTGAGTTGGGTACGCTCAAGTTCAACGCGGAGGGGGCGCGGGTATTCCCGGCAACTGACGAAGGAATATACACTCCGTCAGAGCCGTCGCACGCCACGCAATCGGCGTGGATCGCATACTCGTCGGTGTGCAAGCACGTTCGCACCTCTCACGACTTACCGCGGGGCCGATCCATCTCGCCCTTATTTGATGCAGTGCTCTCCGGTCGCGTTACTGTCCCCTCCGATGCGGATGCCTTGTCGCCTGAGGGGCCGTCTTGCGTAGCCGCAGTTTCCTCACTACGAGTTTGCGGTCGCTTGATCTCGAGTTCCCTTCGCTTTGACCACCTCAAGTAGTCGGTACCAGCTTGCGTCAGCGACCAGTACTCGTTCTGGTCGCTGACGGAATGACGCAAGCTAGAAGGGGCAACAAGGTCAAGAGCCATAAGCTCCACAAGCACCTCCTTCACGACATTGAGCGGCGTGATCGTGGATGATCGCGATTGATCGCTCTTCAGGTGAATGGCCAGGAGTTCGGACGCTTTGCGCAACGGGTACTCGGGGATGAGCGACGGGCCCAACGTCTCGAATATCCAACGCAGGCTGACCGAGGGAGCATCCGTCTCCCACTCGGTTGAATCAAAGTATCGGTAGGAGACATCGTGCGTGCGCCCGGAAAGTACCGCCCGGAGTTGTTGCATCGCCTTGGTCTGATCCGCATCTACTTCGTGGTTGAGCGCCTCGATCTCGCGCCTGAGTCTGGCGTTCTCCGCGCTCAAACGCGACAGTTCGGATGTAACTTCGGGGCCGATCGAAGACGACGAGCGAACCCAACCCTCTCGTGGCGTCGCAGTGAACGCCTTCATTAGGGCGACCACAGCCTTCGAATGAAGATCCTCCGCAGACTTCCAGTATCCAACCGGTCGTTGGCCTACCAGCCCCCTGAACTCATCAAGTAGCAAGCGCACTTCTTTGTCACCATCAATGCGATCGGCAGGCCAACTTGCGCTGGGGTCAATAAGGAAACCGAGGGCTGGCACGCCGGATGCAACTGCGTATTCATACTCTTTGCGCGTATAGCTGATCCCGTCGACGACCGATCCATAGCGATGGGCGACTATCACGAGGTAGTAATCGCTCTCATCGATGTGGCGTTGAATTATCTGCCACTGCTGTTCATCTGCAGCGCTGAACATCTCCATGCCGACGGGTATGTGACCCATCTCCAGGATGGCTTTGATGACGGCATCCCGTTCCTCGACGAGATCTTCGTACGTTGAGCTCACAAAGATCTGAAATTTGGTTGCCAACGCTGTTTCTCCTTCGGTCACGACACAACGCGAGCTACCTCTAGTTCGCAATCGGCTTCGAGTGTACGGTCGTTGTCGCATGCACTTAGGTCTCGAGTCAGCGTTGCCTCCGGCATTCCGGCCGCCCACTAGGGCTAGGACTACACGCATGTAGGGGGAGCGCCGGCCGTAGTCATGTCTCACCTCAGGTCAGCTCGCCGTTGCGACACGGCATCCTCATCGAGGCACCTCACACCGCAACCACACCCGTGGCGTATTTCGTGCGACGACGCGAGAAGCATCGAGATATAGACTCCGCACGTGCCTTTCCCACAGTCTTTCGATGACTCTGGGCTCCCTGATCCGGCTGACCGGGGGACGCCGTGGGTAAGCGACACACCCGCTTACGTCATGTGGTGCGAGCGCATGGCCGGTCTCGACTTCATGGATCGGCTCGCCATCGTCGAGCATCGCGGCCTAATCGACGCCTACGGGGAGAACGCCATGAGCCGTGACGCGCTGCAGCGGATCGCAGCGTACGGGCCGTTGTGGGAACTCGGCGCCGGCGGCGGCTACACCGCTCGACTTCTAAAGGATCTCGGAGCAGAGGTGGTCGCCTCGGATCCGAAGCCGCCCGTGATCCCATGGACGGAGGTCAGATGGGGCACGTACGAAACGGATGACGTAGGAGACAGCATCCCTCTCCTAGTCTGGCCCTACATGAACGCGGCTCTCCCATGGCTTCGATCCGAGCGCGCCCCGCACCGCCTAATCGTCGTCAATGATGTCGCACCGAATGCAGTCGGGGCTCACGGCATAATCGGCTACCTGTCCGAGGCATGGACGCATATCGAGACCTTCCCCGCTGGTTCGGGATGGCGCAGGTGGGCCGACTATGTCCACGTTTGGGATCGGCCGAACCGATAGCTACGCCGAGTGTGCCTCCGGCCGGCCACCTCCCCGTCGGTTTGATGGCGCAGGTTCGTTAACACTTGACGTTGGGTTACAGGTTCTCTTCGAACCGAACACGGACTTCGGGTCTCACACGTATGGACTTATCAATCGCGGCCCGAGCCGATGGCGGCCATGCTCCTGCGGTGGCGAAGAGAACTTCATCGGCCTGGAGTATCTCGGCAGCATCAAGGCGCTTCTTGACCGCTGTGCGGAGGGCGGCGCCGGAGCCCATGTTGCCACTTGATTTCACTTCGCCGACCGTTACTTGGCCATTGACGAATGCGATCAGGTCAATCTCGTACATCGGCTTTCCATCCGCATCAGTGAATACCACCTCGGATGTGGTGAGCGCGGCGTCCGTAGCGCCGCCCACACGGGCCGCTGCTCTCAGCACTTCCATTCCGTGTTCGTCCACTAGGCCGCGAAACGCCTTGTGCAGGTCATAGTGCCACACTGGTTCATCCATCGGGCGTCGCCACTGCGCGCCGATGAAGTCGTTGCGCGCACCGCAGTGACTGCATTCATAGACCTGGGCTAGGTCGTCGATACTCACAAATGACGGAGACCCACATTCCTCGCAACCGAGTACAAGCCCGCGCCGAAGGAGCCTAGCCCGCAGGAGCTCGTCAAGCAGGGCTCGAATGGGAGCGTCGCTGATAGACCCGAGCACTCGGCGGAATGCAGCAAACGTTAAGTAGGGCGACAATCCCAGCAGGACACCATCACCGCACGGGAACGCGTCGCTGCTCTTCTTCGGAGAGGCGGCAGACCGGAACTCGCTGAACGCCGCTTGCTGCCCGCCAGCAGCGAGCTCGACCAGCCTTACTCGGCCCCCCAGTCGGCGGGCCACCAACTCGGAGTACTGCCCAGCCTTGGAGTACGTTGCGTTGAGATTATGACGTCTCGCCATCGCCTGCACCCATGAGTAGAGGCCGAGTTGACGGAGGTGTGGGCGCGCAAGACGGGAATGGAGCACGCTATTGCCCGCGACGAAACCAAAGCTCGCTGCTCGGAAGGTAATCCCGTCGCGAGCATTGCGAAGCAGGGTTGCCGTGGCCAAGTTCTCGCTGGCGACGATCTCTGCCGCGGGAAGTTGCCGTCCTGGTGGCATGGAACGGGGAGAGATTTGCACGTCCACCACCCAAGCGGGCTGGCCATTCTGATCCAGGGGAAGCCCGGACTCCGGGCCTGGTGGAAGTGGAGCTTCAAATGGGGCGGCGAGTCGGACGGTGCCGTCTGGCGACTCGAACACGGGCACCACGTACGAGGCACCGACTCCGTCGGCGATGGCCAACGTCGAAAGGCCGCTGCCGAATTCCGGGAGTGCCTTTGATACGCCAAGCGACGATGAACCGCTTGTCACCTCCACGTCGTTGATCAACAATTGACCGCGGATCGTCATGCTGTTCAGAGCATCCTGAGCGTCGGCGGGCGTTTTGCTAACGGTAGTGACATGGACGTCTGAGGCATCGAAACCGAGAACCCCATGCAGGTGGAGCTTTAGACGAGGTGCCGCGTCCATTACCGAAGTTGCGTCATTCGATAGCCAGATGGCGAAGCCGAGAATTCGATCGAGTGCAAGGGCAAGCGCGAAGTCCTCAGCCGTGTCGCCGAGCACTAGGACACGCTTGACCGGGTTCCATCCGGTGCTGATTCGTGTAAGCGTCGGTGACGCAGCCTCAAACCACGTGTCCGCGCGGATCTCACTGGTTGACTCACGGCTGTGCTGCCAGATGAGCGGCTCTGGCGCCTCCCCCGCCGACGGGTCAAGCAACCAGTCGAGCAGATCTTCATCAGCGGGCGCTGGCCGAGTGGGTTCAGAATGCGGTGGGCTGCCTGTCTTTGCGAGCGCCCAGAGAGCGACGTCGCCATCCCATTCAGTCGTGGCTCCAACGACGCTTCGAGTTCCTATGACCGAGTTCTCGTCGACGCGATGGTGCCAATCTCCTCCGTTTGAACCCCCCACCGAAATACGCAGCGGGTGGGGGGTTAGGCGCGAGTGCGCAAGCGGCGTGACCACCGCGGCGAGCGATTCGGTGGCCTTCTTTGCCCAAGCGTCGGCGACTGGCTCATCTGCCGCAGCGGCGAGCCGAGCCTCCCACGCACAAGGGTCTTCATCGGGGCGAGGACCAACCACATCCGGCGAGAGCCGATGCCACGTCGCAACATCATGTATCAGGATCGCTAGCTCATCCGGGTCATAGGTCCGCACAGTGTTGATGATGGTGGGGTGGACAACTCCATCCTCGCCGTACGGCACAAGGATGTATCCGCCGCCACCCCATCGAACGCTGACCGCCTCGAGCGCGAGCCGTGCCCATGCCTGCCAACTTGTCCCTCCGTAGAAGAGGACAGCGACTCTCGGTGGCCTCAGGATTGTGGTCGCCGTTCGGTACGCCAGCGACTCCTCAGGCATGTCCTCTCCATCCTGCTCAATACAACCAAGTGCCGAAATCATCCCATCCGCAAACCGCGCATGGTGGCCAGCACGCCCGCGACCAAGTCCGCGGGAGGAAGCCAACGAGCTCACCCATGCTTGGAGCGGCCGCAAGTGAGTGCTCGAATTCCATTTCGACAGATTCCCGAATTCGCGAGTCGCAAGAAACGCGCGCGGCGTGTTGGGACAGCTCTAAGGCGCCGCGATCATCTCCTCGACGGGTATCAATGGACGGCCGCGAGGCCCTACCCCGAACCGTCCGAACGATATATCGTTGACATATCGTCGAGACCCGATCAGGGCCCCGGTTCAGGGAGGTCATCATGAGCGATTCGTACATGGGCAGCGGCTTCGGCGGCTCCTCGAGCGGCTGGGGCAAGGGCAGCAACCCCGGCCCGAACCTGTGGGAGGCCATGGAGCAGCTCCGCGGCATGTTCGAGCAGAAGGTCGCGCCGCGCATGGGCAAGGGCGACGTGCGCGCGGCGGTGCTCGCACTGCTCGCCGAGAAGCCGATGCATGGCTACCAGATCATCAGCGAGATCGCCGAGCGCAGCGGCGGCGCGTGGAAGCCGAGCGCGGGCTCGGTGTATCCGACGCTGCAGCTGCTCGCCGACGAGGGGCTGATCAGCGCCGAGGAGTCGAACGGACGCAAGACGTACACGCTGACCGAGTTGGGACGGGCCGAGGTCGCGGCATCCGGCGACCGCCCGGCGCCCTGGCCGACCGCAGGCAGCGGCCGCAGCCACGACACCGGGGCCGGCTCGCTCGGGAAGGCCGGCTTCGAGCTCGCCCAGGCGGCGGCGCAGGTCGGACGCACTGGCACGCCTGAGCAGGTCAAGGAGGCGGTGGACGTGCTCGATGAGGCACGTCGTCGCCTGTACTCGATCCTCGCCAAGGACTGACCTCGGTGGCATCGGCACGTGGGCGTCGAGGCGACTCGGCGCCCAACGCCGGCAGCATGCGCGCCCGCTACCGGCGCATCCTGCGGTTCGCCGCGCGCTACATCGTGCAGACGTGGTGGTTCGAGCTCGTGCTGCCGCGCTTCGGCCTGGCCCGGTTCGCGGCGCGCGGACGCACCGCGCGGCTGACGCGCATCGCCCAGCGGTTCCACGTGCTCGCCGTCGACCTCGGCGGCCTCATGATCAAGGTCGGCCAGTACCTCTCGTCGCGCCTCGACATCCTGCCGCCCGAGATCACGAAGGAGCTCGCCGGGCTGCAGGACGAGGTGCCGCCCGTGCCGTTCGACGCGATCCAGCGCCTCGCCGAGGCCGAGCTGGGCGTGCCACTCGAGCGCGCGTACGCGTCGTTCGACCCGACGCCGCTCGCCGCGGCATCCCTCGGCCAGGCGCACCGCGCCCGCCTCGCGCCCATCGACGCCGCCGACATGGGCTACGACGAGGCCGTCGTCAAGGTACAGCGACCGGGCATCGAGACGATCGTCGCCGTCGACCTGAAGGCGCTGCGCCGCGTCGCCGGATGGCTCAGCCGCGTGCGATTCGTCGCCAACCACGTCGACCTGCCCTCGCTCGTCGAGGAGTTCGCCGTCACGAGCCTGCAGGAGATCGACTACCTGCAGGAGGCGAACAACGCCGAGCAGTTCGCCGCGGCGTTCGCCGGCGACCCCCGCGTCGCCGCGCCCGAGGTCGTCTGGGAGCGCACGACGCGCCGCGTGCTCACGCTCGCCGATGTGACCGCGATCAAGATCAACGACCGCGAGGCCTTGCTCGCGGCGGGCATCGACCCGAAGGCGGTCGCGAAGCAGTTCGCGGCCGTCATGTTCGACCAGCTCTTCCGCGACGGCTTCTTCCACGCCGACCCGCACCCCGGCAACATCTTCGTCACGCCGGTCGAGCGGGTGGCGGATGCCGCGGGCGCGGGTGCGTGGGCGCCGGATGCCGCGTCGCCCGCGTCATCGGCTGGGCCCAGGGCATCCGCCGGCTCACCCTCGTCGACCGATTGGCGGCTCACCTTCATCGACTTCGGCATGATGGGCGAGGTGCCCGACGGGCTGCGGCGCGGACTGCAGCAGCTGTTGCTCGCGGTCGCCGCGCGCGACGGCAAACGCCTGGTCGACAGCATCCGCGGCGTCGGCATCCTGCTGCCGTCGGCTGACACCGAGGAGCTCGAGCGGGCGATGTCCGCCCTGTTCGCGCGCTTCGGCGGCATGGGGCTCGCCGAGCTGCAGCAGGTCGACGAGCGCGAGCTGCGCAGCTTCGCGATCGAGTTCGGCGAGACGATGCGGGCGCTGCCGTTCCAGCTGCCCGAGAACTTCCTCCTCGTCATCCGTTCGATGTCGCTGACCTCGGGCCTCTGCAGCTCACTCGACCCCGAGTTCAACATGTGGGACGCCGTCGAGCCCTACGCCAACCAGCTCCTGCGCGACGAGCGCGGCAACTTCGTGCAGGCGCTCGGCAAGGAGGCGCTGAGTTACGCCGGCACGGTCGCGCGGCTGCCGCAGCGCCTCGACGCCCTCGCCGACCGCGTCGAGGAGGGGCGCCTCGTCGCCCACTCGCCGCGGATCGAGCGACGCCTGGCGAAGCTCGAGCGCACGGCCGGGCGGATCGTGTCGGCGGTCGTCTTCGTCGGCCTCTTCATCGGCGGCATCCTGCTGCGCCTCGACGAGCCGGTGTGGGGCGTGGCGCTCATCGTGGTGTCGGCGATCCCGCTGCTGCACGCCGTGTTCGGCGGGGTGTTCGGGCGGCGCGGGCCTCGGTGAGCGCTGCAGTCGGGCGACAGCTGCACCGGCCCGCCCGGTGCGCGAACACCGCCGATTCGGCGGTCGGCGCATCCGCGTTCAGCGCTGAGCGCGCGGCCCCTGTGGCCACGGCCGCGGCACGCGCGTAGATTGGCGACGAACGAGGGGGTTCGCGTGAGCAGCAGGGGTGTGTCGACCGTGTCCGACGCCGGAAGCAGCGTTCGGTTCCACCGCCATCGTCGCTGGCCCACGCTCCTCCTCACCGTTGCGCTAACGTCGAGCCTCGCCGTCGGCATGACGCCTCAGGCCGCAGGAGCGGCGCCGCCCGCCCTATCGACCGGCGTCGTGCAGGAGGGGCTGAGCATCCCCTGGGACCTGGCATTCCTGCCGAACGGCCAGATGCTCGTCACCGAGCGGCCCGGACGGGTGCGCGTCTACGCCAGCGGCTCGCCCGGCGCGGCGCTCGTCCGCACCGTCACCATCCCCTCGGTGCGCGCCGAGGGCGAGTCCGGGTTGCTGGGCATCGCCGTTGACATCGACTTCGCCACGAATCCCTACGTCTACGTGTGCGCCTCGCGGGAGTACGCCGGCAGCGGCGGCTGGAGGAACCAGCTCGTGCGGTACCAGCTCCTCGGAGACGGCAGCTGGGGCGGCGAGACCGTCCTGGTGGGCGGCATGCTGGCCAATCGGATCCACAACGGCTGCGCCGTCGAGATGGATCGGTCCAGGAAGCTGTGGGTCGGCATGGGTGATGCGAGCAACACGTCCCTCGCTCAAGATCGCAACAGCCTGAACGGCAAGATCCTGCGCTTGAACGCGGATGGAAGCGTGCCCAGCGACAATCCCGTCATCGGCGGCACGCGGAACATCGTGTACTCAATGGGCCATCGAAACCCCCAGGGGATCGCCCTCCGTCCGGGCACGGACCAGGTCTTCGCCATCGAGCACGGCCCCGACGTGAACGATGAGATCAATCGCATCGAGGCGGGCGGCAACTACGGGTGGCCGTGCCAGACCGGCGCCGCGAGCGGCCCCTGCGGCTCCTCGCCGACCACGATCGGTTCGATCTGGGCGTCCGGCGGCTCGACGATCGCGACATCCGGCGCCGCGTTCGTCGGTGGCACCCAGTGGGCGGATCACAACGGCAACCTCTTCGTGAGCACGCTCAAGGAGTCCGACATCCGCAGGTTCTCGATCAGCGACGACGGCGCGACCGTGAGCGGCAACCAGATCCTCTTCGACGGCGCCTGGGGACGCATGCGGGCATCGGTGCTCGGGCCGGGCGGACAACTGTACGTGACCACCTCGAACGGCAGCAATGACAAGGTGATACGCATTCGACCCGCCGCGACGTCGGTCTCCCGGGTGGCGGGCGCCGACCGCTTCGCGACGGCGGCGGCGTTGAGTCAGGGCGCCTACCCCTCCGGTGCCACCGACGTGGTGATGGCCACGGGAACGGACTTCCCCGACGCCCTCGCCGGCAGTGCGGTCGCCGGGATGCGGGGCATGCCGATCCTCCTCACGGAGGCGAACGCCCTGCCCGGCGCGACGCAGGCCGAACTCGACCGCCTCAACCCCCAGCGCATCTGGGTGCTGGGCGGCACGAGCGTGGTCAGCGAGTCGGTACGCGCGGCGGTGGCGGCGTACGCGTCGTCCGGGGAAGCGACACGTGTGGCAGGGTCCGACCGCTTCGACACCGCGGCTGCCATCAGCAACCGCTGGTACGCGCCCGGTGTTCAGGCCGCCTTCGTCGCGGTCGGGACGGACTTCGCCGACGCCCTCGCCGGGGCTCCGGCGGCGGCATTGCGCGATTCCCCGCTGCTCCTCGTGCAGGGCGATGGAATCCCCGCCGCGACCGTAGCCGAGCTACAGCGCCTGCAGCCCCAGCGCATCTACGTGTTGGGCGGCACCGCCACGATCGGCTCCGCCGTCGAATCGCAACTCGACGCCTACACCAGCGGCCCGGTCCTCAGGCTGGCCGGTGCGAACCGTTTCGCCACGGCCGAGGCGATCAGCCGCACGTTCTGGGTCAAGGCCCCGGCCGCGTACGTTGCGAGTGGCGTCAACTTTCCGGATGCGCTCGCCGGCAGCGCGGTCGCCGGCAACCGAGGGCTGCCGATGCTGCTCTCCGCACCCGACGACGTCTCGATGCACACGGGGCAAGACCTCCTGCGACTCTCTCCGGCTCAGGCGGTCATGCTCGGCGGAACGGGGGCACTGACGGCGACGGTGGAGGCGCGATTGAGAGCGCTCGTCGCGGCGCCGTAGCACGATGTGGGGCCGCAGTGAGCGGCACTCCCTACGAGGGCAGTCCCATGCAGACGCCGTGGTACGAGAGCTCGTGCACGCCGGGTCCGAATGCATTCGGGATGACGAGGATCTCCACGTACGGGTCCTCGAGGGCCGTGCCCGAAACGTAGGCCATTCCGTCGATGCTCCCGGCGCCGACGTGGGGGTCATATCCCTTCGCCCTCCAGAACGACAGGGCGACGCGAACGAGATCCTCGGCGGCGACGCCTCCTGTCTCGGCGCGCATCACGATCGTGGGTGCCACTCCCCTGCCGCCGTCCGATAGCACGCATGATTCGCGCGTGATCTCGGGCTCGCCGAGCGCGGCGAGCGTGAGCGACGAGGCCATCCACTCGAGGTGGTCGACGCCCTCGGCTTCGACCGCCGACGCATCCAGCGATTGCTCGAAGGACGCGGCCTCGTCGGCGTGCACCCGCTTCACGGCGCCCGCGGTGCCCCAAATGCTGGTCAGTCCCAGGGCGAGGCACACGCACGCGGTCACCAGCGGACCCGATCGATCGGGGCGGCCCGTTCCGGTGAGATGACGATGACGGATGCCCCACCAGATGATCGTGGCGATGGGCACGCTCAACGCGATGCACATGACGACGATCGCGGTCCTGAGGTTCACCGACGAATCCGCGCCCTGGAACGCATACCGGGCTTCATTGTCGAGTGCGAGGAAGACGCACACCAGCAGCGAGACCACCAGTCCGAGGGAGACCAGCACGGCGATGGCGCGCCCGCCAGCCTCGGGACGTGGTGGTGCGGCATCCGCTCGCTTCTCGGACGTCTCGGGCGTCTCGGGCGACATGCGGCCGATCCTATTGCGTCGGCACCGTCGTCGACCGGCTCATCGACTCACTGAGGCCCACGGCAACCAGGGCACCGGCGCAGAGGATCCCCGCGAGCACGATCAGTTGGAATCGACCGGCCTCGATCGGTGATGCGCCGGCGAACACCGCGCCGACGAAGGCGCCCGGCAGCACCACGAGACCGGTCGTTCGCGTCTGGTCGACTGACGGGATGAGCGCTTCACGCACGGCGATGCGGGCGATGTCGATGGTGGATTGTCGCGGCGTTGCCCCGAGCGCAAGCCAGCCCTCGACCTCGTCACGGCGCGCCACGAGCGACGAGTGGTGGTGTCGCCCCGTCAGGGTGGTGATCGTCATCGTGTTGCCCACGACGATTCCGCCGATGGCGAGGACATACTGCGGCGTCAGCTGGACCGCCCCCGACACGAAGATCACCGCGAGCGTCACGATGGCGGCACCTGCCATGACCCCCGCGATCGTCAGCAACATCCGCCAGTCGGCGTGCAGGCGGCGCCCGGCGGTGAGGATCGCGGCCAGCAGCATCACGCCCAGCGCCAGCCAGACCCAGAGCAGATCCTCGATGACGATCGAGAGCACGAGGCTCAAGGCGGCGAGCTGCACGGCCGCCCGAAGGATGGCGAGGGCTCCGGCGTACCACTGCGTCACGCCATAGAGCCGCAGCGCGATCGCGGTGATCGCCACCAGCGCGCTGACGCCGAGCAACGTCGTGAGGGCAACGCTCCAGTCCATGCCGCAGACTCTACGGCTCGATCAGTCGCGTCGCGGCATCCGCGGGGCTGCCCAGATGCACGCGCGGGCTCAGGCGCGCCCCTTGAGGATCATGTGCCAGTACACCCAGGGCAGGATGTGCCGGTCGAAGAGCCACGAGAGGCGTCGCTCGCGAGACAGCGACTTCCAGAACGGGATGGTGGGCTTCAGCCGGTACTGGTCGTCGAATTCGGCGAAGACGACCGTGGAGCGTGAGACCGTGAACGGGCAGACGGTGTAGCCGTCGTAGCGGGTCGTGGGTTCCTTGCCGTCGAGCACCGCCAGCACGTTCTCGGCGAGAACCTTGGTCTGCTTGCGCAGCGCGCCACCCGACTTGGAATTGCGGGTCGCCGCGGCGTCGCCAAGCGCCCAGACGTTGTCGTAGCGCACGTGGCGGAGCGTCTCGGGGTCGACTTCGACGAACCCGCCCGAATCGCCGGCCGCCGGGAGACTCGTCGACTTCAGCCAGTCGGGAGCCGATTGGGGCGGCACGGCATTCAGCACGTCGTACGGCAGGCGCTCGCTCGCTCCGCCGCCGCCGACGGGGCCGATCTCGGCCGTGCGGTTCGCGCCGTCGACCGAGCGCAGCTCGGTTCCGGTTCGAAGCTCGATGCCGTACTCGGCGATCTTCCGCTCGAGCTCGCGGTCGATCTCGGGGATGCCGAACACGGTCGGGTCGGGCACGATCATCACGACACGGATGTCGCTGAGCACGCCGGTCGCGCGCCAGTAGTCGCATGCGAGGTACATGGGCTTCTGCGACGCACCGGCGCACTTCGCCGGCCCCGGCGGCTGCGTGAAGACGGCGGTTCCCCGGCGCAGGTCGCGGAGGAGCCGAGACGCCTTGGGCACCAGCTCGAATTCGTAGTGCGATGCGACCGACGGCGTGCCCAGCGCGGCCGTGAGACCGGGCACACGGTCCCAGTCCAGCTGCATCCCCGGACAGACGATCAGCTGGTCGTAGGTGACCCGACGACCTGACGCGAGGACGACGCTGGCGTCGTCGGGGTCGAGATCCACGACGGCCTCCTGGATCCACCCGACGCCCTTCGGCATGACGGAAGCCTGCGGCCGCACCGTCATGCTGGCGCGAGCGACGCCACCGGCCGCGTGCGAGAACAACGGCTGGAAGCGATGCTGGTCACGTGGTTCGATCACCACCACGTCGTCGACGCCGTGCCGATGGAGTCGCCCGGCGACCGAGAGTCCGGCGTTGCCTCCGCCGATGATCACGATGCGGTGGTGGGTCATGGGGCGCCTCCTTGCAACGTCGATGGGCAGCCGGAATCCGAACCTATGCGCCGCCCTGCGGCGAAGCGACCCGCTTGACTCGGCGGGCGCCGAGTGCATGGCGAGGTCCTCCCCGATGGACAACCCAGTCGCAGCGCCATCCGACGCTCGTAGCATGGAGGTATGCGTCCGCTTGAAGAAGCTGCCGCGACTGATGGCGGCGGCACCGCACCACCGCCGGGCCGCTCAGATGCCGGCAGCCCGCCGACGCCCGACGACCTTCGCCAGGCACGCGAGGTGCTCACCACCGAGTACAACGTGCTCATGTCGGCATTGAGCGCCGCGTGGACGGCCTCGTTGACCCGAACGAGCCTGTTCCTCGCCGTGGTCTCCGCTGCCGGCGTCGCGTTCGGGTTCGCCTCGCAAGGCGGGATGGACTCCTCGACCTTTCTCGTCGTGGCGTTCCTCGTGCTGCTGCTCACGTTGTTCCTCGGGATCGCGACGTTCATCCGGCTCGTCGAGATCCAGCGCGAAGCCACGGTGTACCTCACCGGCATGAACCGGATCCGCCACTTCTTCGCCGAGTCCTCGCCGACCGCCGCCACCTACTTCGTCCTGCCCGTCAACGACGACGAAACGGCGTTGTATCGCAGCATCGGAACCGGCATGCGCCTGAAGCGGCCTCGGTTCCGGATGCTGCACCTCTCGGTGCAGACCCAGGGCATCGTCGGCATCGTCACCGCCGTGGTGGCCGGCAGTTGCGCGGGCCTCGCGGGGTCACTCGGCGGGCCGATCGTGGCGTGGTCGCTTGCCGCCCTGCTGTTCCTCGTCACGCTGATCGTGCTCTACGTCTACTGGCATCGGTCGCTCACCGAGGTTCGCACCATGCTTCGGCCGAGGTATCCGACGGTTCCGACCGTCACGGATCAGGTTGTGGCGAAGGGCTGAGCGCCGGTTCGACTCGTCCTCCCCAGGTGATTGGAGGGCGGAGTTGTCCACAGGTGAATGCCTGATCAACGGTGTTTTTCAGGCATGATCGGATGTCGGTGGGTGGGTGCATGATCGAAGCATGGAACAGCTCCCTCCGCCACACCCAGCGATGGCAGCGCAGCCGTCGCGGCTGCCGGCGTCGCCGGGCGCGCTCGCCGCGATCGAGCGCGACGTGGCGGTGCTGTTGGAGGCGTGGGGCGGGGCGATGCCGGCGTGGGGTGCGGTTCGTGGCGACGCGCAGGTCGAAGTGGAGCAGATGAGCGACCCTGGGCTCATGCGCGTCGCCGATGCGCTCGCGCAGGTCCGGCGCGACGTCGACGCCGTGCTGGCCAGGGTCGCGGCCGAGGTGATGAAGCGATCGGGCCCAGAGTTCGGCGACATCGGGTTGGCGAAGGCGCAGGGGTTCCACAATCCGGCGCGACTGATCGCCGCCTCGACGGGCGCATCGCGCGCCGACGCGCAGCGGCTCATCACCGTCGGCACCGTCACCGCACAACGGCAGACCTTCAGCGGAGAGCGGCTCCCGTCGCGGCATCCTCACGTGGCCGCTGCCCTGGAGGCGGCGAGCATCGGCATCGAGGCGGCATCCGCGATCACGACGATGCTCGATCGGGCGTCGGCGCGAGCCGAGCCGAGCCGGGCCGGCCATGTCGAAGCGGCGCTGGTCGACCTCGCGGCGCACGTGCCGCTCGAGATGCTCCTTCGCGGAGTCCGCGAGGCAGAGGCGCGGCTCGACCCCGACGGAGTGGAGCCCCGCGAAGACGAGCTCCGCATGGAGCGCTCCCTGACGATGCGCGAAGACGGATACGGCATGCTGCACGTGCACGCCCGCCTCGACCCCGAGAGCGGCGCACCGGTGAAGGCGGCGATCGAGGCGCTCGTGACCGACGTGCTGCGCCGACGCCAGGCCGGCGACGGCGATGGCGACGCTGTGGTAGATGACCGACGGTCGATCCCCCAGATGCAGGCGGATGCCCTCGCGGCGCTCGCCCGGCATGCGCTCGGCTGCAGCCAGACCCTCACGCCGCTCGCGAAGACCACGGTCGTCGTTCGCGTCGACCTCGACACGCTCGTGAGCTGCCTCGGGCACGCCCGCATCGACGGCCTCGATCAGCCCGTCTCCGCGGCCACGGCCCGCCGCTTGGCGGCCGACGCCGAACTCCTTCCGGCCGTGCTCGGCGGCGACAGCCTGCCACTCGATCTTGGAAGGGCCGCCCGACTCTTCAGCAAGGCGCAACGACTCGCGCTCGGCGAGCGCGACGGCGGCTGCGCTTCGTGCGGTCAGAACATCGCCTACGTCGAAGCCCACCACATCGCCTGGTGGGAGCGCGATGCGGGGCCGACGGACCTCTCGAACGGCGTGATGCTCTGCAGCTTCTGCCACCACATGATCCACCGCGAGGGGTGGCAGATCCTCCCGAGCCCGAACGACGTGTGGTTCATCCCGCCACCGCACATCGATCCGGCACGGGTTCCCCGACTCGGCGGCCGGGCGCGCTTTGAGCTGCGCGAGGAAAGGGCAGCGTGACCCGGCCGGCTCGTCGGACGAGTCGACGTGCATTCGGGCACAGCTGGCGCGGGACCGATGGAACTGCTTCGACCCCTGAAGTGGGGCGCCGCTCGTTCGCCATCGGCGCGCGCGGGCGGCGTAGGGTCGCGAGTGGGGGCACCGCTCCCGCCCCGCGATCCGGATCCCTAGCCTCAGCGAGGGGCGACGGCACGGTCACGACGTCGTGCCCGCCGTGCGCGATCCGAGCTGCGTCCCGCGCGACGCCGAGGGGCCAGGTCATGCGGAACACGAAGTGGGCGGTTGGCGCGGTCGCCGCGACGGCGGCGGTCACGGCATGGGTACTGAGCGGATGCGTCGCCACGCCGGCAGGCGTCACGGACACGGCCGAACCCGCGGCATCCGCCACCGCCCTCGACCCCGCGCTTCGAGCAGAACTCGAGACGGCCCTCGACGAGGGGTTCGCGGCATCCGGAATACCCGGCGTGATCGTCGGGATGTGGATCCCCGGCGAAGACGAATGGATCTCCGCGCGAGGCACAGCCGACGTCGAGACGGGCGAGCCCATGGGCCGCGACAACCAGCAGAAGATCGGCAGCATCACCAAGACCATCGTCGGCACGGTCATGCTGCAGGTGATCGGCGAGCCCGATTTCGACGTGAGCCTCGACGACACGCTCGACCGGTGGTATCCCGACTTCCCCGAGGCGTCGAACATCACCGTGCGGATGCTGCTGAACCAGTCGAGCGGCATCGGCGAGTCCGGCCGGGCGCAGGTCGACCGCATCTGCAGCGCCCCGCAGGCCATTCCGACGTCCGACGAACTCATCGCGGTCGGCGCGGCGACGCCCCGCGCGGACTTCGCGCCGGGCGAGGGGTTCGAGTACGCCAACACGAACTACTTCCTCCTCGGGGGCATCCTCGAGCAGGTCACGGGCGTCGACCTCGAGACCCTCATCCGAGACCGCATCACCGAGCCGTTCGGCATGGACCGCAGCAGGTTCGCCCCCGACGGGCAGGTCGCCGCTCCACTGGCCCACGGGTACTCGCTCTTCTGCCCCGAACTCGGCGAGCCCGTCGACACCGTCGGCTGGTCGAACGGCGAGAGCTGGGCGGGCGGCGCCATGGTGTCGACCCTCGACGACCTCCACGCATGGGGCGAGGCCCTCGGCGAGGGTGCCGGCGTCACGCCCGAGCTCCAGGCCGTGCGGTATGCGGATCTCGCGCCGGTCCCCGGAAATCCCGGGGCGGGCTACGGCCTGGGCGCCGGCGTCGAGTACGACGTCGACACCGGCTGTGTCACGAGCGTCTCGCATGCGGGAGCCGAACCCGGCTACGGCACCAGCGTGGCGTACTACCCGCAGACCGGCGCGGTCTTCGCGATGCTCGGCAACGGCGACGGCGGAACGGGCGAGGCGGTGCTCGAGGTCACGAAGGCGCTGGCGCCGCTGCTCGGTCCCGTGCTCAAGGGCTCACCTCCCGAGCCGTGCGCCGCCCCCTGGGGATGACGGGTCGCGGGGCTCGCAGGGCAGTCCTCCCCATTCCCCCGTCATCCGTGGCGTGGATAGGCTCGCGGCGCGCGCAGATGCGGCGATCACCTGGGGGCGTACTGCGGTACCCCCACGACCACGACCAGCACCACGAATTCGGAGAACTGCCATGAAGACGTTCAGGAAGACCATCGCCGGGGGCGCCGTGGCGCTCGCGATCGCCGGGATCTGCGCCATCGCCCCGGCCACCGCGGCGAGCGCCACCACTGGGGCGACGGGCAAGGGCTGCACGGCCTACCAGTACTCGTCGGGCGGCTACTCGACGTGCGTCGGCTACATCCAGCGCATGCTGAACGGCATCGCCTCGGTGCGCGGCGGCAGCTACGGCGGCTACCAGCTCGTCGTCGACAACAGCTTCGGGGCCAACACCAACACCAACGTGCGCCGCTTCCAGAGCTACACGGGCCTGGTCTCCGACGGCATCGTCGGCCGCAACTCGTGGAACCAGCTGTGCCGCTACGCGGGCACCCGTTCGTTCGCCGAATACAATTCGTCCGCGCTGCAGAAGTCGGCCTGGCAGGCCGCCTACGACGCCGGATGCTACGTCGACCGCCCCGTGGGCGCCGCAGGCATCGAGGTCATCTCGAAGTACTAGGACGAGCGCTGTTCACGGGCACGGATGCTGCGCCCCCGCGGCATCCGTGCCCGTCGCCGTACCTACGCCCACCCGAGCTCGTGCAGCCGCGCGTCGTCGAGCCCGAAGTAGTGGCCGATCTCGTGCACGAGCGTGACGCGCACCCGCCGACGCAGGGACTCGAGGTCGACGCTGTGCTCCTGCAGGTTGTTCTTGTAGAGCGTGATGCGGTCGGGCAGCTCGCCGAAGCCGTAGACGCCACGCGTGGTCAGCGGATGCCCCCGGTACTGGCCGAACAGTCGCGGCCGCTCGCGGAGCGGCTGGTTCTCGACGACGACCGCGACGTTCTCGATGCCGCGGATCCACTCGTCGGGAAGCGCGTCGAGCTCCTCGGCGACCATGCGCTCGAAGTCATCGTCCGAGATCTCGACCATCTCCCCATTCTGCGCGCTGCAAGGGCGCCCGCGGCCCGCGCGCGACGGAACGAGTCGCACCGGGCCACCGCCACACCTGCTGACAGCCGGCGACCCGCGGACGAGGATGGTCCCCATGACGACGACGGCAGCGTTGGCATCCCAGTTGCGCGACGACCTCCGGCATCGGTTGCGGCCGATGACGGGCCGGGACCCGAATGAACGCGACCGCGTGGTCACGCCGCTGGAGCTGCTCTACGACCTCGTCTACGTCATCGCGTTCGCGGCAGCCGCCGATGAGCTGGCACACGCCATCATCGACGGCGAGGTCGGCCCCGGAATCGGTGCCTACGTCTTCGCGATCTTCGCCATCACGTGGGCGTGGCTGAACTTCACCTGGTTCGCGTCGGCGTACGGCAACGACGATGCGCTCTTCCGCGTCGCGACCGTCGTGCAGATGGTCGGCGTCGTCGTCCTCACGTTCGGCCTGCCCGTGAGCTTCGAGAATGCCGCGCACGGCGAGAGCCCCAACAACGGGATGCTCGTCGTCGGCTACATCATCATGCGCGTGCCGCTCATCGTGCTGTGGCTCCGAGCCGCACGCGAGGATCCGGCCCATCGGCGCACCTCCATCGCGTACGCCGTGGTGATCGCGATCGCCCAGGTCGGATGGGCCCTCACGACGCTGCCCGGGCTCTCCTTCGGCGTCACCGTCACCTTCCTGGTCGCCGTCGCCGCGGCCGAGATGATCGCGCCCGTCATCATCGAACGCCGGTACGGGCGCGCCCCGTGGAACGCCGGGCACATCGCCGAGCGGTTCGGCCTGCTCACGCTCATCACCGTGGGCGAGGTCGTCGCCGCCACGGTCGCGGCGGTCGGCGTGCTCGTGAGCGAACAGGGGTGGTCGGTCGGCGCCGTCGTCATCGCGGCGTCAGGGCTGGTCATCGCGGCGGGGCTCTGGTGGGCCTACTCCCTCATCCCCACGCGCGCGATCCTGACGCGGTGGCCCGAGCGCACCTTCGCGTGGCGCTACGCCCACCTGCCGCTCTTCGGCGCCATCGCAGCGGTCGGTGCCGGCCTCCGCGTCGCCGCAGACGGCGTCGAGCATCAGGAGCTCACTCTCCCGCAGATCACGCTCGCGCTGGCCGTGCCGGTCGGATGCGTCGTGGTGCTCGTGTTCCTGATCTGGAGCGTGCTGCTCCGCTCCTACGACCTCACGCACATCCCGCTGTTCCTCTGCACGCTGGTGCCCCTCGTCGCCGCCGCCGTCGTCGCGGTCGTGGCCTCCGAGCCGGGCGCTCCCATCGACCTGGAGGACGACGCCGACGTCGCCGCGCTGGTCACGGTGATCGCGCTCGTGTCGCTCTCGTGCGTCGTCGAGGTGGTCGGGCACGAGATGGTCGGCTACACGCACACGCTCCGTGCGGTCGAGCGGAACCTGCCGCGCCAGGGCGACGACGTCCACGCCTGAAGCGACGGATGCCGCCGCGAGCGGACGCGGTGACGAACGGACGCTCGCCCGCCGACCACTGCCCGCACGGGCGAGATCCGCTGCCTGTTCGGCGACCCGCTACCCCTCGCCGCGCGCGCCCGGCCGGATGACGCTGGTGAGCGGGGTGACGGATGAGCTCGACTGCGGCCCACGACCTGCGTGCGGAGCCCGCTGCCCCTGCCCACCGCGCCACCGGCGTCGAGGCAGCGGAGCCCGCTGCGTCCCTCGCGGAGTCGTCGGTGGCCGACCCGTCGGTCCTTGAGTCGTCGGCCGCCGACTGGGCCATCCGTGGCGGCGCGCCGACTCGCGTCGCCCTGCCCGCGCTGCAACGGTCGGCGGGGAATGCCGCGGTCGCGCGGCTGCTGGCGCATCCCGCTGCGCCGGCTCCCGCCCGGTCGCCGACGCCGAGGCCGTCGCAGGCGCCGACGCCCCATTCGGCGTACGCCCCGACTGCCGAGACGGCACCCGCGGCCGGCAGCACCGACGTCGAGGCATCGGCCGCCGGCTTCGGCAGCGAGACGCTGACGACCGACGCGGTCGCCGGCCCGACCGCGCTGCGCGGACCCGAACAGCAACGCGCCGAACCCGCGACGCAACACGACCAACCCGCGCTGCAACGCGAGGAGGAGGACCCCGGCTTCTTCGCCTCGATCCGTCGCCGGTTGTCGGGCATCGGCGACGGCATCCGCGCGGGGTGGACGAGCGTGTCGAGCGGCGTCGGCGAGGTGGTCGACGGCCTGCGGGAGCGGGGCGCCGGCGCGCTCGACGCCATCCGCGCGGCCGGCGCGGGCGTCGGCAACTTCGTGCGCTCGGTCGCCGCGAGCCTGCCCGACTCGGCGACGGCGGCGTTCACGGCCATCCGCGGGGTGGTCCTGGCGCCGATCACGGCGATCGTCGGCGGCGCGACCCGTCTGCGAGACGCCGTGCTGCACTTGGATGCCGACGGCCTCGCCGGCGCATGGAGCTCGATCACCGGCCTGGCGTCGGGTGCGTGGAGTGCCGCGCAGGCGATGGCGGGCGCCGTCGGCCGTGCACTTTCGGGCCTGTGGGACGGCGCTGCGGCCGGATTCCGCAGCGTCGTCGACTCCGCGCGGGCCGGCGCGAACGCCGTCGTCGACGGGCTGGTCGGGCTCGCGTCGTCGGCCACGAGCCGGCTCGGCGCGTTGTGGTCGCGGGTCGAGGGCTTCGGCTCCGACCTGCTGTCGGCCGACAGCTGGGGCGGCGCGATCGTGCGGCGCATCGGCGGCGCGCTGCTGTCGGGTGCGCAGCGCGCGTGGAGCACCGCGCAGGCCGGGTGGCAGCGGGCGCGGGACACGGCCGGGAGCATCGGGGCATCCGTCGTCTCTGGCGCACGCGGCGCGTGGGACACGGTGTCGGGTGCGGCGACCTCGGCATGGGACACGGCGGGCCGCGCGTGGACCCGCGTGAAAGAGGGCGTGGGCGGCGCCGCCGACAAGATCACGGGCGGCGTGCGGTCGTTCGTGCAACGCGTGCGTTCGTTCTCGATCACGCCGCTCGTCGCGAAGCTGCGCAAGTACGGCCAGGCCATCACCGGCTTGGGCACCCTCGTCGCCGATCCGATGTCGACCATCGAGCCCTACGCCGAGGGCATCGCGGGCAAGCTCTCGGCCGGCATGCCGGCCGCGGCATCCGATGCGGTCGCACCCCACATGCCGGCCGCCGCGCGTGCCGCGAACGCTGGGCCTGCGGCATCCGCTGTGCCTTCACCGGTGCAGCGACAGGTGACGGATGCCCCGGCCGAGGCGGTCACGCGCACCACCTCGAGCGGCGCCGAGATGTGGGCGGGGCTCGGGGCGGCGTTCACCGACAAGTGGGCCAAGCTCCACGTGAAGAAGATGGCGCTCGACGGGCTGAAGAGCCTGGTCTGGCCGTGGCCGAAGATCGGCCAGGAGCTCACCGGCATCGCCGCCGACATGTCGAAGGCGTGGGGCACCCTGTTCTCGCCGCGCAACCTCTTCGACGATCCGCTCGGGTTCTTCCACGACCTGTGGAGCGACCTGATGAAGCTGCTCGACTTCCCGCTCATCCTCTGGCGACGGCTGAACAACATCGCGCTGCTGCTGCTCGGGCCGATCACGATCGTGCTCACGGTCATCGGCTTCATCGGCGGCAGCCTGGCAGGCACCGTGCTGGGTGGCATCGCCGGTGCGCTGGCCGGACTCGGCATCGGTGCGGCGCCGGGAGCCGGTGGCGGGTTCGCCGTCGGTGGCGTCGGCGGGGCCGGGCTCGGCTTCGGGGTCGCGATGGGACTCGGCCAGGCCTTCCTCGTGTCGTTCGCCGCCGGCGAGGTGGCCGCGCTCGTCAAGGTGCTCGCCGACCTGTTCACCACCCGCCAGACCCGGCAGGAGAAGGCCGACGACTACAACACCGCCGCCGACAGCGGGCTCGCGCTCGGCATCACCGCGATCCTCGTGGGGCTCGGATGGATCGGCGGCCGCATCGCCGCCGCCTGCGCCTCGGTGCTGCGCGGGTTCCTGCCCGCGTCGGTGCTCGCCGTGATCGACGAGTTCGCCGCAGGGGTGCGCGCGGCCCGCAAGGGCGGACTGCCCGCCGAGGACCGACCGCCGCCCGCGGAGGACAAGCCCCCGGTGCCCGAGGAGAAGCCCGCCGTCGTCGACCCGGTGACCCCAGATATGCGGGTTCCGGGCCCGCAGACGCTGACCGCGGCGGAGCTCGCCGAGTTGCAGGGCATCGCGAACAAGCACCAGACGAGGCTGCAGGTCACCGGCAGCCGGGGCCGCGGAATGGGCCGGGCCGTCGAGACCGATCTCCCGCCGGGCAAGGGGACGGGGACGAAGAGCGACATCGACGTGGTGATCGACGGGCAGCGGGACATCGACACCCGCGGCGCACTGTCGAACGACGTGAGCGGCGCCTGCAAGGGCGTCGCCAACGTCGCGAGCTCGATCGGCGAGGCGAGCGGCCCGCACATCGACATCCTGCCGGCACCGCGCGGCGTGCCCGGCGGCGGGGAGCGGCCGACCATCCCGCCCAGCGAGCGGCCGACCGTCCCGCCGGGCCCGCCGAGCGATCGGCCGACGGTGCCGCCGGGGCCGCCGCGCGACTGACCGAGCCGGTGCACGGCAGACCGGCCGCCGCCCGCGGCGCCCGCGGCGCCCGCGCCACCCGAGCCGGTCAGCTCGCGGCGGCGAGCTGCGGGTACTGCTCGAGCACGGTGCGCGACAGCGTGCTCTTGGCCCAGACGGCGGTGTCGTCGGCGAGGATCTCGTGCTCCCCCGCCTCGACGCCCTCGTACACGCGTCGCACGATGTCGTCGGCGCGGCCCTTCGGCACGTCGAGGTCGGCGATCATCGGGGTGTCGGTGTAGCCGAGGTGCACGCCCACGACCTGCGTGCCGCGGGGCGCCAACTCGAGGCGCAGGGAGTTCGTGATCGACCAGAAGGCGGCCTTCGACGCGCTGTAGGCGTTGCCCGCGGCGTACCAGCTGAGCGCCGAGTGGATGTCGACGAGCGCGCCGCCGCCGTTCGCGGTGAGCACCGGCGCGAACGCCTGGGCGACGGCGAGCGGTCCGAAGACGTTGGTCTCGAAGAGCGCGCGCACCTCGTCGAGGTCGGCGTCGAGCATCGTCGACGGTGCCGAGGCGCCGGCGTTGTTCACGACGACGGTGGTGTCGGAGGCTTGTGCGGCGACCGCGGCGATGGATGCGGCATCCGTGACGTCGAGCTGAAGGGGCACGACGCGATCGTCGTTCCACTCGCGCGGAGCGCGGGCGGTCGCGTACACCTTCGCGGCGCCGCGCTCGAGCGCCTGGTGCACGAACTCGGTGCCGAGTCCGCCGTTCGCTCCGGTGACGAGCACGACGGCTCCCTGCAGTGAAGTCATGATGTGGCCTTTCGGTGGTGCGGCGGGGCGCCGCGAGACCGCGGCATCCTGAGTAGGTATTTCAAACTTAGCATGCTGGTGAGCGCCAGACGCCCTGAGCGTAGATTTGGCTGGAACGAGGAGGTTCGCGTGAGCACCGTTCGTGAGTCCAGCGCTTCCAGTGCCGCCACCGCCGCGGGCGCCGTCGCAGGTGGCGCCGTCCCCGAGGTCGACGAGCAGCAGTCGCGCGCCGTCGCCGAAGCCGCCCGCGAACAGGACTGGCGCAAGCCGAGCTTCGCCAAGGGCCTGTACCTGGGCCAGTTCGACCTGTCGCTGATCCATCCGCATCCCCGACCGGATCCAGCCCGCCGCGAGCGCGGCGAGGCGTTCCTCGCGGCCCTCGAATCGCTGCTGCGCGACGTCGACGTCGCACGCATCGAGCGCGAGGCGCGCATCCCTGATGAGACGTTCCAGGCGCTCGCCGACATCGGGGCGTTCGGCATGAAGATCCCGGTCGAGTACGGGGGCCTCGGGCTCGGGCAGTGGTACTACAACCGCGCGCTCGTCATGATCGGGTCGGTGAACGCCAGCCTCGGCGCACTGCTCTCGGCGCACCAGTCGGTCGGCCTGCCCGAGCCGCTCGTGCTCGCGGGCACCGAGGCGCAGAAGCGCGAGTACCTGCCGCGGTGCGCCGCGGGGGCGATCAGCGCCTTCCTGCTCACGGAGCCAGAGGTGGGCTCCGACCCCGCCCGACTGCGGGCCACCGCGGTGCCGACCGACGACGGCACGGGGTACGTGCTCAACGGCACCAAGCTGTGGACCACCAACGGGGTGGTCGCGGAGCTGCTGGTCGTGATGGCGCGCGTGCCGAAGTCCGACGGGCACCCCGGCGGGATCAGCGCGTTCATCGTCGAGGCGCGCGCCCCCGGCATCACCGTGCACCGCCGCAACGCCTTCATGGGCCTGCGCGGCATCGAGAACGGGCTGACCTCGCTGCACGACGTCCGCGTGCCGCGCGAGCACCTGATCGGCCGTGAGGGGCAAGGGCTCAAGATCGCGCTGACCACCCTCAACGCCGGCCGCCTTGCCATCCCCGCGATCTGCGCGGGTGCCGGCAAGTGGAGCCTCAAGATCGCCCGCGAGTGGTCGCGCGAGCGGGTGCAGTGGGGCCGCCCCGTCGGCGAGCACGCCGCGGTCGCGCACAAGGTCGCGTTCATCGCCGCCACGGCGTTCGCCCTCGAGGCCGTGGTCGACCTGTCAGGCGTGCTCGCCGACGAGGACCGCAAGGACATCCGCATCGAGGCGGCGCTCGCCAAGATGTGGGCGTCCGAGATGGGGTGGCGCATCGCCGACGAGCTCGTGCAGATCCGCGGCGGCCGGGGGTTCGAGACCGCGGCGTCGCTGGCCGCCCGCGGCGAACGCGCCGTCGGGGCCGAGCAGGTGCTCCGCGACATGCGCATCAACCGCATCTTCGAGGGCTCGACCGAGATCATGCGGCTGCTCATCGCGCGGGAGGCCGTCGACGCGCACCTCACCGCCGCCGGGGACCTGATCGACCCGCACCTCGAGCTCTCCCGCAAGCTCAAGGCCGCCGCATCTGCCAGCGGGTTCTACGCCCGCTGGCTGCCCCAGCTCGTCGCCGGCAAGGGCGACCTGCCGACCTCCTTCGACGAGTTCGGCCCGCTCGCCGCGCACCTCCGCTACGTCGAGCGCACCAGCCGCAAGCTCGCCCGAGCGACCTTCTACGGGATGACGCGCTGGCAGGGCGCACTCGAACGCAAGCAGGGGTTCCTGGGGCGGGTCGTCGACATCGGCGCCGAGCTGTTCGCCGTCTCGGCCTCGTGCGTTCGTGCCATGATGATCGGCGCCGACACCCCCGAGCACGGCAAGGCGGCCTACCAGCTCGCCGACACGTTCGCCGAGCAGTCCCGGCTGCGCACCGAACGACTGCTCGACGGGCTCTGGCGCAACACGGATGCCGCTGACGAGCGCCTGTCGGAACGGGTGCTCGACGGCGCGTACGAGTGGCTCGAGGACGGGATCCTCGACCGCAGCGAGGGCACCGGCCCGTGGATCACGGAGGAGGTGCCGGCCGACGCGTCCGAGAACGTCGCGCGGCGCGTCATCCGCTCGCCGTAGGGAGTTCGCGCGAGCGTCCCGCGAGTCCGCGTTCGCGTGAACGCAAGCCCGTTGTGCGCCCGTCGAACCCGCGCGTAGCTTCCACCCCAACAGACCGGGATGGAGACTGCGATGACCGTGGACGATTCGACCCGCCGGCCGGTGCTCGACCGGTTGACGAAGGCGGCCGGCTCCCCCGGCACCGGAGCGTACGTGGGCCTGCTCAGCCTCGTCGTGCTCGCGGCATCCGGCGCCATCGGCCTCGCCCTGCGCACGCCGTGGCTGTTCCCGAGCCTCGGCCCGACGGTCATGCTGATCTTCGGCGCCGCCAAGGATCCGTCGTCTCGACCGCTGAACGCCGCGGTCGGGCACGGGGTCGGCATCGGCGCCGGCGTGCTCTGCCTGATCGTCTTCGGCATGGACGGCCAGCCGTCGGCACCCGACCAGGGCCTCACTCCCGGTTACCTCCTGGCGGCTGCGTTCTCCGTGGCCATCACGGCGTTCGTGCTGAGCGCCCTGAAGCTGCCGCATCCACCCGCCGGAGCCACCACGATGATCATCAGCCTCGGCGTGATCGCCGACCCGATCGGCATCCTCTCGATGGCGTCGGCCCTCGCGTTCGTCATCATCGCGGGTTGGGGACTGAACGCGCTGCTCGGCACCCGTCCATCCCCCCGGGAGGCGTGAGGCGGCGCGGGCGGCATCCGGGAATACATGCTCAGTCATGTTGTTTACCTTTCTCGAACGACCGCAGAAAGGCGGACCCCATGCAGTTCGGCATCTTCAGCGTCGGCGACATCGCCCCCGACCCCACCACCGGAACGACCCAGAGCGAGGCGGAGCGCATCAGCAACCTGGTGCGCGTCGCGCAGCGGGCCGATGAGGTGGGCCTGGACGTGTTCGCACTCGGCGAGCACCACAATCCCCCGTTCGTGCCGTCGTCGCCGCCCACGCTGCTCGCGCACATCGCCGCGCTCACGGAGCAGATCGTGCTGAGCACGTCGGTCACCCTGATCACGACCAACGACCCCGTGAAGCTGGCGGAGGACTACGCCATGCTCCAGCACGTGGCGAAGGGGCGGCTCGACCTCATGGTCGGTCGTGGCAACACCGTGCCCGTGTACCCGTGGTTCGGCAAGGACATCCGCCAGGGCGTCGCGCTGGCGCTCGAGAACTACAACCTGTTGCACCGACTCTGGCGTGAGGACGTCGTCGACTGGGAGGGCAGCTTCCGCACCCCGCTGCAGGGCTTCACGTCGACCCCGCGCCCACTCGACGACGTGCCGCCGTTCGTGTGGCACGGCTCGATCCGCACTCCCGAGATCGCCGAGCAGGCCGCCTTCTACGGCAACGGTTATTTCGCGAACAACGTGCTCGCCCCGAACTTCCACTTCAAGCCGCTCGTCGACTTCTACCGCGACCGGTTCGAGCACTACGGTCACGGCACCCGCGACCAGGCGATCGTCGGCCTCGGCGGACAGGCCTTCATCGCGAAGCGCTCGCAGGACGCCGTCGCCGCGTTCCGGCCGTACTTCGAGGAGTACCCGCTCTTCAAGGGCAGCTCGCTCGACGACTTCATGGCCCGCACGCCGCTCAGCGTCGGCAGCCCGCAGGAGGTCATCGACAAGACGCTCACATTCCAGGAGGGATTCGGCGACTACCAGCGGCAGCTGTGGTCGCTCGACGGCCTGGCGCTCCCCGTCGAGGTCGCGCTCGAGCAGGTCGAGCTGCTCGGCACCGAGGTGGTCCCGGTGCTGCGCAAGGAGATGGCGGCGCGACGGGCGCCCGGGGTTCCGGATGCCCCGACGCACGCGAGTCTCGTCACCGCGAAGTACGGCGACTCGGAGCCCCGTCAGCCCCGCCCGAACCCCAACCGGGGCGACAACCTGTCGGGTGCCTCGCCCTACCAGGACAGCGACCCGAACGCTCCGGCGCGCTTCCCCCTGGCGGCGTGACCGTGGCGCACGATGCCCGGCTCGCGAACGAGGCCTGGGAGGCGTACTACCGCGCCCAGGCCACCATCGCCCGCGAGCTCACCGACGCCGACATCTGGGAGGGCCTGCTCACCCGCGAGTACGCGGTGCTGTTCGCTCTCTCGTCCGAGCCCGAGGGGCTCAGGATCACGGAGCTCGGCGACGACGTGCTCATCACCCAGCCCGGCATGTCACGCCTCATCGTGCGCCTCGAGGCCCGCGGCCTCGTCGAGCGGGTCGACGATGCCGCCGACGGCCGGGCACGCCGCATCCGCCTCACCCCAGCCGGACTGGACACCCAGCGCCGCGTCGGCGCCGGGGTCGCCCGGCACGTCACCGAGGCGCTCGGCCGCGCCCTCGATCACGACCAGATCGTGATGCTGCGCGACCTCAGCCTCGCCCTGCTCGCCGGCGCTTCCGGCCCCTCGGCCGAGGTGCAGCAACTCGCCATGCGAAGGAACCTCTCATGACCAGCACTCCCATCCACACGCCCGCTCAGCTCGCAACGGATGCCGCGAGCCGGCCCCTGCGGCTCGTCGTCGTCAGCGCAGGCGTGAGCGACCCGTCCACCACGCGGCTGCTCGCCGACCGGGCCGCGCAGAAGACGATCGACCTGCTCGGCGAAGCCGGGATGCCCGCGACCGTGAACGTGATCGAGCTGAGCGGGCTCGCCGTCGAGATCGCCCAGGCGATCGTGGCCGGATTCCCCGGCGTGCGCCTGCAGGCGGCGATCGAGCTCCTCGCCGGAGCCGACGCCGTCATCGCGAGCACCCCGGTCTACAAGGCGGGCATCAGCGGGCTGTTCAAGTCGTTCGCCGACGTGCTCGACAACGACCTGCTCATCGCGAAGCCGGTCATCCTCGCCGCCACGGCGGGCACGCCCCGGCACGCGATGGTCGTCGACGAGCAGCTGCGCCCGCTGTTCGCGTTCCTCCGCGCGATGCCGATGCCGACGTCCTTGTTCGCCGCGCCCGACGACTGGGGATCCACGACGCTCGGCGACCGCATCACCCGCGCGGCCACGGAGCTCACGCTGTTCCTGCGCAGCGGCGTCGGCGCCTCCATCGCCGACGGCAACTGGTCGGGCTACCAGCACCAGTTCGCCGGAAACGCGACCGCCGCCGAGCGCTCGGTCGCGGACGTCGACTTCGACACCGACCTGATGCGGCTCGCCGCCGGCGGAGGGCGCTGACGCGGCATCCGGAACCGACTGCGCCCGCGGGAACCGACCTCACCGGCCCGAACCGACGGCACCGGCCGGCATCGGCGTAGCTTTGGGGTATGGCGAAGCAGCCGATCGTGTATGAGACCACGCACCGAGTCGCCTTCTCGGAGCTCGATCCGTTCCAGCACCTGAGCACCGGCAACTACGCCAGGTACTTCACCGACCACCGCATGGAGGCGCTCGCGAAGTACGCCGGGTGGGACCTGCCCACCCTCGACACGCTCGGCTTCATGACGTGGATCCGGCGCATGGAGATCAGCTTCCGCCGACCGGTGAACGCGGACCAGGAGATCACGATCACCTCGTTCGTGCGAGAGTTCCACGGGCCCGACGCGATCATCGAGTGCACGATGGCGGATGCCGCGGGGACGACGGTCGCCACGTGCCTGATGATCGTGGCGCACGTCGACGCGACGACACGGCGCGCGACCGACTGGCCCGACGACCTGCGGGCGATCTTCTTCGAGGCGGGGCACTAGCGGACTCCGGCACGCGCGCGGCGCCAGTGCGGGCGCCGCTCCGCTCCCCCGTCGTCGCTAGCTGCCGGCGAGAATCGCCCCGAGGCGCGCCCGGCACTCCGCGACGAACTCGGGAAGGGTGCGCCAGTAGTAGGGGATGCCGAAGATCGCCACGGCGATCGCCCAGGCCCGGGCGCGCTGCCAGGTCGCCTCGTCGAGGTGCAGCGCGTTCCAGTAGGCGTCGCGGGCGGCCTGCGGGAGGTCCCAGACGGCGGCATGCTCGGCATCGGGCGCGCCGACCGAGAGCGCCCCGAAGTCGATGACCGCGTGAAGCCGGCCCCCGGCGACGAGGAGGTTGCCCGGGCGCAGGTCGCCGTGCAGCCACACGTGCGGCGTCCGCGAGTCGGGGAGGGCCAGCCCGTCGCACCACCACTGCTCGAGCCGGTCGAGGTCGAGCTCGTCACCCACGAGCGGACGAGCCTCGTCGAAGGCCTGCGCGACCCCCGCCTCGACCTCTCGGAGGCTGCCGCCCCGATACCAGCTCAGGTCGCCCGACCGTCGCTGGCCCATGAGATCGATGCGGTGCAGGTCGCGCACGACGGCGGCGAGGTCGTCGCCGAACCGTCGCCAGTCCGTCACGGTGTCGGACGCCGGTGGGGCGCCGTCGATCCACCGGTACACCGACCACTCGACCGGGTACGCGTCCGACGGGGAACCTGCGTGCACCGGTTCCGGGATGAGAACCGACAGGGCGGGCGCGAGGCGGGGAAGCCACGTGCGCTCCTTGCGGAGCGAGCCCACTCCTCCGGCCGTGCGCGGTATCCGCACCAACAGCTCGGCACCGAGGCGGAACATCACGTTGTCGGTTCCTCCACCGGCGAGGATCACCGGCAGGCCGGCCCAGTCGGGTCGGTCACGTGCGATGAGGGCGGCAGCGAGGCCGACGTCGATCGGCAGCTCGTCGGGGTGGAGAGGCATCCGACCCAGCTTGCCACTCCCGGCTTGCCACACCCTGATGTTCGCTTCCCCGCCCGCCGCGGTTCGCTTCCCCGCCCACTGTCGGTGCCCCCGAGCAGGATGGCGGCATGCACGGAATCGTCGTGGTCACGGGTGGCGCCGCCGGGCTGGGCGCCGTCATCGCCGAGACGCTGCTGGCGCATGGTCACGGCGTGCTCCTCATCGACCGCGACCTGACGGCGGCGAGGGCGACGGCCGACGACCTCGAGGCCCGGCACGGGTCGCCCGTCGCGGTCGTCGCCGCCGACCTGTCGACGATCGACGGCATCCAGGCGGCGGCCGATGCGCTCGCCGGCGTCTCCGGCATCACGGCGCTCGTGAACAATGCCGGAGGCTGGTCGCCGGGCCCGCAGTACCCCGACGCCGAACCCGACGCCTGGCTCGGTGCGCTGACGCTCGACCTGGTCGCGCCGTTGTTGCTCGCCCAGCGGCTGTGGCCGCGGCTCGCGGCGGTCGGCGGAGCGGGCGGCGGCGTCGGGGCGAGCGGCGCCGTGGTGAATATCGGGTCGAGCGGCGGCGAGGGTGATGAACCCTACGGGTCACCCGAGTACGGCGCCGCGAAGGCCGGCCTTCGCCGCTTCACGACCTCGCTCGGCGGTCGGGCCGACGTTCGCGTCATGGCGGTCGTGCCCGGCTGGATCGGGCTCGATCGCGCGCACCGGCAGTTCGCCGCGCTCACCGCCGAGCAGCAGCGTGCGACTGGGCGGCTCATCCCGCCCCAGGAGGTCGCGGATCGGGTGCTGCACCTGCTCGAGCACGGACGCCCCGGCGAGGTCGTCGAACTGCTCGAGTGAGCGCTCGTCGACAGCCGTCGCGCGAGCGAGTACCGTGCGAGCGACCGAGTCGTTCGACCGACAGACAGGAGTATCACGATGGCCGAGGTCCTGCTCTTCCATCACGCACTGGGTCCCACCGAGGGCCTGCGTGCCTTCGCCGACGACCTCCGTCGCGCGGGCCACACCGTGCACACGCCAGACCTCTTCGACGCACGCACCTTCGACTCGATCGAGGCGGGCGTCGGCTACGCCAAGGAGGTCGGCTGGGAGGAGATCATGGCCCGCGGCGAGCGCGCCGCCCAGTCGCTGACGAACGAGCTCGTCTACGGCGGCTTCTCACTCGGCGTCGTGCCGGCGCAGCAGCTCGCCCAGACGCGCGCCGGCGCGAAGGGCGCCCTGTTCTTCTACTCCTGCCTGCCGCCGTCGGAGTTCGGCGGCTGGCCGGCCGGCCTGCCCGCGCAGATCCACGGGGCCGACGCCGACCCGATCTTCATGGACGAGGGCGACGTCGACGCGGCGCGGGAGCTCGTGGCCTCCGCCGACGACGCCGAGCTCTACCTCTACCCGGGCGACCAGCACTACTTCGCCGACTCCAGCCTGCCGAGCTACGACGCGGCGGCCGCGCAGCTCCTCACGCAGCGGGTGCTCGAGTTCCTCGCGCGAGTCGGCTGAGGCTCAGCCGAGGCCGGCGCGCTCCTCCGAGGCATCCGTCTCGTCGCCCGCGACCGGCTGTCGCGACAGGCCGACCGAGCCGGCGCCCGGCGTGCGCTCGGACAGCGCCGCCGACACCGCGACCGACTCGTCGACGTCGGGGTACTGCGGACGCAGCTGCACCGCGTGCTGGCGACGCTGCTCGCGCTTCGCCTTGCGCGAGGACGCGACGAGGTTCAGCGCCTCGACGAGGATCGCGAACGCCATCGGCGCGTAGATGAGCGCCTTGTCGATCTTGATGCCGAAGCCCTCGGCGATGAGGAACACCCCGATGAGCAGGAGGAACGACAGCGCGAGCATCTTCACCGTGGGGTGCCGGTTCACGAACGTGAAGATGAAGCGCGACGCGAACAGCATGATGCCGAACGACAGCACGACGACGGTGATGATGACGAGGAGGTTCTCGGTCATGCCGACCGCGGTGATGACCGAGTCGAGCGAGAAGACGATGTCGAGCAGCAGGATCTGGATGAGGACCGAGCTGAAGGTGATGCGCTTCGGCGCGGCGCCGCCATGCTCCTCCTCGGCGCCCTCGAGCTTGTGGTGGATCTCGGTGACCGCCTTGTAGACGAGGAAGAGGCCACCCGCGATGAGGATGAAGTCCTTGATCGAGAAGCCCATCCCGAACCAGACGACGACGTCCTCCTTCAGGGTGATGATCCAGCCCGCGAAGAACACGAGCACCACCCGGATGACCATCGCCAGGGTCAGGCCGAGGTTGCGGGCCCGGGCCTGCTGCTCCTTCGGCAGCTTCGACGCGAGGATCGAGATGAAGATGACGTTGTCGACGCCGAGCACGATCTCGAGCACGAACAGCGTGACGAAGACGGCGATGAGATCGGGCGTGAAGGCGAGTGAGAAGTCCACCCGCTCATGCTAGGTGCACGTCACTTCTCGAGCGACGCGATCCACTTCCTCATCGCACCGACCGAGATGCCGTGCTTCATGTGCCCCTTGCCGAGGCCTGCGGCGGCGATGATCTGCTCGGCGGAGCATCCGCCCGTCTCGTCGAGGGTGTACCGGACCGCGCCGGTCGCGTCGACGAAGCCGGCCTCGCTGGTCGACCAGGAGTGGTTGGGCTTCAGCTCGCCCCGGTTGTGGTCGCGCTTCGGCTTGGCCGGGTGATCGTCGGGCTCGGCCTCGGCGTTGGGCTTGGCGTTGGGCTTGGCCTTGGCCTTAGCGGAGTCGCCCTCGAGCTTGAGGTCGGCCGGACCCGCGGTGAACGTGGTGCCGGCGCACACGTCGGATGCGTCGGACACGCCGTCGCCGTCGGCGTCGGCGTCGGCGTCGCCCTGGCCCGACGCGCCCGCCACGACGACGCGGAACGCGAGACCGTCACTCGTGACGACCTGCTCGGCGTGGGCAGGCGCCGTGACGCCCAGGGTGAGGATGGCGGCCACGGCGACGCCGAGGGTGACACCGACTCTGGAGCTGCGGGCGCGTCGCATGATCGTGGCACTCCGTCCGACGACCCTCGGGTGGGCCGACACACGCAGGGTACGCCCGATCGCCCGAGGCCGCGTTCCCCCGAACGCGGCTCACGCGCGACCGGAACGCTCGCCGTCGATCAGGTCGCCGACGACGCCGGGGCGTATCTCGCGGCGATGATGCCCGAGGCGGATGCCTCCACGCCGAGCAGCCGTAGACCGACCGGATGCGGCGTGGTCAGCCGCTGCCCCTCGGTGCCGACCAGGAACGGGTGGATGCCGGCGCGGATCTCGTCGACCAGGCCGGCGTCGACGAGCGTGGCCGCCAGCCCGCCGTAGCCGTGCGAGATGATCGACCCGTACCGCTCGCGCAGCCCGCGCACCGCCTCGGCGACGTCGCCCTCGATGAGGGTGGCGTTCCAGTCGAGCGGACCGGTGAGCGTCGTCGATGCGACGTACTTGGGCAGCGCGTTGTAGTGCGCCGCGAAGCCGCGGTCATCGGTCTGCTTCGGCCAGTACTCGCGGAAGAACTCGTAGCTCTCGCGACCGAGCAGCACCGCGTCGGCGCCGAAGACGAGCTCGTCGGAGGCCCGCTGCAGCCCCGGATCGTTCTCGTCGAACCAGTGCTCCATCTGGTCGAACACCCCGTCGAGCGTCATTTCGAATGAGATCGTCACGGTTCCCATGCGGTCCAGCCTGCCGCGTCGGGCTCCGGATGTCACGGGGTGCCGGTGATCGCCTCGACCACCGCGGGCCACGCCGCCGGGGGCAGCTCGTGCCCGCCGCCGGGGATCGTCACGAGCCGGGCCCCGCGGATGTCGCGCGCCAGCGCCTCCCCGTTGCCGAGCGGGAACACGGGGTCGGCCGTGCCGTGCACCACCGTGGTCGGCACCCGGATCTCGCCAAGGCGCTCCCGCCAGCGCGGAGCCTCCTCGATGACATCCGGCCCGCCCTCGTCGCGGTGCATGCCGGGCGACCGGCCCACCGTGTCGGTCCAGATCGCGCGGTCGTGCGCCTCATCGAACTCGTCGCCGGCGTAGTCGCGGTCGACGTCGACGTGGTGCTGGATCACCGCGTCGGGGTCGCTCCAGTCGGGCTCCGGCAGCGGGTTCGCCCACGCCTCCCGCATGCGGGCGGTCGCGCCGGGCAGGTCGGGATCGGCCTCGAACATCGTCGGGCTCGTGGACACCAAGGTGAGCGCTCCAACCCGGTCGGGGTGATCGAGCGCAGCCAGTTGCGCGATCCACCCGCCCGCGGAGAACCCGACCCAGTGCGCGTCGGGCGCGGCGACGGCGGCGAGCACCGCGAGCGCATCGTCGACGGCGACCGGCAGTCCGTCGCGTCGCGTGCCCGGCGGACCCAGCGTCGTCTCCCCCATGCCGCGCTGGTCGTATCGCACCACGCGGAACCCACGATCGGCGATCAGCTCGCAGAACTCGGGCCGCCACCAGTCCATCGACGATTCGCCCCCGGCGACGAGCAGGACGACGGGGTGCCCCGGCTCGCCGATCGCCTCGGCCGCGATCACGGCGCCGTCGGGTCGCTCCACCCGCAGCGCTCGCACGTCAGCTCGCGACATCGTCGAACACCACCCGCGCCTCGAGGCCGAGGAAGTCGCCGTAGCGCTCGGCGGCATCCCGGATCGCCGACGTCTCGCGCGTGGCCAGCACTCGGTGCGCGCGCAAGGAGAATGTGACCGCCTTCGCGGTGACCGTGCGCTTCATGCCGGCGACGAGCTGCCCGCCGACGAGCGCCATGCCGATCGCGGCCTCGCGGGCGCGCGGCACGACCCCATCGGCGTCGAGCACCCACCGCGAGTCCTGGTAGCCGCGGTACATCTCGTCGAGCACCTGCAGCAGGTGACCGGCCGGCGATGCGGATGCCGGGGCGTCACCTGGCGCGTGCCAGAACGTGCGCCCATCGTGCTCGAAGGAGGCGAGCCGGTCGGATGCCGCGGCGATCCCGCGACGGACGTCGGTCACGGTGAGCGTGGCCCAGTACGCGAGGTCGCGCTCGGTCGCCGGCCCATGCGAGGTGAAGTAGCGCAGGGCGATCTCGGCGAGCGCGTCGTCGCGGTCGAGGCGCCTCGGCGTCGGCACGCGATCGGCGAAGAGCGCGTAGGTGTGCTCGCCGTCGCGCGGCACTCCGCTGCACACCAGGCCGAGCACCTCGAGGCGTCCGAGCAGCAGCATGAGCTGCTGGCCGGTGAGCTCGTCGCCGCGCTCGGCCAGCGCGGCCGCCAGATCGCTTCGTGTACGGTCGGGCGACTCGGCGAGCATCGCCTCGACGGCGTCGTCGAGTGCGGGCAGCCGATCGGCCAGCGGCTGCAGCTGCTGCGCGAAGACCGGCATCACCCGCGGCGCGGTGAGCTCCTGCAGCCACTGCGCGTCGTCGGCGTGCACGTAGTGCCAGGTCGAGCGCAGCACGTGGATGCGCAGGACGCGCCCGTCGGCGAGGGCCTCGGCGAGGTCGTCCTGGCCGGGCGAGGTGGTGCGGGTCGCCACGGCCCAGGCCGACTGCGACGGGTTCTCCGCCTGCACCGCCACCAACGAGCGCACCACCTCCTCGGCCCTCTCGGCGGGTGCGGCGAGCAGTTGCGAGTGCAGCCGCCACCGGGCGATGTCGCGGTCGGTGATCACCCTTGCAGCGTATGGGGCGCCGGCGTCGCGCGACCAGCGCTCTCGCCCCGCCGGATGCGCTCCAGCACGTCCTCCCGCTCCCGCGTGTCTAGAGCGACGCCGTCTCGAGATGGGGGGCGCCGTGGCTCAGCACCTTGACGACGAGGTTGTGCCGCTGGAGAGTGCGGATCGTGCGAGCGACCTCCTCCGACGTGCTCCCGAGCGCACGCTCGTTCGCCACCACGAGCACGTCGCCGGCGCGCAGCGTCTCGAACAGCAGGCCGAACCGCTGCTCCCACGTCATCGTGCCCTCGGGCGCGGGGTGCTTGAAGTCGAGGATCGCCACGCCGAACGCGGCGAGGTCGTTGCGCTGCTGCACGACCGACGGCATGTCGTCGCGCGCGACCACCAGCCCGACGAGCCGCGAGCCCTCGGGCCGGGCCTTCCACCAGTCGCGGTTGCGCTGCAGCTCCTCGAAGCACTCGGGGCAGCCGATCGCGTGGTGGCCGGGGCCGTGCGGCGTGGTCGCCGCGGCCCGGCCGGGCGGGGTCGCCGCCGTCGTCGCATCCGTCACTGCAGCATCCGTCGTCGCGTCCGTCGTCAGCTCGCTCATGTGTCAGGCCCTTCCACGTCTCCTTCCATTCTCCCGGAATGCAGCGTCGTCGGCCACGTCACCGCGGCCGGCGGCCGGCGCGACCCGCGCGACCGGCGCGACCCGGAATGCCGCTCACCCGAACGTGAAGCAGTACGCCTCCGCGCCCGCCTCGAGGAACTCGATCTCGAAGACCCGCTCCTCGATCGGCCCCGACTGCCGGACCAGCTGGTAGGTGTTCTGGTCGCGCACCACGCCCCGGCCGTCGGCATCCACGTCGGTGCCGTTCGCCCCGCCGAGGTCCCTCCCGTCGAGCCGCACCCGGAACGGGATCGACCCACCCACGATCGCCGGTCCCATCACCAGGTTCACGTCGCGCGCCTGGAACGCGAACGAGATGCGCCCGCCCGCCTGGTTGAGCACCGCGGCGTGCTGCGCCTGGGTCCAGACGCCGGTGAGGGTCCACGCGTTGAGCGGCAGGCCGTCGGCCCCCTCGTAGTCGTGCGGACGGTCGTAGAGCGCGGCGTCCTCCGCGAGGAATCCGCTGCTCTGGCCGTAGCCGAGGTAGGTCTCGGGCGATCGCAGCGAACGCCAGTCGGCGGCCACCTCGAGCCCCTGCGGGTCGACCATGACGAGGTCCATGTCGACGCCCTCAGCGCCTGCCTCGACGAGGAGCTGCTGGATCACCATCTCGGTGCGGGCGTACTCGCCCTCGCCGAAGTGGTGGTAGCGCAGGCGGCCCTCGGCGTCGGCGAGGTAGACGGCGGGCCAGTAGTGGTTCGCGAACTCGTTCCAGACGCCGTAGTCGCTGTCGACGGCGATCGGGTACTGCACGCCGAGTGCGCCCGACTGCGCGATGACGTTGCGCAGTTCGTGCTCGAAGCCGAACTCGGGCGTGTGCACGCCGACGATCGTCAGCCCGGCGTCCGCGTACTTCTCCGCCCATGCCTTCAGGTACGGGAACGTGCGCAACCAGTTGACGCACGTGTACGTCCAGAAGTCGACGAGCACCACGCGGCCGCGCAGGCCCGCCGGCGTGAGCGGCTCGGAGTTCAGCCAGCTCGTCGCCCGGTCGAACGACGGGAGGCGGCCCTCGTCGGGGAGCACCTCCCGATCCCCCGCGAGGCGGTGCGCGAGCGAGCGGAACAGGCCGCCACGGCCCTCCCTCATGACGGTCGCGGCGACCGCCTCCTCATTCTCGATGTGATCGGACATCTGTTCCTCCAGTCGTCTGGGGCGCGGTGGTGGCGCGGTCGGCGGCCAACCCCGCCGCATCCGCGATCGCGGACGCGAACGCCTCGGGCGCCTCCTGCGGCAGGTTGTGCCCGACGCCCCCGGTGATCAGCCGGTGCTCGTACGGCCCGGTGAACCGGCCGGCGTACGACTCGGGTTGCGGATGCGGCGCACCGTTCGCGTCGCCCTCCATGGTGATGGTCGGCACGGCGATCGACGGCGTGGCGGCCAGCCGTCGTTCGACGTCGTCGTAGCGCGACTCGCCCTCGGCGAGTCCCAGCCGCCAGCGGTAGTTGTGGATCACGATGGCGACATGGTCGGGGTTGTCGAAGGATGCCGCGCTGCGCGCGAACGTCGCGTCGTCGAAGCTCCACCGCGGTGAGGCCGTGTGCCAGATGAGGCGCGCGAAGTCGTCGCGGTACTGGTCGTAGCCGTCGCGCCCCCGCTCGGTGGCGAAGTAGAACTGGTACCACCACGAGAGCTCGGCCGCCGGCGGCAGCGGCCGGCGGTTGACCGCCGGGTCGCCGATCAGGTAGCCGCTCACGGCCACGAGAGCACGGGTCCGCTCGGGCCAGAGCGCCGCCACGATGTCCGCCGATCGCGCACCCCAATCGAAGCCGCCGACGACCGCCTGGTCGATGCCGAGCGCGTCGAGCAGGGCGACGGCGTCGAACGCCAGGGCGGCCTGCTGGCCGTTCCTGGGTGCATCGTCATCGAGGAACCGCGTGGAGCCGTACCCCCTGAGGTGCGGCACGATCACGCGGAACCCCTGCTCGGCGAGCAGCCCCGAGGCATCCAGGTAGCTGTGGATGTCGTACGGCCACCCGTGCAGCAGCAGCACCGCCGGGCCGTCCGACGGCCCCACCTCGGCGTAGCCCACGCTCAGGGCACCGGCGTCCACCTGCCGGATGCTCGCGAACGATCCCGTGTCAGCCATGCCGGATCACCGCAGCGACCGGAACGCGGCGCGCATCTCCTGCGAGAACGACTCGGGCTGCTCCCACGCCGCGAAGTGGCCGCCACGCTCGAGGCGGTTGAAGTGGATCAGGTTCGGATACGCCTGCCTCGCCCAGCTGCGCGGTGCGGCGTAGATCTCCTCGGGGAACACGCTCACCGCGACCGGCAGCTTCACGCCCTTGGGCGCGAAGAAGGGGAGCTTGCTCTCCCAGTACAGCCGCGCCGACGAGACCGCCGTGTTCGTGAGCCAGTAGAGCGTCACGTTGTCGAGGATGTCATCGGCGGTCAGTCCCTCGGATGCCCCGTCGAACACCCGCGCGATCAGGTCGTAGCTGCGGGCGTCGTGGTCGAGCATCCACGCGGCGAGGCCCACCGGCGAGTCCGCGATCCCGTACAGGGTCTGCGGACGGTTGCCCATCTCCTGCGCGTAGGCGAGGCCGTGCGCGTAGAAGAACGCGAGCTGGTCCCAGGCGCCGCGCTCCTCGGCCGAGAGGTCCTCGGGGGGCGCTTCGCCGTTCGTCAGCGCGCTCTGGATCGCGTCGGGAATGGTCGCCGGCATGTTGGTGTGGATGCCGACGAGCCCCTCGGGCTCGAGCAGGGCCATCTGCTCGGTCACGGCATTGCCCCAGTCGCCGCCCTGGGCGACGTAGCGGTCGTAGCCGAGGCGACGCATCAGCTCGATCCACGCGTGTGCGATGCGGATCGGGTCCCAGCCGGTCTCGGTGGGCTTGCCGGAGAAGCCGTGCCCGGGCAGCGACGGGATGACGAGGTCGAACGCGTCCTCGGCGCTCGCACCGTGCGCGGTGGGGTCGGTGAGCGGGCCGACGATCTTCAGCTGCTCGATGATCGACCCCGGCCATCCGTGGGTCACGATCATCGGCAGGGCACCCGGATGCTGCGAACGCACGTGGATGAAGTGGATGTCGACGCCGTCGATCTCGGTGACGAACTGCGGCAGCTCGTTGAGGCGTGCCTCAGCGGTGCGCCAGTCGTACGCCTCCCAGCGCCGGGCGAGCTCGGTCATGACGTCGAGCTGCACGCCCTGGGAGGTGTCGCTGACGATCTCCCGGTCGGGCCAGCGGGTCTCATGGATGCGGCGGCGCAGGTCCTCGAGATCGGAGTCGGGGAATGCGACGGTGAACGGGCGGATCGAGGTGTCGTCCTCGCGGTGCTCCGCGTCGGGGCGGGGTTCGGTGATGGTCATGGCGTACGTGCTCCTTCGGAGATGGTGGCGGCCGGTGCCGCACGTCGAGACTCCCGCGGCGCGCTCGCGAGGGCGTCCGTGGGCCTCGCCAATCCACGGCGGCTCCTCGCGCGAGTTGAGGGGAACCCCTCACTCCGCTCACTCCGCCGCACGACTACCCCATCCCGTTCCGGAGCGCGAACGCGGTCGCCTCGCTGCGCCGCGCCACGCCGATCTTGCGATAGAGGCTCGTGATGTGGCGTTCGACGGTGCGGTCGCTCAGCCACATCACGCCGGCGATCTCCTTGTTGCTGAGGCCCTGCGCGAGCAGCCCCAGCACCTCCATCTCGCGGCGGGTCAACGACGGCTGCGGCGAGGGATCGACGCCGCTGCCCTTCCCGTTCCCAGTTCCGTGCCGGTCGGATGCCACGGGCGAGGTGGTCGTGCCGGCACGACGCCACGACGCCGCATGCGCGGACTCGACCTCGGCGACCAGCCGCGAGGCATCCGCGATGCGACGGGAAATCGCGGCGAGCGAGGGTTCGGCATCCTCGACGAGCCCACGGAGGAGCTCGTTCTGGTGCGACAGCGCCGCCTCCGCCTCGAGGCGTGCAGCGTGCTCCCGGCGGATCCGCCGCGCGGTGTGCACGGCGATCGCGGCCTGGCTCACGGCCACGCGAAGGAGGTGCGTCTCCATCTCGTTGGGGAAGTCGGCGCGTCCGGCGGACACGAGCACCAGCCCGGTCTCCCACGGCAGCGCGATCGGCAGGCTCGCCACGCGCACCGTGCCGATCTCGTCCACCACGACCTCCGTCGCCGTCAGGCCCGGCGGCGGAACGGGGTCGGCCTCGAGCACCGCCCGCAGCTCGACCGCCATCCGGCCGCCCGTCGGCCGCCACGACTCGAGCGGTCGCCCGTCATCCTGCCCGTCGTCGAATCGTGCGTACGCACCGTCGAGCTGGAGGATGCCGAAGAGCACGCTGAGCAGGCCCGTGGCGATCTCGGGCGGCTCGTGGTCGACCCACATCGCGGGCAGGGCGAGGAGGGCGCCCAGGTCGCGGAGCCAACGGCGAGTGTCGACGGCCGAGCCGATCGGGGCGACCGGCGCAGGCGGGAACTCGCGGGCCGGACGTGCGGACGCGGTATCCATCTCGGCCCAGCCGCTCAGCTCACCGCTCGTGCGTCGCGCTCATCAAGGAACTCCGACGGCGGGATGAAGAACGGGTTCTCCTGGAGCATCCCGCCGATCAGCACCATCGGGTGCGTGCGCAGGATGTCGACGACGAAGGCCCCGTCGAACTTCGTCGCCTCGTATGAGCAGATCACGAGATGGTCGTGCTGGGCGTGGATGAAGTTCGCCCTCGCCTCGAACTCGATGAGCGCGTCGAGGTCGGCGCGGCCCGCGGCCCATCCCATGTCGCACAGCATGCGGATGCGCGGCGACCGCTGGGCGACGAGCACCTCGTCGAGCACGTCGAGCATCGCCGCCTGGTCGAAGCTGCCGCCCCTGAGGTACGTCTCCGTCCAGGTGCGCACCTCGGCCCGGTGGTCCTCGAGCAGGGCGCCGGCGTCGAAGCCGAGTCGGCGCAGCCGGTTGACCGGGGCAGCGGATGTCGCGGGGTCGACGAGGTAGAGCAGACGATCGCCCCGCTCCACCCCGTCGGCGATGAACGGGTCGAAGACCGGGTCCACCCATGGGGCGTCCACGAACGCGCACACATGACGGTACGGGTCGAGTACTCCCCCGGCGAACGTGACGGGCTCGCGGGCGCTCGGGAACTCAGGGGGCATGTCCGATCTTCCGTCCCAGGTGAACAACCGATATGTGGGAACAGCATGCTCCCTCGCGCCCGAAATGTCATCGCCCGAGATGGCGGGCCCGCCGAGCTGCGCGGTGAGATCAGGGGATTACCGCACGCTCTCGAGGAAGTTGCGCGTGCGCTGTCGTTGCGGACGGTCGAGGACCTGCTCGGGGTGACCCGCCTCGACGACCACGCCGCCATCCATGAACACCACCTGGTCGGCGACGCCTCGCGCGAAGCCGATCTCGTGCGTGACCACGATCATCGTCATGCCCTCCTTCGCGAGCTCCCGCATGACGTCGAGCACGTCGCCGACGAGTTCGGGGTCGAGGGCCGACGTGGGCTCGTCGAACAGCATGAGCTTCGGATCCATCGCGAGCGCCCGGGCGATCGCGACGCGCTGCTGCTGCCCTCCTGAGAGCTGGGCGGGATAGTGCGCGGCGAAGTCGGCGAGGCCCACCCGGTCGAGCAGGTCCTTCGCCCGTGTCCTGGCCTGCGTCCGGGGCACGCCTCCGATGCCGGTGGGGGCCTCGACGATGTTCTCGAGCGCGGTCATGTGCGGGAACAGGTTGAAGCGCTGGAACACCATTCCGATGTCTCGCCGCTGCCTGGCGATCTGCTTCGGCGTCATCTCGTGGATGGCATGTCCGGCCTGCCGGTACCCGATGAGCTCGCCGTCGACGATGATGCGGCCACCGTCGATGGTCTCGAGGTGGTTGATGCAGCGCAGCAGCGTGGACTTGCCGGAGCCCGAAGGTCCGAGCAGCACGGTGACGGTGCCCTCGGGCACGGCGAGCGACACGTCGCGCAGGACCTCGTGCGCTCCGAAGCTCTTGCGCACCCGGCGGATCTCGACGAGCGATCGTGTCGGCGTCGGCGTGGCGGAATCGGTGGTGGGAACGGTGATGCTCATACGACGCTGACCGCCTTCGTCTCGGGGGCCGGCGATGGGCCCGGCCGGCGGGCGGCGAATGCACGGCGCATCCGCTGCAGTGGGGTGGGCGGCAGGTTGCGCGAGGTGCCGCGACCGTACCGGCGTTCCAGGTAGTACTGCGGGATCGAGAGCACGCTGGTCATGAACAGGTACCAGAGGCTCGCGACGATCAGCAGCTCGACCTGCTTGAGGTTCTGCGACGAGATCACCGTGGCCTGCGTGTAGATCTCCAGTACGGCGATCACCGACAGCAGCGACGTGTTCTTCAGCATCGAGATGGTCTCGTTGCCCATCGGGGGGATGATGACGCGCATGGCCTGCGGCAGCAGCACCCGACGGAACGTGTAGAGCGGCGACATGCCGAGCGAGTACGCCGCCTCGTGCTGGCCCTCGTCGACCGACACCATGCCGGCGCGCACGATCTCGGACGAGTACGCCGCCTGGTTCAGCGTGAGGGCGAGCAGGCCCGCGACGAATGCGCTGATGAGCTCATTCGTGTTCACCTGCCAGAACACGACGTCGGTGAACGGGACGCCGACGCTGAGCTTCGCGTAGAGCAGCCCGAGATAGCCCCAGAGCACGATCTGCACGAGCAGCGGCGTGCCGCGGAAGACCCAGACGTAGCACCACGCCACCGTCGACAGCACGGGGTTGGACGAGAGCCGCATCGCCGCGATGACGATCGCGAGCACCGTCGAGACGACCATCGCGATCACGGTGATGACCACGGTCAGCCAGACGCCCTCGAGGATCCTCGGGTCGAAGAGGAACTCCCCGATGGCGGCGAAGTCGATGTTGGGGTTGGTCAGCACCGAGAAGGCGAACGCCGCCACGAGGAGCAGCACCACGGCGGCGCTGATCCACCGCCACGGCCGACGCAGCGGGATCGCCACGACGTCGTCATCCGTGGCATCCGGTGCCGGGGCGTTCGCGGACGGGCCGGCCAGCAGACTCTGGCCCTGCCCGTGACCCCGGCCGTCGCCCCGGCCCTGCAGCGTCATTGCGCCGATCCCTGGTTCACCGCGGCCGACTCCACCGCGTACGCGCCGATGTTGTTGCGCTCGAGCACCTGCTGGTACGTGCCCTCGTCGATGAGCGCCTGGAGCGCCTGCCGGATCGCGTCGACGAGCTCGGTGTCTCCCTTGAGGATGCCGATGCCGCTGTAGACCGGGTCGAACCCGGCCGGATTCTCGGGGTCGCGCACCACGTCGAAGGCCTTCCCGTCGTCGGTCGTCGCCGCGACGTACTCGGCGACCACCGCATCGGCGACGTACGCGTCGCTCTTGCCCGCGCGCAGTGCGGTCTGTGCGTCGAGATCGGAGGGCAGCTCCGTCACGGTGACCGGGTCGGCGCCGCAGTCCATCGCACGCAGCAGCTCGCCCTGCACGGTGGCCTTCTGCACCGACACCGTCATGCCGCAGAGGTCCGTCTGCGTCGACACGTCCTTCGGATTGCCCGCCGGCACGAGGATGGCGAAGCCCCCGTGCGTGTAGTCGACGAAGCTCAGGGTCTCCTCGCGCTCGGGGGTGTCGTTCATGCCGCTCATGATGAGGTCGTTGTTGCCCGCCTGAAGCGACGGGATCACCGTGTCGAACGCCTGCTTGTTGAGCGACACGTCGATGTCGAGCTTCTGGCCGAGCAGCCGGCCGAGCTCCGGGTCGAACCCGATGGCGCGATTCTGGTCGTCGTACATCGCCATCGGCGGGAAGGGGATGTCGACGGCGACGTCGATCCGGCCCTTGTCGACGATCTCCTCGGGCAGCAGTGCCGCGAGCGCCGGGTCGGCGGTCGTCGAGACCTCGTCGCCGACGGGCAGGTCAGGGCCGGATGCCGCGGCGGCGTCGTCTCCCGAGCCGCCGACGCCGGAGCATCCGGTGAGCATCAGCGCGGCGGCGACCGCCGTGGCGCTGAGGAGCGGGGTGGTGGTGCGAGCGATCATGGGGTGACTTCCTTGTCGTGGGGTGATCGGGTCGTGGTCGGGACGGCCGCGCCGTGGTCGGTTCGGCGCCCGGGTCTCAGGCGAGGGCATGCGCCATGGCGGGCGCATGCGTGGCGAGCAGGTCGTCATAGGTCTCGCGGCGGGTCACGAGGCGCGCGTCGCCGTCGCTGACGAAGACGATCGCCGGCTTGAGGGCGCCGTTGTAGTTGTTCGACATCGTGTAGGCATAGGCGCCGGTGCCGGTCATCACGACGAGGTCGCCGACCCGCGCCGGCGGCATGCCCGCGCCGTCGACGAGCAGGTCGCCCGATTCGCACTGGCGCCCGACGAGCTGCACCGTCTCGGTCCATGGCTCGAGGAGGCGGTCGGCGATGATCGCCTCGTAGCGCTGGTGAGTGAGCGCGATGTCCATCTGGTCGGCCAGGCCGCCGTCCACGGCGACGAACGTGCGCCCGGTGCGCTTGACGGTCGTCACCCGGTAGAGCGTCACTCCCGCCCGGGCCACGATCGACCGGCCGGGTTCGATCATGAGCCTGGCGTCGGCGGGCAGGTGTTCGCGTGCCGCCGCGACGATCGCATCGAGGTAGGAGTCCACCGTCGGCGCCTCCTCCGCGTAGGTGTAGCTCACGCCGAGCCCGCCGCCCACGTCGTAGGTGGCGAACGTGCCGACGGTCGAGATCTTCGCGACGGCCTCGGCGAATTGTGCGGTGTCCAGGATCTGCGAGCCGATGTGCAGGTGCACGCCCTCGAACACCATCAGGGGATGCGCCTGCATGCGGGTGATGGCGCGCTCGGCCTGCTCGATCGGCAATCCGAACTTCGAATTGAGGCCGCCCGTGGCCTGGGATGCGTGCGTCTTCGCCTCGACACCTGGGATGACGCGCAGCAGGAGGCGCTGCGGCCGTTCGAGCAGCCGCTCGAGCCGGTCGAGCTCGTCGTCGTTGTCGACGATGATCGTGCCGATCCCCGCGTCGAGGGCCATTCGCAGCTCCGCGTCGGTCTTGGCGTTGCCATGGAAGAAGATCCGGGCCGGGTCGACTCCGGCGGCGAGCGCGAGCCGCAGTTCGCCACCGCCGGCGATGTCGACCGCGAGGCCCTCCTCGTGTGCGACGCGATACATGCCGACCGCGGGCAGCGACTTCGACGCGAACAGCACGTCGGAGTTCGGCCAGCGTTCATGGAGCCCGTCGACGAAGCGCCGGACCTGCCGCCGCAGCCCTGCTTCGTCGTAGACGTGCAAGGGCGTGCCGAACCGCTCGGCGAGTTCGGTGACGGCGACGCCGCCGATCTCGAGCACCCCGTCGTCGTTCGCGGTCGCCTCCTCCGGCAGGATTCGCCAGAGCTCGCCGAGGCGGGTGCCGTCGGGTGCGGGCCGGGTCGGGGTCATCGTTCCTCCTCCGTCGACCGCGTCCACGCCGTCGACGTCGGCCAGCCTAGGGAGGGCACCATCACCGATGGTGAGAGATTTCGGATAGCTTTGGCGCATGGATGCAGTGATTCCTCCAACCGATGGGGCGAGGCTGCTCGGACCGCGAGTCACCCTTGCGGAACTCGTCGAACAGCTCGGTCCGCGCACCATCACGCCGGTCGGGTCGTTCCGCGGCGCTGCACACGTCATCGGCACCGAGTTCCTCGACATCGCCGACGACGTTCCGGATGCCACGGGCACGCTGCTGCTCGCGCCGTCGACCGCCTCGCTCAGCACCGCACGGCTGGCCGCGGTCGCCGCGGGCGCAGCCGACCGCGGCGCGGCGGGCCTGGCCGTGAAGTGCAGCGCCGATCGGCTCCCCGCGCTGGCCGCCGTCAGCGAGTCGACCGGGCTCCCACTGCTCCGGGTCGCCGACCGCATCAGCTGGCGACTGCTCGACGCGCAGCTCACGCGCCTGCTCGGGGAGGCTGAGACGCCCCTCGCCGTTCCGCAGGATCGGGGGGCGGAACCCCTCTTCGCGCTCGCCAACGAGTTGGCGGAGTTCTTCGGCGGTTCCGTCGCGATCGAGGACCTCAGCCGCAACATCCTCGCCTACTCGTCGGTGCCCGGACAGCTCATCGACGCATTGCGTACCCACGGCATCCTCGCGCGGCAGGTTCCCGCGTCCCCGTACAACGACGACCAGTACCGCACCGTGCTGCGATCCGAAGGCGCCGTGAAGTACCCGCGCCTCGGCGCGGAGGAGCCGCGGGTGGCCGTGGCGATCCGGGCGGGCGCCCTGCCGCTCGGCAGCATCTGGGCGATCGACGCATCGGGCGAGGGTCCCGTCACACCCGAACAGGACGAGCGGATGCGTCGCGCGAGCGAGCTCGCCGGCGCGCATCTGCTCGACGACTTCCGTCTGCACGCGACGAACCAGCGTCCCCGAGAGGACCGCTTGCGCACCCTGCTGACCGGCATCGACCTGACCGGCACCGAGTTCGCCGAGCTCGGCATTCCTGAGGAACGCGGTGCGGCGCTGCTCGGGTTCGAGGTGCCGGGCGCCGGTCCCACCGCGATCGCGCAGTTGCGGTCCACGGTGATCCGGCACCTCGTGCTGCACCGGCCCGATGCCGTCGCCGTCGCGCACCGCGGGCGCGTCTACACGCTCTTCGCCGCCGGGAGCGTCGACGAAGCGGTCAGGGCGGCCGAACCGCTGCTCCCGCTCGTCGACCGGCTCGTCGGCGAGGGCAGCAGCGTGGCCGTCGCCGGACCCGTGCACCGCTCCGGGGAGGTCGCCGGCGCACGGGAACTCGCCGATCGCCTCCTCGGCGCCGCTGCACGCGGATCGAATCCCCGGATGCCGCGCATCGTCACCGCGGCCGGCGTCCGCCCCAGCCTCGTGGTCCAGCGCGTCGCCGAGCTGTTCGCCGCATCCGACGAGCTGCGCGACCCGGCGATCGACTCGCTGCGAGCCACGGTGGCGACACGGCCGATCGCCGACACCCTCCTCACCTGGCTCGAGTGCTTCGGCAACGTGGCGCAGACTGCGGAGCGTCTCGGCGTGCATCAGAACACGGTGCGACACCGTCTCGCACGAGCGACCGATGCGCACGGCATGCACCTCGAGACGCCGGACGAGCGTCTCGCCGTATGGCTCCAGCTCCGCGCCAGCGCGTGATCGCGAAGGGGTACGCTGATCAGGCTTCAGGCGCGCCCTGCCCGTGCCGCCAGCAGTCGGGAGACGCACGTGACGTTCCAACCGGTCGAGCGCCGCTGATGCCGGCTGAGACCGACGACCGGTCGATCCGTCGCATCGAGCTGACCCTGCACAAGCCGTGGTTCGCGCTCTACGGCGGCATTCGGCCCACCCTCGTCATCGCCGGACTCGGCCAGCCGGCCCAGTGGGGCATCGGCACGTGGCAGGTACCGGCCGACGAGACCGTGACGATCGGGGTGTACCTGTTCAACCGCATGTGGCGCTTCGGCCGCGCCGAGATCGCGCTGGCGCCGACCGACCCGCCGGCGCTCCGATACCGCGCACCGGCGCTGCCGTTCCTCCGAGGTCGCGTCCGCGTGCACGGCGGGTCATCGCTGTAGTCGCCCTCGGCCGCGCCGAGCGCGCAACCCGTGACCAACGGCGTCGGCGGCCGTAGGATGACGCCTGAGGATCCCGATGAAGTCATCGACCGCTGCGTTCTTCGACGAGCTGGGCCGGCGAGGGCATGAGCCCCTGCTGGAGCGGGTGCGTGCGACGGTGCGGTTCGACATCGGCGACGGGTCATCCGTCGACCATCGGGTCCTGCACCTCGACCGCGGCGACGTCCGCGTGACGTCGGAGGACGGCGAAGTGACCGCGGACTGCGTGGTCATCGTCGGCGAGGACCTCTTCGAGGAGATCGTGGGCGGTCGCACCGGGGCGATGGCGGCGTTCCTGCGCGGGGCGCTCATCGTCGAGGGGGACCCAGAGGTGCTCGTGCTCGTACAGCGGCTGTTCCCGGGGCATCCCAGAGGTACGGCGCAGCCGGCGCGCGTGACCAGCGCCGAAGCCGCCGACCTGGGCGAGGCCGACCGGGCCAGCGCCGACATCGCCGGCCGCGAGGCATCCGGAACCGGAGCAGCGCCGCCATGACCGACGATCTCGTGCGCATCCTCGACGGCAACACGTTCGTGGTCAGCGACGGGCGCGGCGACATCGAGGCGTCGCCCACCGACCCGACGGGGTTCTTCTCGTTCGACACGCGGTTCCTCTCGCGATGGGTGCTCACCATCGGCGGCGAGCGCCTGACGTCGCTGTCGACCGACGACCTGCACTACTTCGAGGCGAAGTTCTTCCTCGTCCCCGGCACGGGCACGGTGTACGTCGACGCGAACCTCACGGTCATCCGCCAGCGCGTCGTCGAGGGCGGATTCCGTGAGCAGCTGACGCTGCTGAACCATGACGAGCACGCGGTCGAGCTCGCGGTGCGCCTCGACGCCGGCAGCGACTTCGCCGACCTGTTCGAGGTGAAGGACGCGCTGCAGAAGAAGGGCACGACCGGGTCGCGGGTCGACGACGGCCGCCTCGTGCTGGCGTACCAGCGCGACACGTTCCTGCGCACGACGACCATCTCGTCGACCGAGCCGGCCGAGGTCGACGAACACGGCCTCGGCTTCACGGTGCGGATCGAACCGCACGGCACGTGGAGCACCGAGCTGCGCGTCGTGCCGACCCTGCTCGGACCCGACGGGCTGCCGATCGTCCCCCGGCCGGCGCGTGGCGCACCGCCCCTGCGGAACATGCTGCAGGACCTCGACGACTGGATCGGGCGCGCGCCGCGGCTGGTGTCCGACAACGACTCGCTCACCACGACGTACCACCGCAGCCTGGTCGACCTCGCGGCGCTGCGCTTCTCGCCGATCATCGCGGGCTCCCGCAGCCTCCCGGCGGCCGGCCTCCCCTGGTTCATGACGATGTTCGGCCGCGACAGCATCCTCACGAGCCTGCAGACCCTGCCCTTCGAGTCCGACCTGGCGGCCACGACCCTGCGGGTGCTCGGCACGTGGCAGGGCACGCGCGTCGACGACTTCCGCGACGAGGATCCGGGTCGCATCCTGCACGAGATGCGCTACGGCGAGATGACCGCCTTCGAGGAGCGCCCCCACTCCCCCTACTTCGGCAGCGCGGATGCGACGCCGTTGTTCGTCGTGCTCCTCGACGAGTACGAACGGTGGACCGGCGACGCCCAGCTCGTGCGCGACCTCGAGCAGGAGGCGCGCGCCGCGCTCGCCTGGATCGACACCTACGCCGACCTGCAGGGCAACGGCTACATCGCCTACCAGCGCCGCAACGTCGAGACCGGCCTCGAGAACCAGTGCTGGAAGGACTCGTGGGACTCGATCTCGTACCACGACGGACGTCTGCCGGGGTTCCCGCGCGCGACCTGCGAGCTGCAGGGCTACGCCTACGACGCGAAGCGGCGCGCGGCCCGCCTGGCCCGGCGGTTCTGGAACGATCCCGACTTCGCCGATGAGCTCGAAGCGGATGCCGCAGCGCTGAGGTCGCGCTTCAACCGGGACTTCTGGGTCGAGGACGGGCAGTACTTCGCCCTCGCGCTCGACCCCGACGGCGCGCAGGTCGACGTGCTGTCGTCGAACATCGGGCACCTGCTGTGGAGCGGCATCGTCGACGACGACAAGGCGCCCGCCATCGCCGGGCACCTGCTCGGGCCGCGCCTCTTCTCGGGATGGGGCGTGCGCACGCTCGCGGAGGGCGAGGCGCGCTACAACCCGATCGGCTACCACGTGGGGACCGTGTGGCCCTTCGACAACTCGTTCATCGCGTGGGGCCTGCGCCGCTACGGCTTCAAGGCCGAGGCCGCCCGCATCGCGGCCGGCATCCTCGAGGCGGCCGAGTTCTTCGCCGGCCGGCTGCCCGAGGCGTTCGGCGGCTACGAGCGCGAACTGACGCGGTATCCGGTACAGTACCCCACCGCGTGCAGCCCCCAGGCGTGGTCGACGGGGGCGCCGCTGCTGCTGCTCCGCACGATGCTCGGCCTCGAGCCGATGGACGAGCACCTCGTCGTCGACCCCGCCGTGCCCGTCGGCATCGGCCGCATCGAGCTGCTCGACATCCCGGGCCGGTGGGGCCGCATCGACGCGTTCGGGCGCGGGCTCGTCGACGTGGGACGCGACGCCTGAACCCGTGGCCTCAGAGGCCACGGCGTCGAGCCGAGCCAGCCACCGGCGGGTCGCGCCCGCGGGCGAACGCATGAGAATCCGGTGGATGGCCGCCGTGGGGCGGCCGTCGGTCGGATTCTCATGCGAAATCGCGGTGCAGCGGATGCCGCGGCGCGGCCGCATCCGCGGGGCGCAGGCGATGCGTCAGAGCGCTCCGGTCGCCGCCGTCTCGCGCACGGTGGGCGTTCCGTCGAACACGAGCAGCCGGTCGGCGAGCTTGTCGACGAAGAAGCGGTCGTGGGAGACGACGATGACCGCGCCGGGGAAGTGCGTCAGCGCGCGCTCCATCACCTGGGTCGACGTGATGTCCAGGTGGTTCGTCGGCTCGTCGAGCACGATGACCGCCGCACCCGAGAGCAGGCACTGCGCGATCGCGACACGGGCGCGCTGGCCGCCCGAGAGGGTGCCGATCTTCTGCTGCAGGTCGGCCTCGGAGAACTGCAGCATCGCCAAGAACCGGTTCACGCTCTTCTTCGTGGCCGTGAACGCGAGCGAGTCGGGGTACGCGTTCACCGCGTGGCCGACGGTGTCGTCGAGGTCGAGCGCGGCGTACACCGCGTTGTACGACACGAACCGGGCGCCCTTCGCCCAACGCACGGTGCCCACATCGGGCTCGGTCTCGCCGGTGAGCACGTCGAGCAGCGTCGACTTGCCCGAGCCGTTCGAGCCGAGCACCGCGACGCGGTCGCCGCGCTGCAGGTCGAACGACAGCCCCTCGAACAGCGGCGTGCCGTTGAAGCCCCTCGTCAGTCCGGTGACGGTCAGGAGGTCGTTCGAGACGCGCAGCCCCTCGTAGATCGACGTGATGATCTGGTCGATCGGGCGCGGCGCCTGCCGTTTCTTGATGTCGGCGAGCCGGCGCGCGACCGCGTTCGACGGGTTGCGGGCGGCCTCCCGACGTGCGGTGGACGCGGCCTGCTCGTAGGCGAGCAGCTCCTCCTCGTGCGCGAACTGGCGCTCGAGCATCTTCAGCCGCGACTGCTTCGCGTGCACGTACGCCGAGTAGTTTCCTTCATATTCCTGAAGTCGATGGTTCTCGATCTCGACGATGCGGTCGACGACGCCGTCGAGGAACTGCCGGTCGTGGGAGACCACGAGCACGGCGCCCGCGAAGCCGCCGAGCCACCCCTCGATCCAGCGCACGCCGTCGAGGTCGAGGAAGTTCGTCGGCTCGTCGAGCAGCAGCACGTCGGGCGCCTGCACGAGGATCTGCGCGAGGGCGGCGCGGTTGCGCCATCCGCCCGACAGACGGTCGACGGGCAGGTGCCGCCGCTCCTCGTCGAATCCGAGGCTCGTCAGCACGGTGTCGATGGTGTTCTCGTACGTCCAGCCGCCGACGTGGTCCATGCGCTCGAAGAGCTCGCCCTGCTCGACGAGCAACGCCGTCATCGCGGCATCCGTCATCGGCTCGGCCAGCGCGAGCCCGATCTCATCGAGGCGCGCCTGGGTCTCGTGCACGGCGGTGAAGTGAGCGCTCAGCGTCTCGTACGTCGACTGCTCGCCGTCGAGCTCGGAGAACTGCGAGAAGTACCCGATCGTGGTGCCGAGGGTCACGTCGACGGTGCCGGAGGTGGGCTCGCGCCGCCCGAGGACGAGCTCGAGGAACGTCGTCTTGCCCGTGCCGTTCTTGCCGATGAGCCCGATGCGGTCGCCTCGCCGCAGCTTGAGGAAGGCCTCCCGCAGCACCGGCCGGCCGTCGAAGTCCATGGTCACGTCGTTCAGGCGGATCAGGCTCACGAAAGGTCCTTGCGTTCGGAGGAGGGGGGTGTGGCGCGCGGGTGCGGATGACGCGAACGGCCAACTTTACCGGGCGACATCGGCGGCCTCGCTGGATGCCGGCGACCGCACGCCCACCCGCATGCACCGGACGCCCATCCGGAGGACGTAGGGTCGATGCACCGCCATCGTCGCCTCTCGAGAGGAGCCGCCTGCCATGAGCAGCGCCATCAGCAGCGAAACCGCCCTGGACGTCTTCGACCGTCGCGAGTCGGAGGTGCGCGGGTACGTCCGCGCGTTCCCGACCGTGTTCGACCGCGCCACCGGCTCCACCCTCGTCGACGCCGACGGCCGTGAGTACCTCGACTTCTTCGCCGGCGCGGGCGTGCTCAACTACGGGCACAACAACCCGGCGTTCACACGGGCGCTCATCGAGTACCTCGAGCGCGACGGCATCATCCACGGGCTCGACATGGCCACCTCGGCGAAGCGGGCGTTCATCGAGGCGTTCGAGCAGCTCGTGCTCGCCCCCCGCGGACTCGACCACAAGCTGCAGTTCACCGGGCCCACCGGCGCCAACGCCGTCGAGGCCGCGCTCAAGGTCGCACGCCAGGCGACCGGGCGCTCAACGGTGGTCGCGTTCACGAACGCGTTCCACGGCCTCAGCCTCGGCGCGCTCGCCGCGACGGGCAACAGCCACTACCGCGGCGCCGCGGGCACCGGGCTCGACGACATCGTGCGACTGCCCTACGACGGCTACCTCGGCGCCGGCGTCGACACGCTCGACCTGTTCGAGAAGATGCTCGACGACCCGGGCTCGGGCCTCGACCTGCCGGCGGCGGTCATCGTCGAGGCCGTGCAGGGCGAGGGCGGCATCAACGTGGCGAGCGCCGCGTGGCTGCAGCGCCTCCGCGCGATCACGGCCGAGCGCGGCATCCTGCTCATCCTCGACGAGATCCAGGCCGGCGTCGGCCGCACCGGCGCGTTCTTCGCGTTCGAGGAGTCGGGGATCGTGCCCGACATCGTGACGATCTCGAAGTCCATCTCGGGCTCGGGGCTGCCGATGTCGCTCGTGCTGCTACGACCCGAGGTCGACGTGTGGAAGCCCGGCCAGCACACCGGCACGTTCCGCGGCAACAACCTCGCCTTCGTGTCGGCGCGCGTCGCGCTCGAGACCTACTGGGCGGATGCCGCGTTCACCGACGCCGTCGCCGCGAAGTCCCGGATGCTGCGCACCGAGCTCGAGGCCATCGCCGCCGACCACCCCGCCCAGGCGTTCGTGGTGCGGGGCCGCGGCCTGATGTACGGCCTCGCCTGCGACGGCGACCGCACCCTGGCGGGACGCATCTCGAAGGAGGCGTTCACGCGCGGCCTCGTGATCGAGACGTCGGGCGCCCACGACGAGGTGCTGAAGTTCCTCCCGTCGCTCACGATCACCGAGGACGAGCTGGGCCGCGGCCTCGCCATCGTGCGCGAGAGTCTCGACGCGGCGCTCGCCGCCGGCTGAGTCAGGCCGTTCGGCGAGCGGATGCCGCGGCATCCGGTGCTCGCGGCCGGCTGAGTCAGGCGCCGCAGAGCCGGCGACGCACCCAGCCCGCCGCATCCGCCTGCGCCAGCTCACCCGAACGCACGAGCCGGACGAACTCGATCGCCTCGTCGCTGAGCCGTCCGTCTGCCGTGTCGGGCGCGTCCCGCAGCACCACGGTCGACAGCCAGCGGGTCATCCCGCCGCCCACGCGCGTCGCCACGGCGACCGTGCCGGCGAAGTGCCGCGCCTGCCCATCGGTCGCGTCGTCGAGCGACGGCCGGAAGCCTCGGCCGCGCAGGCGGTTGCTGCCGCCGCTCGCGGCATCCGTCAGCCAGAGCGGGCCGCGCCGCACGCCGCCCAACCGACCGAGCTCTGTCAGGAACCGCCGATTCGAGTGGCCGCGCCCCGCGAGGCGGTCGATCGATTCGGCGAGCGCGGCACAGGCATCCATCCCTTCACTGTAGGAGCAGTCGATCGCGGTGCTGGGCGACCCCGCCGTACGCCGGCGACCCCTCGTAGGCTGGGAGCATGCCCCGGTTGCAGGCGGACGCCGATCGCTCCCGGTGGGTGCCGGTCACCGAGTCCCTCGGACTCCGGGGCCGCCGGCATCGCCGGGCCGCGATCGGCATGCTGCTGCAGCAGGCGACGGGCGCGTTCGGAGCGCCGTCGCTGCCCGGCGGCGGCCTCAGCGCCTGGGCGATGAGCCAGGCCGTGCCGTTCCTCATGCGCCGGGCGGCCGGGCGCGTGCTCGCGTGGGTGTGGCGGGACGACCCCGAGCTGGTCGTCGTGGTCGCGCAGGTGCAGCAGGCCACGCCGCAGGTCCGGCTGGCTCGCTCAGCGATACCGAAGCGGCCCGAGGACACCGAGGCCTTCCAGGGCACGTACCTGGGGCGTGGCGAGAAGATGACCGTGCCGCTGCCCGCCGACGGTCGCACCCCGCCGTTCGCCACGTACACCTGGGATCTCGGGCCGCACCTCGTCAGCGTCACGGCCGTGTGCAGTGACCGGGAGCGGTTCGGTACCGTCATCGGCGACGTCGACGCGCTCGCCCGCGGCATCCGCGTCGTCGACGACCTCATGATCGGCGACGCACCCACGGTGCTGCGGATCGATCCGGCCTGATTCGCCGATCACGCGGCCGGTTCGGCGGCCCGCCGCCCCGAACGCGGGCCTCGCCGAGCCCTCGGCACGCGCGTACCCTTGGCGGCGAAGCGGGGGGCCGAACAAGGGAGTCACCGATGGCCGAGCTCTCACCCATCCAGCCGTGCCTGTGGTTCGACCACCAGGCCCGTGAGGCGATGGAGTACTACGTCAGCGTGTTCCCGAACTCCCGCATCGACTCCATCGAGGAGTATCCCGACGAATCCCTCGACGAGCATTTCGCCGGCATGACCGGCAGGGTGCTGAGCGGACGCTTCACCCTCAACGGGGTGGAGTTCACCTGCCTCGACGGCGGACCGGTCTTCCGGTTCAACGAGTCGATCTCGTTCGTCGTGGCGTGCGCCGACCAGGCCGAGATCGACGACTACTGGTCGAAGCTGTCGCACGACCCCGAGTCGGAGCAGTGCGGCTGGTGTAAGGACCGGTTCGGCCTGAGCTGGCAGGTCGTCCCCGCGAACATGGGCGAACTGACGCGCCGGCCCGAGCAGATCCAGGTGATGATGCGGCAGAAGAAGATCGTGATCGCCGAGCTCGAGGACGCCTGAGCCGGCCGCGGACGCCCGACTGGCCGGGCACCCCGCCTCAACCGGGCAGCCGGCTGGCGGCGGCCCAGTCCTCGGGGTGTCGCGCCTGCTCACGCGTGAGCTCGGTGGCGCCGCCGCAGTTCGAGCAGACGACCGCGTACTGACGCGCGAACGTGAAGGTCGGGATGAAGAACAGCCAGAGCCGGCTGCCGACCTCGACGACCCGTTGCGGCGCCGGCATCCGGCAGTACTCGCAGATGAAGCGCAACGTGGCGAGTTGCCGCTCGCGGGGGAACACCCCGATGAACAGGAACATGCGTCGATCGTACGAACGGCCGGATGACGCGGCCACGGGCTTGCGCCGACGTCGCGGCTGCGCAACGCGGCCCGGCCCGGCCCGGCCTCAGAGCCCCTCGGCGATCTCCTTGATCGCGGCGAGGCGGCGGTCCCACTCGGCGCCGATCGCGTCGAGGCGTCGCGCGGTTGCGGTGAGCTCCGACCCGATCACGCGGTAGCGCACCTCGCGACCGACGCGCATTGGCTCGACCAGCCCGACCTCCTGCAGCACGGCGAGGTGCTTCGCGATCGCCTGGCGGGTGACGGGCAGGCGCCCGGCGAGGGCCGACGCCGACGCGTCGCCCTCGCCGAGTGCCGCCAGGATGCTCCACCGGGTCTCGTCGCCGAGTGCGGCGAACACGGGGACCAACGCCTGCATCGTCACGCCCCGCGCTCGAGGAGGGCGACGAGCTTGTCGAGCTCGTCGTTCCAGCCGCCGCGGTGGCTCTCCATGTTCGCGGCCGGGTCGGAGGTGGCCTCGAACCCGGTCTCGACCACGGTGAGCTGCGTGCCGTCGGCGGTGGGCTCGAGGGTGAACGTGAAGACGGTGGAGTGCTCGTCGACGTCGTCGGGCATGACGCCGCTCGCGTCGTCGTTGCCCCAGCGGTACGAGACGAGTCGCGGCTCGTCGAAGGCCTCGATGCGCAGCGGGACCGCGCCGTAGCCCTCGAACGTGAGGGTTCCGCGCGCGCCGACGCCGGCGCCGTCGATGACGGCCTTCCCGAACCACTGCGAGATGTGCTCGGGCTGCGTGACCGCCGACCAGACCTTCTCGATGGGGGCGGCGATGCGAATCGTGCGCCGGACGGTGAACTGGCCCTCGTCGACGACGGATGCCGGGTTGCTGGTCATGTGCTCCATGATGGTTCCTTTCGTGGGATTTCGTTGCGGGATTCCGCGGTCAGCGGCTGGTGACGCCCTCGCTGTCGGGCACGGATGCCGCGACGGGGGCGGTGAGGAAGCTCGTCGCCCACGCGACCGCCACGGCGACGACGGCGATGCCGATGCCGGTGACCACGGCGAGGACCACGCCCCCGCCGCTGATCGCCAGGCCGCCGGCCAGCGACCCGAACGCGATGCCGGCGTTGACGGCCGAGGCGGGCAGCGAGGACGCGAGCGGTGCTCCCGGCCCCGCGAGGGCGACGACCCGGTGCTGGATCGACGGGCCGGTCGCCATGCCGGAGAGCCCGATGCCTGCCACGGCCAGCGCGGCGAGCCATGGGTTCGCCCCCAACACGGCCAGCGCGACGAGCGAGATCGTCACGCCGATCGCGCCCACGATGAGCATGCGGGCGGCATCGGCATCGGCGAAGCGACCGCCGCCGAACGAGCCGACCGCGGTGGCGACGCCGTACACGAGCAGGAACACCGACACGACCGGTCCCGAGACATCCGTCACCTGGTCGAGGAACGGCACGAGATAGGTGATGGCCGCGAGCATGGCGGCGAAGGTGAGGAAGCTCACCGAGAGCACGGCGAGCACACGCGGGGCGAATGCGTGCCGGGCCTGCCCGACGGCGCCGTGGCCGGGCGGCGTGGGCACCGAGGGCAGCACGACGATCGCGAGCACGAGCACGACGGCGCCGGCTGCCACGACGGCGCCGAATGAGGCCCGCCAGCCGACCGCCTGGCCGAGCAGCGTGCCGATCGGCAGCCCGAGCGCGCTCGACAGCGCGAAGCCCGAGATGATGACGGCCATCGCCCGGCCCGTGCGCTCCTTCGGGACGACCGAGGTCGCGGTCACCATGGCGGCGGCGATGAACAGTCCCTGCACGGCGCCGATCACGACCCGTGCCACGACGAACAGCGGGTAGTCGGCGAACAGGGCGGGAAGCAGGTTCGCGACGACGAACACGCCGGTCGCCGCGATGAGCACGGGCCGGCGATCGAATCGCGTGGTGAGGAAGGTGAGCACCGGGCCGCCGATCGCGAGCCCGAGCGCGTTGGCCGTGACGAGCACGCCCGCGGCGGGAACCGAGACGGTGAGATCGGCGCCGATGAGATCGATCATGCCCACGACGAGCATCTCGGCGCAGCCCATCACGAACGCTCCGGCGAACAGGACGCCGAGCACCGCGGCCGGCCGGGTCTTCCCGTCTCGAGTGGTGTCCATGGTTTCTCCTGTTCGGCTGTCTGCAACCTAATGGTTGCATCTATCTCGGGTCGATGCAACCTTTGAGTTGCAGTTCTGCAACGCTCCTTCCACACCGGAGCCGCCGCCGCAAGGCCCGTGAGCAAACCGCCCGTCCGGCGTAGCGTCGTGCCAACCCGAAGGAGCGAGCTCCATGAGCAGTCCGACGACCCTCGTCGCCGACCGCTACCGGCTGGTCAAGCTGATCGGCTCGGGCGGCATGGGCGTCGTCTGGCATGCGTGGGACGAGCGGCTGCACCGCGACGTGGCCCTCAAGATGCTGCGCACCCAGCCCGACCTCAGCGACCGCGAACGCGAGGCCGCGACTGACCGGGCGATGCGAGAGGCGCGCATCACGGCCGGCTTGCACCATCCGCACGCGGTCACCGTGTTCGACGTGGTCGAGCACGAGGGGCAGCCGTGCATCGTGATGCAGCTGGTGGAGTCGACGCCGCTGTCGGCGCTCCTCCGGGAGCGCGGCACCCTGAGCCCGCGGGAGACGGCGCGGATCGGCGCCGAGGTCGCCTCGGCCCTCGCGGCGGCCCACAAGCTGCGCATCGTGCACCGCGACGTGAAGCCGGGCAACATCCTCATCACCGAGGACGGCTCGGCGATGATCAGCGACTTCGGCATCTCGCACGCCCTCGGCGACGCGACCATCACGGCCACCGGCATGGTGCACGGCACCCCGGCCTTCCTCGCCCCCGAGGTGGCGCAGGGCAAGCCCACGAGCTTCGCCTCCGACGTGTTCTCGCTGGGGTCCACCATGTACACCATGCTCGAGGGCCGGCCGCCGTTCGGCGCCGACCCCAACCCGCTCGCGCTCCTGCACCGGGTCGCCCGTGGCGACTTCCCTGCCCCGCAGCGTGCCGGCGCCCTGGATCCGCTGCTGCGCAGCATGCTCGCGTCCGACCCGAGGCGACGCCCGAGCATGAAGACCGTCGCCGCCCGCCTCGCGGCCATGCACGAGGGCACAGCGGATGCCGCGGCATCCGAGCTGCCGACGGTGCCGTTCGCGGCGGGCGCGGCCCCGGGCGCGGGGGCGGGCGCGGCCGCGGGGGCATGGCCGGCGGATGCCGCGACCTCCATCGAGTCCACGACGGAACGGCTCGACGACGGATCCGAGCCGGACCCACCGACGGTGGCCGCGCCGACCGAGCGGCTGGGCGAGGCATCCGGCGCGGTTCGCGAGCCGGTTGACGCGGCAGGATCGCCCACCGCCACGACCGAGCGCCTGCAACCGGACCCTCCTCCCCCGGCATTGGCGTGGCTCCTGCAGCCGTCCACCTCATCCGACGACGTCGCCGCCGGCCCCAAACCGCCGTCGCCCGACGCGGCGCCCGCGCACGCCGGGCAGGCCCCACGCCGCCGCGGGCTCGTGGTCGCCACCGTGGTGGTGCTCGGCCTGCTCGTCGCCGGCGGCGCGGTCGTCCTCGGCGCGCTGTTCTCGAACGCCGGCAACGTGGGGGCGGCGCCCGAGGCCGGCGGGTCATCCGCGCCCGCGACCGCGACCTCGTCCGCCACCCCGTCGCCCGAGCCCGCGCCGCAACCCGCACCCGCGCCGAGCCCCAGCGCGTCCGCCGAGCCGACGCCGACGCCGACGCCGCAGCCCGCGACCCCCGAGCAGCGGGTCGTCGACACCCTGACCGGCTACTACGCCCTCGTGCCCAGCGACCTGGACACCGCCTGGACGATGATGACGGCCGATTACCAGGAGAACCACGTCGGAGGGCGGGGCGCCTACGAGGACTTCTGGTCCACCGTCGCCGCCGTGCAGATCTCGGACGTGACGGCGACCGCCCCTGACCAGGGCCAGGCGACGCTGACGTACACGTTCACCGACGGCAGCGTGGTGCAGGAGGTCACGGCGTACCGCTTCGTGGACGAGGGCGGGACCCTGAAGATCGCCGCGACCGAGGTGCTCAGCAGCGTCGCGCTGTGAGCTGCCCCCGGCGGCCGGTCAGGCGCTCGTGTTCTGCAGGAACGCGAGCACCGCGGCGACCCGCCGGTGCACGCCCGACTCGGGCAGGCGCAGCTTCGTGAAGATCGCGTTCACGTGCTTCTCGACCGTCGACGACGACAGGAACAGCGCCTGTTCGATGCCCGCGTTGGTCTTGCCCGCCGCCATCTCCCGCAGCACCTCGAGCTCCCGCGGCGAGAGCGCCGCCAGCGGGCTCGACGCGCCGGCGGCGCTGCGCCGCCGCACCAGGGTGTCGACGATCTGCGGGTCGATCACCGAACCGCCGGTGCACACCTCCCGGAGCGCGTGCACGAGGTCCTCGAGGTCGCCGATCCGGTCCTTCAGCAGGTAGCCGAGTCCCGCCGAGCCGTCATCGAAGAGGGCCAGCGCGTAACTCTCGTCGGCGTGCTGCGACAGCACGACCACGCCGGTCGCGGGCGAGGCGGCGCGGATCGCGTGTGCGGCCTCGATCCCCTCCATGTGGTGGCCGGGCGGCATCCGGATGTCGGTGAGCACGGCGTCGGGCGCGAGTCGCCGCACCGCGTCGAGCAGCTCGACGCCGTTGCCGACCGACGCGACCACGTCGACCTCGCCCGAGTCCTCGAGCAGGCGCCGGAGGCCCTCGCGCACGAGGTAGTTGTCCTCGGCGATGACGACGCGCAGCACTCCCACGTCATCCAAGGCGATCACCGTCTGCTGTGGCGGGTGCGCCGGGGATCCCGTTCACTGGCAGGTCCACCAGCACGGTCGTACCGGTTCCCGACGGCTCGGCCGTCGACACCTGCACCGTGCCGCGTAGGGCGGCCACACGGTCGCGGATGTTCGCCAGCCCCCCACCCGTGGCCGACGCCGGCGACACCGTACCGAGTCCGCGACCGTCGTCGGTGATCGCGATGCGCAGGTGCCCGTTCGATCGCGCGAGCGCCACCGAGGCGTGCGTCGCATCGGCGTGCTTCGCGGTGTTCGCAAGCGCCTCGCGCACCACGTAGTACGCGGTCGTCTCGACCTCGTCGGGATACCGCTCCGCCCGAACCGCAGCATCGGCCTCGACCGACAGCGGGATCGGATACCGCGCCACGCCCGACTCGACGGCCGCCACGAGGCCGTTGTCGCTCAGCACCGGCGGATGGATGCCCTGGGCGAGCTCGCGCAGGTCGGTGAGCGTCTCGCGTGCCTGGTCCTGCAGCTCCGCCAGCTCCGCCGGCGTCAGCTCGCCCCGCTGCAGGCGGTTGCGGGCGAGGCGCAGACCCGCGATCTGCGCGACCACGTTCTGCTGGATGCCGTCGTGCAGGTCGCGCTCGAGCCGCCGGCGCTCGTCGTCCTGCGCGGCCACGAGCCGCTCCCGCGACGCGGTGAGCTCGACGAGCTGCTCGGCGAGCAGGCTGGAGAGTCGCACGTTCGCGACGGATGCCGCGGCCTGGCTCGCGACGGTGCGCAGCAGCATCCGCTCGGCGTCGCTGTACTCGCCGCGGTGGCGGGGTCCGACCTCGATGCGGCCGAGCGTCTCGTCGGCGTGGACGAGGTCGGCCGACTCCGCCGACTCGCCGGCCACGTCGCCGACGGTGCCCGCGGGCGATTCGGCGAGCCCGCCGTCCGCTCCGACCAGTCGGATCCGCACCCACGAGGCGTCGAGCCCGTCGCGCACGCCGGCGGCCAGGTGCGCGACCAGGTCGCGGGGCTCGCCCGCCTGCTCGAGGCGCGCGCCCAGCTCGCTGAGCATCCCGAACTGCCGCTCGCGATCGCCGAACAGGGCCAGGTGCAGGCGCCGTTGCATCCAGCTGCGGGCCGGAAGCAGCACGACCGCGAGGATCGTCGTGAGCAGGATCGCCGGCACGGTTCGCAGCGGGGGCGTCAACAGCAGCGCGGGCGTCGCGACCCCGGCGGCGTAGACGACCGTGATGAGCAGATTCGACGATCGCTCGACGAGCGCGCCGCGCTCGCCCGGCCCGATGTCGAAGGCGCCGTACCGGAGGATGCCGTGGATCGCCGCGACCGGGATGGCGATCATCGACGCGTAGACCAGGAACTCGATGCCCGGGACGCCCGGCGCGAACGTCCAGAGCACGAACGCGACCATCGCCGACCCCACGGCGAGGGCCATGACCCGGGTGCCCGCCCGCACCTCGGGCGACCCGAAGAGCGCACGGGACGCCAGGATTGTCACCCCGAGCGCGACGGCCGCCCACGACTGGACGACCAGGAAGAGCACGCCCGGGTACGCCCACTCGAGCCATGGCACGGCATAGGGGTTGGGGATCGCGTCGCCGCTGATGCCGATGAACGGCGACATCACGACGTATGGGGAGGTGAGCAGCGTCAGCGGGCCCGCGAGCAACGGCGTCCAGAGGAACACGACCGCGATCCGCTGCCACCGGCGCTCCGGGACGCCCGAGGGGAAGGTGGCGAAGACGACCAGCAGCGTCGACGTCGCCAGAGCATCGGCCGTCAGGCCGAGCACGTTGACGAGCGGGAACCACGGCTCCGCGAGGATCTCGAGGTTGCGGTGCAGGAAGGTCTCGTAGGCCGAGCCCACGAGCATCGCCGTTGCGCCGAGCGCGATGAGCACCGCGATCCGCGACGCCGACACCGTGAGCAGCCACATGCCGAACACGAACAGCGGCAGTGCGCCGAGGAGCGGCCAGGCGAGGCCGTGGTCCGAGTTGACGTCGGGGTCGAGGAACCCGCGGACGACGACGACGTAGACCAGCGCGGCGACCCCGATCGGGCCGAGCGTCGCGAGGCACACCCACCTGCGATCCACACCCCCATGGTCCTCCTCCCGGGCGGCCGGCGGGAGAGGGGCATCCGCACCAGCCCTTGGGGGCTGGCCTCCATCACCTGGGCGGTGCGCCGCCACGGGGCATCCGGCCTGCTGCGTTCCCGCGGGGCCACGGCTCCGCGAAGGTCGGGGTCGAGCGGATGCCACGACGGCGCGCCGCACGAGACAGGGAGTGAAGCTCATGCGCAGGATCTACGCAGGCCTGGCCTGGACCATCGCGGGCGCGGTCGTCGTGCAGGCCGCCGCCGTCGCCTTCGCGTTCGGCGGCATGCTCAACCTCGTGGCGGAGGGCGGCGTCGTCGACAAGGCGCTGCTGGAGAGCTTCCAGGCGGGAGGCGTCGGCGAGCTCGGGTTCGCGATCCACGGGATCGTCGGCGCGGGCCTCATCCCGCTGCTCGCGATCGCGTTGCTGGTCGTCTCGTTCTTCGTGCGCGTGCGCGGCGCGAAGCTCTGGGCCGCGATCACGCTCGGCCTCGTCGTGCTGCAGGTGACGCTCGGGTTCTCGATCGTCGGGGGGCCGTACCTCGGCCTCATCCACGGCGCCAACGCACTGGCGGTCGTCGCCGCCGCGACGGTCGCGGCGCTCCGCGTCCGACGCCCCGCAGCACACGAGGGCGCCGAGGAGGCGACGACCGATGCCGTCGCGGCGTGAGCTCGTCCGCAGGCTCGCGGTCGGCCTCGCGGTGACGACCGCGCTCGGCGCCGGCGCACTCGCCTGGAGCTCCACGCTGCTCGGCGAGTACTCGGTGATGGACATGGGGGCGGGGCACCGTGGGGCGGGCGCCCACGGGCACAGCGGCCACGCGGAGCACGCCGCCGGCGGGCCCGGTGCGTCCGCGGCATCCGGAAGCGGCGGCTCGACCGGCGAGGTCAGCGTCACCTCGCTGACGGCCGACCCCGACCGCCCGGCCGACGTGCGCGTCGAGCTCGTGGCCCGGCAGGAGTCGATCGACGTGCCGGGCGGCCGCACCGTCGAGGGGTACACCGTCAACGGCACCTCCCCCGGTCCCGAGATCCGAGCGCAGCAGGGCGACCTCGTCGAGGTCGTGTTCGTGAACGAGTCGGTGGCCGACGGGGCGACGCTGCACTGGCATGGCATCGACGTGCCGAACGCCGCCGACGGGGTCGCCGGCATCACGCAGGACGCGGTGCCGGTGGGCGGCCGCCACGTCTACCGGTTCGAGGCGTCGGATGCCGGCACGTACTGGTACCACTCGCACCAGGTCTCGCACGAGCAGGTCGTGGGCGGGCTCCTCGGCGCGGTCGTCATCGAGCCGGCCGAGCCGCCCGCCGTCGCGACCGAGGCCGACGTCACGGCACTCCTGCACGTGTACGGCGGCCAGCACACCCTGAACGGGCGCGTCGAGGACGCACACGTCGCCGCAGCGCCTGGCGACACCGTTCGCGTGCGCGTGATCAACAGCGACCAGGGCACCGCGTCCGTCTGGTCGGCGGCGCCGTACCGCGTGCTCGCCGTCGACGGCCACGACGTGAACGGCCCCGGCGAAGTGCGCGACCGCCGGCTCCTCATCCCGGCCGGCGGGCGAGCGGATGTCGCGGTGCGCGCACCCGCGGCGGGCGAGGTCGCGCGCCTGCAGGTGGGCGGCGCCCGCAGCGTCCTCGTCGGCGACCCCGGCGCATCCGCCCCGGCCGCGCGACAGCCGTCGGAGACGCTCGACCTCCTCGCCTACGGCGCATCCGCTCGCCTGTCGTTCGACCCGACGTCGCCGGACCGCGCCTACGACTACGTGATCGCTCGTCGCTTCGGCCTCATCGACGGACGCCCCGGGAACTTCTGGACCATCAACGGGCGCATGTTCCCCGATGTGCCGATGTTCCACGTGCGCGAGGGCGACGTGGTCGTCATGCACCTGCGGAATGACTCGGGCGACGTGCACCCGATGCACCTGCACGGGCACCACGTCGTCGTGCTCGCCCGCGACGGGGTCGCGGCATCCGGAAGTCCGTGGATCGTGGACTCGCTCGACGTGCACCCCGGCGAACGGTACGACATCGCGTTCCTCGCCGACAACCCCGGGATCTGGAGCGACCACTGCCATACGCTCCCGCACGCCGTCGACGGACTCGTCGCGCACGTCATGTACGAGGGCGTGACGACGCCGTTCACGATCAACGGCGAGGCCGGCAACCGGCCCGAGTGAGCGCGTCAGGCGTCGCCGGGACGGGCACCCGAGAGCCGTTCGACCGCCGATTCGATGTCGCCCGCGTCACGCTCGAGGTCCTCGACGTAGAGGGTCCCGGCCACGATGAGGCCCTCGCGGACCTCGAACAGGGTGACCCCGCGCACGTCGAACGGCTGCCCGTCGGAGCGGGTGCCCGTCCACGCCCACTCGCACCATTCCAGGTCGCCGTCCTGCGTCGACCGGACGAGCTCCGCTCGGAAGTCGGGTATGCCCGAGAACATCGCTCGCCAGTTCGCGCGCACCTGCTGCCTGCCCACGAAGGTCCGCCCGGGATGCGCAGGTTGCCGGCTGTCGTACTCAGGATGGAACAGGGCGACCATGGCATCGAGGTCGTGGAGATTCATCGCGGCGACGAGCCTGCCGATGACGGCGTGCATGGCTATGCGCCGTTCTGGCGCGGCGTCAGCCGGATCACGGGGATCTCCCGGTCGGTGATGCGCTCGTACTTCGCGAAGCCGTCGGCGGCGGCGGTGATCTGCGCCCACGCCGCGGCGCGCTCGGCCCCGTGCAGCTGCTCGGGCACGACGTCGATCCGCTGCCCCGCGTACTCGATGCGCACCCGGTCGGGATGGGCGCGGATGTTCCCGTACCACGCGGGGTTCTTCGCCGCGCCTGACGCCGACGCGACGATGAACCTCGCGTCGCCGCCGGCGGGGAACCAGCGCACCGGGTTCATCCGCTCCTCGCCGGTCTTGCTCCCGACCGTGACCAGCACGAGCTTCGTGCCGCTGCGGTCTCCCCTACGGCGAATGCGATCGACCATCATCCGGTTGCCCCACTGCTCGATCCGGCTGTGGCCTGGCTGGCGTGCTCCGCGCGTTCCGTTCGGGGTGTCGAAGGCCATGACGTCGCCTCCTCGGGTGGCGATCCTCCCTCCAGTATCCCGCGGATCAGCGAGGGCGCACCGGCTGGCGCAGCACCGTGCGCAGCTTCTCGGGAGCGGTGCGGCGTACGTCGCTGAGGTAGACCTCGTGGTGCGGGCCGTTGAAGGTGACGCCGTGCTGCGGCATCCACTCGTCGTGCAGATCTGCGAGCGTCGGCGCCTCATCGTCGTACGAGCCGACGTGCAGGATCTGGGCCGACGTGCCCTCGTGCAGGTGCAGCAGGCGGAGCCCGTCGAGTGCCGGATTCGCGTCGCCGCCGCCCTTCGCCGCCTTCGCGCGCGCCGCCTCGACGCCGGCGGCGACCGCCTGGTCGTCGATCCAGTCGGGCTGGGCGATCAGCATGGTCCAGTTCCACGAGGCCTTGTCGCGCGCGACGAACGCACGGGCGTCCTCGGCCCACCAGAGCCCTTCGAGCGGCGCGACGACGAGGTCGCGGCCGAGCGCGCGCCTGCTCGCGAACTTCACCGCGTAGGCGACGCCGAACAACGCCTCGACCGCCCGGCGATAGACCGGGGCGGTGTTGGGATCGCCGTGGCCGTCGACCGCGAGGTAGCGCATCGGCGGCACCTCGACCACGGCGAACCCCTTCGCCGAGGGGGCGTACAGCTCGCGATGGGCGCGCTTGACGTCGTACTTCGCCTCGGCCGGTTCGGTCATACCCGGATCGTACGGGGGCGCCCCGACAGTGACGAACGGATGCCGCGGGCGGGTGCTCCCCTTCCGACTGTCGGTGCCCGGCGATACGTTGGGCGACGGACCGAAGGGATGACGATGACCGACTCCACGCACCTCGACCGACTCCGATCCGACCTGGGGGGCACGCTCGTGCTCGAGGGCGATCCCGACTACGACACGGCGCGACTGGCCTGGAACCTCGCCGTCGACCAGCGCCCGGCAGCGATCGCCACCCCGGCCGAGGTCGCCGACGTGCAGGCGATCGTGCGCGCGGCGCGCGCGGGCGGCTACGGCGTCACGACCCAGCCCAACGGCCACGGAGCCGACGGCGACCTCTCGGGCGTGGTCCTCATCCGCCCGTCGCGCTTCGACGAGATCACGGTCGACCTCGAGTCCCCGCTGCTGCGCGTCGGCGCCGGCGTCAACTGGGGCCGCGTGCTCGAGCGCCTCGACGGCACCGGGCTCGTCGCCCTCGCCGGGTCGAACCCCGAGGTCAACGTCGTGGGGCTCGCGCTGAACGGCGGGCAGTCGATGTTCAGCCGCCGCTACGGCCTCACCGCGCGCTCGATCATCGCCGTCGAGCTGGTGGATGCCGCCGGAGAGATCCGCCGCGTCACCGACGCCGACGACGCCGACCTGATCTGGGCGCTGCGCGGCGGGGGCGGCCTGTTCGGCGTGGTCACCGCCATCGAGCTGTCGCTGTATCCCGGCGAGTCCCTCTTCGGCGGCAGCCTCGCCTTCCCGGCGCGCAACGCCGTCGACGTGCTCGCCGCCGCGTTCGAGCTGGCACGCGACATGCCCGAGCTCGGACTCGACATCGGCATGGCCCGGTTCCCCGACCTGCCGATGCTGCCGCCGCCACTGCGCGGCCAGACCCTCGCCACCGTCGCCCTCGTGCACCTCGGCGACGAGGACACGGGGCGCTCCTACGCCGACCGGCTCATCGCGGTGGCCGAGCCGGTCGCGAACACGCTCACGCCGTTCACCATCGGTTCCCTCGCCGCCGTGGCCGCCGAGCCCGTCGACCCCATGCCGAGTGCCGATTTCGGCGGCTCGATCGACCGGCTCGACGAGGCGTTCGCGCGCGAGTTCGTCGACGCGTTCCTCGCCGGCGCCGACCTCGGCCTCATGCGGTGCAGCGTGCGCGCGCTCGGCGGTGCCATCGCGGATGAGCTCGGGGCCGAGTCCTCGGCGGTGGGCGCGGTGCACGCGGGCGGGTTCCTGAATTCGGGCGTGGTGCTGTTCGACCCGACCCTCGATCCCGGCCCCGCGCTGCAGCCGCTGCGCGACCTCGTCGAACGGCATCCGGGCGACCGCACGGTGCCGACCTTCCTCGGGCTCGGATCCACGCTCGCCGACGCCTACCCCGCCGACGTCGTCGACCGGCTCGCGGCGGTCAAGCAGCGAGTCGATCCCGACGGAATCTTCCGCAGCAACCGGCCACTGACACGCGCGGCGGCGTGAGCTCCCCCGGTCCGGCCGCACCCGTGGGCGGCGCGTTCACCGAGACGGCACGGCTCGACGCGCCGACCGCGCGGGTGTTCGCCGCGTTCCGGGACGAGCCCATCCGTCGCAGGTGGTTCCGGCAGCCCGGCGATCGCGCACGTCAGACCTACGCGCTCGACTTCCGGGTGGGCGGCCGCGAGATCGCCACGACGGTCTTCGCCATGCCCGACCGGGAGGAGCACGTCGAGTACGCGTCGACGTTCATCGACCTCGTGCCCGACGAGCGCATCGTGCTGAGCTACAGCGTGCGCATCGACGACGTGCTGCGGTGGGCGGCGCTGCGCACCATCGGGCTCTCCGCCGATGGCGCCGGCACGCAGCTCGAGTGGACGGAGCAGTACCGCTTCTTCGCACTCACCGACATCCCGGCTCACGACGTCGCTCACCTCGTTGGGAGCACGCGGCTGCAGTTGAACGGGCTGGCCGCCGCGTTGGCCGACGCCGCGCCCGCGGCATCCACGCCCTAGGGGCTCGCGGCGATCCGCGCGAATGCGTCACAGCCGAGTCATCCGCCCGGTCTGAGCTTGCAACACACCGCCCGTGGGGTCACGGGCGCCAGGTCGAGAAGGGACCCACCATGTCAGGCCAGAATCCCACCGTCGTGCTCGTGCACGGCGCGTTCGCCGAGTCCGCCAGCTGGAACGGCGTCATCGAACGGCTCCACGCCGAGGGCGTCACCTCCGTCGCGGCCGCCAATCCGCTGCGCCGCCTTGACGGCGATGCCGCATACGTGCGCGACGTCGTTGCCGCCGTCGAGGGGCCGGTCGTGCTCGTCGGCCACTCGTACGGCGGGCTCGTGATCAGCGAGGCCTCCGCGGACAACGACCAGGTCGCGGCACTCGTGTACGTGTCGGCATTCACGCCCGAGACCGGCGACAGTGCGTTCTCGCTCTCGGCGAGCGCGCCGGGCTCGACCCTCGGCGATGCGCTCGACGCACACCCGATCGCGACCGGCGGCATCGAGTTCGTCATCCGGCGCGACCGATTCCACGAGCAGTTCGCCGCCGACGTCCCGGCGCAGGTCGCCGGCCTGATGGGCGCGACGCAGCGGCCCGTCACCGAGGCCGCGCTGAAGGACGCCGTGCAGGCGACCGTGCCCGGCTGGAAGGACCGTCCGTCGTGGCACGTGTTCGGCAGCGAGGACCGCAACATCCCGGCCGCCGTGCTCCGCGCCGGAGCCGAGCGCGCCGGCTCCCGCAGCACGAACGAGCTCGCGGGCGCCTCGCATGCGACGAGCGTCTCGCAGCCCGAGGCCGTCGCCGAGACGATCCTCGAGGCCGTCCGCGCCGTCGCAGCCGAGCGCGCCGCCGCGTAGTCCGCCGCCGAGCCCGTCCGCGGCGGTGCAGGCCGGTTCGGGCGCGCGGGATCCCGCATCGGGTCTCGCGCCCCCGCGGCATCCGGTGCAGAATCTTCCCCGGATGCCGTCACATCCGCGCGCGCCATCCGGTCTCAGCTGTCAGGGGGCGGATGCGGCCCCATCCGCCGACGGGACAGGACCGACATGGATGCGAACCTCGACGACGCGCTCGACGTCTTCACCGCGGTGCGACCGCGCCTCTTCGGCATCGCCTACCGCATGCTCGGCAGTGCGTCGGAGGCCGAGGACCTCGTGCAGGATGCCTGGCTGCGCTGGCAGGGCACCGACCGATCGGTCGTGCAGGACCCGCCCGCGTTCCTCGCCACGACGACGACGCGCCTCGCGATCAACGCGCTGCAGTCCGCACGCGCCCGCCGCGAGACCTACATCGGCCCGTGGCTGCCCGAGCCGGTCGACACCAGCGCCGATCCCACCCTCGGCGCCGAACGTGCCGAGGCGCTCGGCTTCGCCGTGCTGGTGATGCTGGAACGGCTCACGCCCACCGAGCGGGCCGCCTACGTGCTGCGCGAGGCGTTCGCCTACCCCTACGACCAGATCTGCGAGATCGTGCAGGTCTCCGAACCCGCCGCCCGTCAACTCGTGAGCCGCGCCCGCAAGCACCTCGCGGGCGAACGACGGCGCGAGGTCACCCAGGCCGAGCAGCGCCGCCTGCTCGACGCGTTCCTCGCGGCCGCACGCACCGGCGACCTCGAGGAGCTCGAGCACCTGTTCGCCGAGGACGTCGTGTCCTACTCCGACGGCGGCGGCGTCGTGCGGGCGTCGAAGTTCCCGGTGATCGGGCGCGAGCGGGTCGCGAAGTTCATCCGTGCGTTCCACACGCACTTCTGGGAGGGCGTCACCACGAGCCCCGTCGAGACGAACGGCCAGCCCTCGGTCCTCCTCTCGAGGGAGGGCGTGACGTTCGCGGTGGTCACCGTCGTCGCCGCGGCGAACGGCATCGAACAGGTGCTCTGGATGATGAACCCCGAGAAGCTCGCCGCGGTGAGCCCCCGTGCGTCATGACGTCTGCGCCGCCCGCCTCCGCGCCGCCCTGCAGCAGGGCGACGAGCTGGCGCTGGCGAGCGTGCTGAACCCCGAGATCCGCCTCTCCATCGATGCCGGCGACGAGACGGGGGGTGAGGTACACGGCCGCGCCCGCGTCATCCGCGTGCTGCGGGAACGACTGGCGAACCGGGCGGATGCCGCGATCGACGCCGTGCACGTGAACGGCGCCCCCGCGCTTGCATTGCGGCGCACCGACGGGCAGGTGCTCGGTGTGCTCTCCTTCGACCTCGGCGGCGGCACCATCGAGCGGCTGTGGCTGACGACGTCCGCCGGCAAGCTCTCGCACTGGAATCGATGAACGCGGCGGCTCGATGCGTCTTCGGCTCATTCCGTCACAGATCGGTCGGCGACCCGGTCAGAGCTTGATGACGGCAGCGGAGACACCGCGGCCCTGACGGAAGGCACCAGTCATGAAGATCGTCGTCATCGGAGGCACGGGCCTCATCGGCTCCAAGGTCGTCGAGCACCTCGCCGAGTACGGTCACGAAGCCGTCCCGGCGTCGCCGAACTCGGGCGTCAACACCATCACGGGCGAGGGCCTCGCCGACGTGCTCGCCGGCGCGAACGTCGTCGTGGACGTCTCGAACTCCCCGTCGTTCGCCGACGACGACGTGGTCGCGTTCTTCACCACGTCGACGAACAACCTGCTCGACGCCGCGCGCGAGGCCGGAGTGACGCACCACGTCGCCCTGTCGGTCGTCGGTGCCGACCGCCTGCCGAACAGCGGCTACCTGCGTGCGAAGGTCGCCCAGGAGAAGCTGATCGAGGAGTCGGGGCTGCCCTTCTCCATCGTGCGCGCGACCCAGTTCTACGAGTTCGTCGGGCGCATCGCCGACGAGGCCACCGTCGACGGCACGGCCCGGCTCAGTACGGGGCTGATGCAGCCGATGGCGGCCGCGGACGTCTCGGCCGCCGTCGCACGCGTCGCCGCCGGTGAACCCGTCAACGGCACCGTCGAGATCGGCGGCCCCAAGCGCGTCGGCCAGGACGAGCTCGTTCGCACCGCGCTCGCAGCGAAGGGCGACCCTCGCAGGGTGGTCGGCGACCCCGAGGCGCACTACTTCGGCACCCGGCTCGAGGGCACCGAGCTCGTTCCCGGCCCCGACGCGCAGCTGTCGACGACGACGTTCGCCGAATGGCTGGCTGCGCAGCCGGCCGCGGTGCAGGGATAGGTGCCGCGGCGGCGGCACGCGGCATCCGCTGATCGGATCGGCTAGGCCGGGTCGGGCTGCCGCCAGCCCTCGGGTCCGTCGGACCCCGCCGGGTACTCGTCGAGCGGCACCCGACCGGCCCGCCAGGCGGCGAGCACGGGCTCGACGATGCGCCAGCACTCCTCGGCGACGTCACCCCTGATCGAGAGGGTCGGGTCGTCGCCGAGGATGCCCTTCAGCACCTCGCCGTAGGGCAGCAGGGCTCCCGGCACCTGCTGGGCCACGAGCGTGGTCTGCTCGAGCGCGAACGGATCGCCGCCGCCGTTCATCGTCAGTCCGATCTCAACCTCGCCGGAGCTCAGGTCGAGCTCGATCCAGTCGGAACGGGGCGTGCCCTCGAGGCCCTCGATCGGCGCGGCAGGGCGGAACACCGCACGGGCGATCTTGCGCGCGCGCCCGAGGCCCTTCCCGGAACGCAGCAGGAACGGCACCCCGCGCCAGCGATCGGTGTCGATCCCGACCACGACCTGGGCGAGCGTCTCCGTGCCGCGCTGCGGATCGACGCCGGGCTCCTCGGCGTACGCGGGCAGGGAGCGCCCGTCGATCTCGCCGGCGCCGTAGCGGGCCCGCCTGCTGGAGGCCACCGGATCGTCGTCCCAGACGGCGGTCCGGCGCAGCACCGCCGCGATCGCATCGCGCAGCTCCACCTCGTCGATCCGTTCGATGGGCTCCATGGCGACGAGCGCGAGGACGGCGAGCAGGTGGCTCTGGATCATGTCGACGAGCGCCCCAGAGCCGTCGTAGTAGCCGGCGCGGCCCTCGAGTCCGAGCGTCTCGTCGTAGACGATGTCGACGCGCTCGATCGCGCCCCGGTGCCACACCGGCTCGATCATGCGGTTCGCGAACCGCGTGCCGAGGAGGTTCAGTACGGTCGCCCGGCCGAGGAAGTGGTCGATGCGGAAGACCTGGCGCTCGGGCACGATGCGGGTCAGCAGCTCGTTGAGTTCGTGGGCGCTGTCGCGATCCGAGCCGAAGGGCTTCTCGAGGGCGAGCCGCAGCCCGTCGGGCACGTCGAGGTGCTCGAGCACGAGGCAGACCCGCGCGGTCACCGCGGGCGGAAGCGCGAAGTACACGACGGGCGTGTGCGAGCACGCGGCGAGCAGGCCGGCGAGCGCGTCCGCGTCGGTCGCGTCTGCCCGCAGGTACCGCGTCGACTCGAGCAGCCGCGAGCGCCGCGGCTCCGGCACCGCCTCGACGGCATCGGCGACGAGGTCCCGCCACTCCTGCTCGGTGCGCTCGGTCAGCCCCGAGCCGATCACCTCGAGGTCCGTCTCATGCGCCGCGAGAAGCGTGCCGAGCCCCGGCAGCAGCAGGCGTCTCGTGAGGTCGCCATCGGCCCCGAGGATGAGCAGCGTCGCCGGATCCGTCATGCGTGCCTCCCGTGGGACGCGCGTCACACGAGGGCGCGCCTGCAGCCACGGTAGGCGCGATCAGGGCCGGCGCGCCACGTCGGCGGCGGGGTTGACACGGGCTGCTCAGCGGGTGAGCGCCGCCTCCTCGTCGAGCCAGCCCAGCTTGTCGGGGTTCGCAACGGAGTACAGGCGTGCGATCCGCCCGTCCGCGATGTCCATGCTGACCGCGCCGACCAGCTCCCCGGCGACCTCGACGCGCACGCCCGGCTGGCCGTTGACCCAGATCGGACGAGCCGTGAACGGCCGGTCGAGCTTCGAGAGCCCGCCCATGAGGTACCGCGCCATCTTGTCGGCGCCGACGATGGGCCGGCGAGCGGCCCCGCGCACCACTCCGCCGCCATCGGCGACGGACACCACGTCGGGCGCGAGCACGTCCATGAGCCCCTGCACGTCGCCGGAGCTCACGGCCGCGATGAATCTCGCCACGACGGCCTCCTGCTCGGTCCGGTCCACGGTCACCCGCGGACGGCGCGCTGCGACGTGGTCCTTCGCGCGGTGCGCGATCTGCCGCACGGCGGCGGGCGTCTTGTCGACCGCCTTGGCGATCTCGTCGTAGGGCACGTCGAACACCTCGCGCAGCACGAACACCGCGCGTTCGGTGGGTGCGAGCGTCTCGAGCACGGTGAGCATCGCCATCGAAACGCTCTCGGCGAGCTCGACGTCGTCGGCGACATCCGGACTCGTGAGCAGCGGCTCGGGCAGCCACTCGCCGACGTACTCCTCGCGGCGCCGCGACACGGTGCGCAGGTGGTTCAGCGCCTGGCGGGTGACGATCCGCACGAGGTAGGCGCGTGGTTCGCGCACCTCGCCCCGGTCGACGTCCTTCCATCGCAGCCAGGACTCCTGCAGCACGTCCTCGGCGTCGGCCGCGGAGCCGAGCAGCTCGTAGGCGACGGTGAAGAGCAGGCCGCGATGCGTCACGAACGGGTCTTCGCTCATGCGGGCGAGCCTACTTCGGCCGGGCGAGGGGCGATCGGGGCAGGGCCAGGGCTCCGCCAGCCCGTTGGTGCGTTGGTCATGTGTCCTCCGATGTTGGTGCACGAGTTCGTACCGTCGCCATGGAGACACCGGCCGCACGCCGGTTGTGACATCGGGGCAGGAGCGGGAGACCCGTCAGCCCCGCCGTAGCACGATCGCCGCCGGGAACCGGGCGATCACCGGCCGGTACCGCGGCTCCGCCAGGGCGGCCGCCTCCTCCGCGCCGACGATGCGGGGCGCCGTCGCCCGGTGGAGGGTGCCCTTCCACTGGAGCACCGCGCCATCCTCGGCGAGCACGTTCCGCGCCCAGTTCGTGCCGGTGCCCCATGGCAGTCCGATGAGGAACACGTCGTCGGCCACGGTGGGCACGAGGGCGATGGGGGTCGCGTAGTACGTGCCACTGCGGCGCCCGCGATGGTGGATGATCCCCCAGAGCGGCATCCAGCGGCGCCCGGCGAGCGCCATCGCGAACGGCGCCGACATCCGCAGCGCCCATCGTGGCGGACCACCCGCCCGCCGCGCCGGCTCGGCCATCATGTCGCCGCCGCCCGAGTCCGGCCGCCGTCAGCTCGGCAGCTCGACGGTGTACGACACGATCTCGGTGACGCGCCCGTCGACGAAGTCGTAGATGTCGCACGAGGCCACAACGGAGACGTCGCCGTCGGCCTCCGTGTAGCGGGCGAGCGTGTCGACGACGACGCTGTCCTCGCCGACGACGCTCCGGAACCGCTGGAACTCCGTCGTCACGTCGGCGAGGTACTCGGCCGTCTTCTCGCACGTCTTCTTCACCGCCTTCCGGCCCATCACGGGGTCGGTGCCGACGAGCGTCCACACGATGTCATCGGCGAGGTGCGGCAGTGCGACCTCGAAGCGATGGCTGGAGAAGGCGCGGGCGATCTGCTCGGTGGTGAGGTCGGTGTGCTCCATGTGCCGTGCCCTTTCGCGCGGCCTCCCGCGCCTCGCCGGTTTGCGGATGCGATCAGGCTCCTCCGGGCGACCGCCGTCGTCAAGGGCGCATCCGGGACCGACTGGAAGAATGACGCCATCGGCGGCGTTGCCCTCAGCATGAGAGCGATCGCATATTCGCAGACCGGTGACTCGTCCGTCCTCGCCCTCGTGGAGCGTGAGCTCCCCGAGCCGGGCGCACGCGAGGTGCGCGTCCGCATCGTCGTGTCGGGCGTGAACCCCACCGACTGGAAGGCCCGTGCCGGTGGCCGGCCCGGCACGCCGACCCCGTTCCCCGAGGTGGTGCCGAACCAGGACGGCGCGGGCGTCGTCGACGCGGTGGGCGCCGACGTGACGCACCTCGAGGTGGGCGACCGGGTATGGGTGCTCCTCGCCGCGCACGCCCGGCCGACCGGCACCGCACAGGAGTACGCGGTGCTTCCTGCAGAGCGGGTCGTCAGGCTCCCGGATGCCGCGAGCTTCGACATCGGGGCCTCGCTCGGCGTTCCCGCCATCACCGCGCACCGTGCCCTCACCGTCGCCGACGGCGGCCCGACCCGGCTCGCACCGGGCGCCCTCGACGGACGCACGGTGCTCGTCGCCGGCGGAGCCGGTGCCGTCGGACACGCGGCGATCCAGCTCGCCCGCTGGGCGGGCGCGCGGGTGATCACCACGGTCAGCTCGCCCGAGAAGGCCGCGCTCGCCACCGCGGCCGGGGCCCACCACGTGGTGAACTACCGCGAGGGCGATGCCGCTGAGGCGATCCGCGGCATCGCGCCCGACGGGATCGACCAGGTCGTCGAGGTCTCCCCCGCGCGCAACGCCGAGCTGAACGCGCGGGTGCTCGCCAACCACGGCACCGTCGCGGTCTACGCGACCGACGGCGGCGCCGAGATGACGCTCGACGTGCGTCACCACTTCGCGCTCAACGTGCGCTACCAGTTCATGCTGCTCTACACGGTGGGCGACGCGGCACTGGCGGCCGCCGCCGAGGACCTCGACCGGGCGCTCGCCGACGGCGCGCTCGACGTGGGTGAGGCGGCGGGCCTGCCGCTGACCAGGTTCCCACTCGAGCGCACCGCCGACGCGCACGACGCGGTCGAGGCGGGCACGGTCGGCAAGGTGCTCATCGACGTCGCCGATGCCTGACCCAAGCCGGCGGTGAGCCCGCGATAGGCTCGCCGCCGTGCCCGCCGCGATCGCCCTGACCGTCATCCTCGCCCTGCTCGCCGTCTTCCAGCTCGCGCTCGTGCTCGGCGCGCCGCTCGGGCGCTTCGCGTGGGGCGGCACCCACCAGGTGCTCCCCCCGCGACTCCGCGTCGGCAGCGCCGCGTCGATCGTGATCTACGCGGTGATCGCCGTGCTCGCCCTCGACCGCGTGGGCGCGATCGATCTCGTGCCCGACGTGGTGTCGACGGTTGGCATGTGGGTCGTCGTCGCCTACTTCGTGCTCGGCATCCCGCTCAATGCGATGTCGCGAAGCCGCCCCGAGCGCGTCACGATGACGCCGGTCGTCGCGGTGCTGGCGGTACTCAGCCTCATCGTCGCGCTGTCCTGACCGTGGCCTGTCCTGAGCCGTCGCCCGGTCAGGTTCAGTCCGCGAGCCGCGTGTGCACCATCCGCCAGTTGATCGGCGCCCAGGTCGCACCGCCATCGAACGAGAAGTCCTGTTCCCACACGGGATGCTCCGTCGCCGTCTCGATCCAGTGGAACCTCGCGAGGAAGGTGATGCCGTCGCGCTCCCCGGGGCCGACGAACGTGCCGACCCCGTCGTGGAAGCGCCCACGCACCGGATCGTCGAGGACGCCCGGGTTGGCGACGGAGGCCCACCAGATGGCCCACTCGTCGGCCTCGGGCGAGTAGAGGCGGAGGGTGAAGCCGTTGAACGCCGTGCCGTCGTCGAGCGTGCCGACGGTCTCATCAGCCGTGCCGAGTCCGCCGAGGATCGGGGCGACGTCGGAGCTCGATTCGAACGTGGTCCAGGTCGTGCACCCCGGGTCGAACGGATCAGCCAGCCGCTCGTGCCGCACAGACCATCGGCCGAGGATGAAGTCGAAGTCCGAGGCGCTCATGCCGTCACGCTAGGGCGCCCCTCCGACACTCGCCGCGGCGACGCCGGAGCGTGATGCCGCGCGCGAGGCCGGGGTGGCGCCGCCGCTCAGGCGTGCTGGTCGGGCTCGCCCTCCTCGGGCTCGACGGCCCACGACGGCGGCTCGTCCTTGCCCGTCTCCTCGGCCTTCTCCGCGTCGTCGGCGGTCGGCTGCACGGCGCCGGCCGCGTGGTGCACGGGGGCGTACACCGTGTAGAGCCGCAGCGGCACGTCACCGGTGTTCTCGACGTCGTGCCACGTGCCCGCGGGCACCTGGATGCTCCAGCCGTCGCCGACGTCCTCCTGGAAGCTCAGGTCGTCCTTGGACGGCCCCATCTTCACGCGGCCCCGCCCCGCGTCGAGCCGTAGGAACTGGTCCGTCTCGGGGTGCGACTCGAGGCCGATCGACTCGCCGACCGGAATGGACATGAGCGTGACCTGCAGGTACTTCCCGGTCCAGGCGACGGTGCGGTAGTTCGCGTTCTGCCTCGTCGCGGTCTCGATGTCGAAGGCGTTCGGCTCGGGCCCGTTGTCGGTGATGTCCATGGTGTCGCTTCCCCTTCCCACGATGGTCGGTCGACGGATGCCGCGTGGCGGCGTTCCTCCTCGAGGCTAGCCACCGCCGCCCCCGGCGTGCAGGGGTTGCGCGGCCGGCCCGTGTGGTGGAAGGCGCCGTCAGCCCAGTCGCAGCCACGGCCCGTGGCCGGGCAGGAGGACCTCGACCGGCAGCTCGTCGAGCACCGTGGCCATCGACGCGTGTGCGACCGGGTCGTCGTGATTGAACATGGATGCCAGCACATGCGGCCCGTGCTCCCGAGACGTCGGATGTCCCGTGACGATGCCGTCGCCGCTGACGAGCACGCCGTGGTCGGGCAGCCAGTACATGAGGTGGCCCGGCGTGTGCCCGGGCGTCAGGACCGGAATGACCCGGTGCCCGCTGAAGCGGTGCTCGCGACCGGGCTCGATCGGGCGCGGGTCGGGCACCCCCACGTCGGCGAGGCCGCCCGCCGCGATCGCGCGCGCCGTCCATGCCATGACCGACGGCCGCCAGAGGCTCGGCAACAGGTCCTGCACGCCCACCTGGTGCGTCACCTCGCGCGTCACGTTGGGCAGCTCGTCGGCCGACGCCAGCACCGCGGCATCCGGCCACTCGGCCAGCAGCCCGCGGACCGCGCCGATGTGGTCGCTGTGCCCGTGCGTGATGAGCACGGTGGTGAGCTCGCCGCCGACGTCGTCGAGCACGCGGGAGACGCGTCGCAGGTCGCTCGGGTAGCCGGCGTCGATGAGCGTGAGCGTGCCGTCGCCGGACAGCACGGTCCAGTTCACGAGCGGCGTCTGCACGAAGTGGATGCCGGGTGCGATGACCTCGACGTTCGGGTGCGTTCGCCCAGCGGTGCGCATCATGGTCGTGACGGTCAGGAGGTCTGGGACACGATCGCCTGGGCGACCGCCGGCGCGGCCGCCCCCTCGATGGCGTAGAGGGAGTCGCCGATGGCGAGGTACGCGATCGCGGCCCGGTTCTCCGCCCCGTTTCCCACGGCACGGGCGTCGGCCGGAGCATCCGCCAACTCGAACGGCGTGAACGCCAGGTTCACGTCCGACGCCGACCACCGATCGAAGAGGGACGCGAAGCCCCGGGCGGTCGTGATCACGAGCACGGGCTTCCCGTCGACCCGGACGTCGCAGGTGAAGGTGCGGGCGGCGGCGGCGACCGCCTCCTCGAAGGAGCCGGGTGCGGCGGCATCCGGCTCGCTCGCGACGATCTCGACCGCCGAACCCTCGGGCACCCCGAGGGCGTCCTGGATGCCCGTCGCGTCCAGGTCGCCGGCGCAGAGCGCGTCGCCCTGCCGCACGGCGACCGCGGGCCAGGTGAGGCGCGAGGCATCCGCCTCCTGCAGCACCGGCAATGCCGCCTCGCCGACCTGTGCGAGCCGGTCCATCATCGTCTCGGCGCCGAGCCCCGCGAACCGGCCGCCAGTCGAGGTGAGCGCGGCCGCGCTGAGCGTGGCCTGCATCCATCCGCCGGCCACCGGCGCCGAGAGGCGCCATCCCGCGTCGCCTCCGGCAACGGAGGCCTCGGTGCCGTCGATCGGGCGCGTCATGGTCGACGGCCCGTCGCCCATGGCGAGCGGCACCCACTGCGCGCCCGCGCCGGGCAGCAGCTCGACGGTCAGGTAGGCCCAGTCGCTCGGCGCGTTGTACTCGGGCATTCCGGCGCCCACCCGCCAGGAGCAGGCGAGTCCGCCGGCCCCGGTGAGCAGCGCCTGGTCGAAGGCCACCGACTCCTTCACCGCCGCGACGGGCTCGACGGCGACCCCGTCAGCACCCTCGAGGGCAGCGGCGACGACCTCGGCCGGCACGAGCTCGTCACAGGTGAGCGGGCCGGATGCCACGGGCTCGGGCGTCGGTGACACCGACGGGCTCGACGTGGGAGCCGCCACCGGGGTGGCGAGGCATCCGGTGAGGGAGAAGAGGACCAGGCAGGCCGTGGCGGCGACGGCGGCGTTCAGGCGCACGGCACGAACCTAGCGCCTCCGCCGCGTCGGCGACCAGCGAACGACGTGCGACTCGCCGCACCACGCCGCGCCCCCGCCGCCGCCGCGCCGCAGCTGCCGGCTCGGTCGGGCGCCACCCTCGAACTCGGTCAGGCGCCACCCTCGAAGCGGGCGTCGCCCTCGGCCAGGGCGACGGCGATGCGGGTCCGCTGCTCCTCCGACAGGTCGCCGAGGTCGTCGAGACGTCGCCATCCCACCTCGGTCATCTCGCCGTCGGCCGGATAGGGCTCGCCCTCGAGCCACGTGCAGCGGAACGTGAGGTCGAGGTAGTCCGCCTGGTCGCCGTTGTCGTAGGTGATCCGCGGGATCTGGTGCACCCACGCCAGGCGGTCCGCCCGGATGCGCACGCCCGCTTCCTCGAGCGCCTCGCGGCACGCGGCATCCGCCGGCTCCTCACCCGGGTCGACGATGCCGGTGATGGGGGTCAGCGCGCCGTTGTCGGAGCGGCGGCCCAGCAGCACCTCGTCGCCACGGACGATGACCGCGGTCACGCCGACGAACGAGAGCGGACGGGTGCCGAGGTGCCGGCGCAGTTCGAGCACGAAGTCGGGAGTGGCCATGCAGGCCACGCTACCGAGTGAGGTGCATCAGCTGCTCGGCCACGAGCACGACCGCGAGCAGCACCATCGCCGCGCCCGAGACGCGCGAGACCACGCGCATGGCCGACGGCCGTGCACGGATCACGGCCTTGGCGCCGACGCCCACGACGGAGTAGACCAGTGCGCAGCTGCCCACGAAGATGAGGCCGAGCACCGCGAGCTGCACCGGGATCGGCCAGTCGCCCGCGGCATCCGTGAACTGCGGCAGCAGCACGACGAGCACGAGCAGGCCCTTGGGGTTGAGTCCGCTCACGCCGACCCCCTGGGCCAGCCGTCGCCACGCCCTCGACGCACGCTGCGGGCCCGGCTCCCCGGCCGTCGCCGCGGCGGGCGGGTGCAGCAGGATGCGCACGCCGAGGTACGACAGGTAGCCCGCCGCTGCCAGGGTGAGGATCACGAGCGCCCACGGCAGCGCCGCCAGCGTCGCGCCCACCCCCACCGCCACCGCGGCCACCGCGACGAGATAGCCGAGGAGGATGCCGCCGAGCGCGGGCACGATCGTGCGATCACTCGTGCCGGCGGCGATGATGTAGGCCCAGTCGGGCCCGGGCACGAGCACCATGAACGTCATCATCGCCCAGCAGGCGAGCAGCAGTTGCACGTCCATCGCGTCCCCGATCGTCGTTCCGATACGACGAACGTACGGAAGATCGGCTGGAAGGTGGTTCCAACTTCCTCCGCTACGGCGCCCAGCTGTGGAAGAATCCACCCCATGGACGCCGTCGACCGGAGAATCCTTGCCGAGTTGCAGCACGACGGTCGACTGAGCCTCACCGACCTCGCCGAGCGGGTGCAGCTCAGCATGTCGCCGACGCACCGGCGGCTGCGGGCGCTGGAGGAGTCGGGGGCGATCACCGGCTACCGGGCGGTGATCGATCCCGAGGTCGTCGGGCTCGGCTTCGGCGCGCTCGTGTTCGTCACCATGGACCAGGCGAACCGCGCGACCATCCCCGCGTTCGATGCCGCCGTCGCCGAGATCCCCGAGGTGATCCAGGCGCTGCGGCTGTTCGGCGATCCCGACTACCTGCTGCGCGTGGCCGTGCCCGACCTTCCCGCGTACCAGCGCCTGTGGGACGAACGCCTCTCGGCGCTCCCCGGGGTGCGGCGCGTCGAGTCGACCCTCGTCATGAAGACGATCGTCGACGACCGCTCGCTGCCGATCTAGCGGCCGGCGCCACGCAGGAGGTCGGGCGAGCTCACTCGGGTCGGACGACCGCCACCCCCTGCGACGGCAGCACGAGGCCCGCAGCGCCCGACCCCGTGAGCAGGTCGGTGCCCTCGACGACGAGTTCGACCTCGTCGGCGCCGTGGTTGATGGCGAACACGAGGCCGCCACGTCGCACGACCTCGACCCGGCCGCCGTGCGCGACCGACGAGGGCAGCTCGATGCCGGCCTCGTCGACGATCCGGGTGACCAGCCGGCCGAGCGCCTCGGCTTCGGGCAGCGTGGCGACGTACCAGGCCGCGCCTCCCCCGCCGGCGGCACCGCGACGTGTGACGGCAGGCCACCCGGCGAGCGCGCCCTCGGCGAACGTCGCCTCCGTCGCGGCATCCTCGACCCGCACGTACTCGGCCCAGACGGCACCGGATGCCGCGCCGCCGAGCACGTCGCCGTCGAGGGCGACCGGCGGTGCCGCTCCCCCGCCGACGGCCCGGAGGTCGGGTGCGGCCGGAGGCGCGAACTCCTCGATCCACACCCCGAGCGTGCGCCGCAGCGGCTCGCCGAGGTAGCCGCCGAGCCGCACGTGCAGGTGCTCGTCGGTGATGCCCGTGCCGAAACCGACGACGAGCGTGCCCCCAGCCTCCGCGAACGCCGCCAGGTTCTCGAGCTGCGCGTCGGTCGCGACGAAGTGGGTCGGTGCGACGACGAGCCGGTAGCCCGACAGGTCGGCGTCGGCTCGCACGAAGTCGACGGTCAGCCCGAGCGAGGTGAGGGCGTGATGCCACGCGAACAGGGTCTCGAGGTAGGAGACCGAGGTCGGCGAGGCCGGCTGCTCCACGGCCCACCAGCTGTCCCAGTCGAGGGCGATCGCGACCTGCGTGGGCACGCGGCTGCCCTCGAGACCGACCTCGGGCCCCGACAGCCGCTGCAGCTCACCGCCGAGCTGCTCGATCTCGCGCCACACCCTCGTGTCGGTGCCGCCGTGCGGCACCATCCCCGAGTGGAACTTCTCCGAGCCCGCGGCCGACTGCCGCCACTGGAAGAAGAGGATGCCGTCGGCTCCGCGTCCGACCGCCTGGTACGACCACGCGCGCATCTGCCCGGGCGCCTTCGCCGCGTTCTGGGGGCGCCAGTTCACCGCGCCCGGCGACTGCTCCATCAGGATCCACGGCGCCCCGTCGCCGAGCGAGCGCATGAGGTCGCGCACCATGGCGGCATACGGCACCGAGATCGGGTCGGCCGGATCGGGGTAGGTGTCGTCCGAGACGAGGTCGACCTCGCGCGCCCACTTCCAGTAGTCGACGGGCTTGAAGAACCCCATGAAGTTCGTGGTGACCGGCATCTCGGATGCCGCCCGGATCACCTCGACCTCGGAGCGGTAGCAGGCGAGCAGCTCGTCGCTCGAGAACCGGTCGAAGTCGAGCAACTGCGTCGGGTTGCGGAAGCTCGGCGCGGCGCGCGGCGGCTCGACCTCGTCGAACCCGTCGTAGCGCTGCGACCAGAACGCCGTGCCCCAGGCGCGATTGAGCCCGTCGATCGATCCGTACTTCGCCTCGAGCCAGGTGCGGAACGCCGCGGCCGACACCTCGCAGTAGCAGTGGCTGACGTGGCATCCGTACTCGTTGTTCACGTGCCAGAGCTCGAGGGCCGGATGCTGCGCGTACCGCTCCACGAGTCGCGTCACGAGCTGTCGCGCGCGCTCCCGGTAGACGGGTGAGCTCGGGCAGTACTGCTGCCGGCTGCCCACCGCGAGCCGCACCCCCTGCTCGGTGACGGGCAGGGTCTCGGGATGCCGCTTCGCGAGCCACGGCGGCGGCGACGCGGTCGCCGTGGCCAGGTCGACCCGGATGCCCCCGTCGTGCAGGGTGTCGAGCACGTCGTCGAGCCAGGCGAAGTCGTACTCTCCCGGACGAGGCTCGAGCCGGGCCCAGGAGAAGACGCCCACCGTGGCGAGGGTGATGCCGCCGCGCTGCATGAGGGTGACGTCCTCATCCCACACCTCGCGCGGCCACTGCTCGGGGTTGTAGTCGCCGCCGTACCAGATCGTCATCGGTCCATCATCCCTTCACGCCGCCGGTGGCGAGCCCCGACTGCCAGTACCGCTGCAGGAAGAGGAACGCGAGCACGAGCGGCACGATCGACACCAGCGATCCGGTGATCACGGTGGAGAACAGCGCCTGCGAGCCGCCGCCCGCGTTCGCCGCCGACTGCAGCTGCGCAAGCCCCACCGTGATCGGGTAGAGGTCGGAGCTGTTCAGCATGATGAGCGGCAGGAAGTAGTTGTTCCACGTCGCCACGAGCGAGAAGAGGAACACGGTGACGAGGCCGGGGCCGAGCAGCCGCAGTCCCACCTGCCAGAAGATGCGGAACTCGCCCGCACCGTCGACGCGCGCCGCCTCGATGAGCCCGTCGGGGATGGCATCGGCGGCGTAGACCCGCATGAGGTAGACCCCGAACGGACTCACCAGCGACGGCACGATGACCGCCCACGGGGTATCCGTCAGCCCCGCCGCCGAGAAGAGCAGGTAGGTCGGCAGCGCGAGCGCGGTGAGCGGGATCATGATCGCGCCCAGCGTCGCGCTGAACAGCGCCTTCTTGCCGGGGAACTCGTACTTCGCGAACGCGTAGCCGGCCATGGTGGCGAGCAGGGTCGCGCCCGCTGCCGCCGAGACCGAGTACGCGAACGTGTTGACGAGCCAGCGAAGGAAGATGCCGTCGCGCACCGTGAACAGGGTCTGCAGGTTCTCCCACAGCGAGAAGTCGCCGCCGAACCACAGCCCGAACGTCGAGAACAGCGACGCGTTGTCCTTGGTGGAGGAGACGAACAGCCACCAGAGCGGCAGCACGAAGTAGAGCACGCAGAGCCAGAGCAGCACCGTGAGGAGGGTGCTGCGGCGGCGCTCGGGAGCGAAGTGCCGGGCGGCGCGGCGGGAGCCGGCGGCGTCGCCGACCGTGACGGCCGCGCGGGTCTCGGTGGAGGTCATGGCATGCTCCGTTCGCGTCGCTCACGGCGTTGCGTGCCGAGCTGCACGAGGTACGAGATCACCGCGATGACGAGGCCCAGCAGGAACGCGACGGCCGCCGCGTAGTTCAGCTCCTGGTTGATGAACGCCAGGTTGTAGGCGTAGTAGTTCGGCGTGTACGAGTTCGTGATCACGTCGGGCGCGATCGTGTTCAGCAGGCTCGGCTCGGCGAAGAGCTGGAACGAGCCGATGACCGAGAAGATCACGGTCAACAGGATCGCGGGGCGGATCGCCGGGATCTTCACGCTCCACGCGAGACGGAACTGTCCCGCGCCGTCGATCTCGGCCGCCTCGTAGAGCTCGGCGGGAATCGACCGCAGGGCGGCGTACATGATGATCATGTTGTAGCCGACGAACTCCCACGTGACGATGTTCATCATCGAGCCGAGCATGTTCTCGGCCGAGAGGAACTCGGGCGTTCCGAAGCCGAGGGCGCGCGACATCTGGGCGAGCGGGCCGAAGTCGGGGCCGTAGAGGTAGCCCCACATGAGGGTGGCGACGACCGCGGGAACCGCGTAGGGCATGTAGATCAGCAGCCGGATCGCCTTCGACCCGCGGGCACGGAAGCTGTCGAGGGCGAGCGCGAAGAACAGCGCGAGGCCGAGCATGATCGGCACCTGCACGATGAAGAACAGGCCGACGCGCCCGAGGCCGCCGAGGAAGGCGGGATCGGTGAGGGCGCGCACGTAGTTGCCGAGGCCGTTGAAGACCTCGCCGCCGATGAGCTTGCTCTCGAAGAGGCTCAGGTAGCCCGAGTAGACGAGCGGCACGACCAGCATCGTGATGAACACGATGAAGAACGGCAGCAGGAACAGGTACGCGGCTCGGTACTGCTTGCGCTTCGCGGTGCTCGTGCGGCGCTTCGGCGGTGGCACGGACGGGCGCTCCGCGGTGAGCGCCGGGGAGGTCGACATGACGGGCTCCTTCTCGTGGTGGATGGACGACGGGGTGGGGACGCCCGCCCGCACGTGGCCTGCGGTGGCGGGCTGAACGGCCGGCGGGCGCCCCGCGGGCTCACTCGACGGTGAAGCCCTGGTCCTTCGCGTACTTCACGAGCTGGTCCTGCCACGTGTCGAGCGCGGCCGAGATGTCACCCTTGTCGGCGATCACCGTGCCCATCGTCTCCTCGTAGCTGGAGTACACGTAGTCCATGAACGGCAGCCACTCGAAGTCCGTGTCGACCGTCGTCGAGATGTCGGCGAAGAGCTTGTTGACCTCCTGGCCGCCGTAGAACTCCGACTGCTGGTCGACGAACGCGGGGTCCTCGAGCACCGAGACCTGCGGCGGGAACAGGAACTGCTCCGTCGCGAGCTTCATCGCCGACTCCTCGTCGTTGTTGATGAACTTCGCGAGCTCGTAGGCGGCGATGGGGTTCTTCGTCGACGCGAGCACCGCGTCGGACGAGCCGCCCCAGTTGCCCGAGACCTCCTCGCCGTCCGTCCACTGCGGCAGCGGCGCGGCGCGCCAGAGGCCCGACGTGTTCTCGGCGGTGCCCTGCAGGAAGATCGGACCCCACGCGGCCGTCAGCCAGCCGGCGTACTTGCCGTTGGCCAGGCCCTGGTACCAGGTGTCGTTGAAGTCGACGTCGGTCGAGATGAGGTCGGCCTGGATCAGCTGCGTCCAGTAGTCCGCGACCTGCTTCGCCTCGTCGCTGTTGACGTCGATCTTCACGGTCTCCTCGCCGTCGTAGCCGAACGGCTTGACGCCCGCCTGCCAGAAGAAGCCGATCATCTGGCCGGCCTGGGTGGCGCCGAGATTGGAGATGTACGAGCCCGTGGCATCCTTCACGGCCTTGGCGGCGGTGGCGTACTCGTCGTAGGTCGCGGGCGGCTCGGTGATGCCGGCCGCAGCCAGGATGTCCTCCCGGTAGAGGTTGCCCATGGGGCCGACATCCTGCGGGATCGCCCACACCTCGTCGGCGGGCGAGACCTGGTTCCACGCCCAGTCGACGTAGTCGTCGGCCAGGTCGTCGGCGCCGTACGGCGTGAGGTCGAGCAGCGACTCGGGCAGCACGAACGAGGGGATGTACTGGTACTCGATCTGTGCGACATCCGGTGCGCCCTCGCCTGCCTCGATGGCGCTGCGCAGCTTCTGGTAGTGCGGCAGGCCCTGGCCGACGTTCTCGACCTTGACGTCGATCGCGGGGTACTTCTCCTCGAAGAGCTTGACCTCGTTCTCGATGTCGGGCACCCACGTCCAGAAGGTGAGCTTCGTGGGCGTCTCCATCGCCTTGTCGATGTCGTCCTGGCTGACCGGACCCTGGTCGGATCCGCCTCCGCCGCTGGGGCTGCATCCCGACATGACGAGTGCGATCGAGGCGGCGCCGGTCACCAGCGCCAGTGCGGTCTTGCGTGCCTTCTTCATGATGACTCTCTCTGTGGTTGGGTCGGATCAGGCGATCCCTTGGTGCTCACTCGCCGACGAAGGTCCGCGTCGACCAGGCCGGCAGTGAGACATCGGTGCCCGTCGGGAGCTGGTCTCCGGTGACGGGGTCGGTGACGGATGCCGCGAGCGTGACGGCCTGCGGCTCCCATCCCCAGTTGAAGACGAACCAGGCGCGGCGGCCGTCCGGCAGGGCGCCCGATGCGATGGTCACGGGCCTGCCGCCGGCCGGCGCGAGCTCGGCGAGCTCGCCGGCGATCGGCGACGGCACCGCCCAGCGCACGAGGTCGGCCGCCAGCGCTGGCGACGGCACCGTGCCGACGACGGTGATGCGCCCCGACCCGTGCCCGTTCGTCGTGACCGCCGGGAAGTCGCCGAAGCGCGGGTGGTCGTAGCGCGCGAGCGTCTCGGCGCCGTCGGCGATGAGGCCGTCGGCCCAGCGCCGGGCGACCGCGTCGTCGGATGCCGCGAGCGACCCGCTCCCGCTGACCGGCACGTCGTGGCGCAGGTTGGAGAACTCCTCGTACCGCACGCCCGCCGCCTCGCGCAGCCGCGCCGGGGCGACCTCGACCCGTGCCCGGGCCTCCTCGTCGCCGTAGCCGGTGCGGATGCCGAGGATGAGGTGCCCGCCTGCGGCGGCGTAGTCGCGCAGCAGGTCGAGATCCGCGTCGGATGCCACGTACAGCGCCGGCGCGACGAGCACCGGGAACCGGGCGGCGAGCTCCTCAGCGCCGAGGGCGAGCGCCTGCGACACGTGCAGGATGCGCGACTGCGCGCCCGCGTCGATGACGCCGCGATGGAACGCGTCGACGATGTGCTGGTACGACGTCCGGTCGGGCCGCCCGTCGGCCGTTGCGAGCGGCGGGAAGAACTCGAGCGCGAAGCGGCTGTCGTTCGACCAGAGGATCGCGACGTCGGCGTCGGGTTCGTAGCCGTCGAGCGCCGTGCCGATCGCCTGCAGGTCGGCGCCGACCTCGGCGAGCTCGCGGTAGACCCGGCCGGGTTCGAGGCTGTGCGGCAGCACGCCGCCCCAGTAGGTCTCGGTGCCGTAGGGCAGGGTGTGCCAGTGCCAGTACTCGATCATCGACGCGCCCCGCGAGATGAACGCGAAGGCGGCCTGCTTCAGCTGGCCCGGGTAGGGCGGCAGGTTGAAGTCCGATCCGCCGATCGACTGGGCGTCGGTCTCGGTCACGAGGAACCGCGCCTGTTTCGACGAGTACATGCGGTCGGCTTGGCGCAGCATCGCGGCGACTCCCGACGTGGTCCACGGCGTGACGGGGTCGAGGTCGAGCGTGGCGTCGAGGTGGTCCTGCATGGCGTAGTAGGGGTTGCCCGCGGTGACGTCGAGCGCCTCCACGAGCTGCTCGTCGGCGAGGGCCGGACGCGGGTAGGCGATGCAGGTGGTCACGAACTGGCCGGGCTGCGCGTACTCGCGCACGATGCCCGCCTGCCAGGCGATGAACTCGGTCGTGAGGTCGGCCTGGTAGCGCCGCCACGCGAGGTCGTACTGGGGCAGGGTGTTGCCGTCGGGGGTCCACAGGTCGGACCAGTCCGACAGCCGGTGCGACCAGTAGGTGAGGCCCCACTCGCGGTTGAGCGTCTCGACCTCGCCGTACTGCGCCTTCAGCCGGCGCACGAACCGCTGGAAGGAGCCGCGATTGTGGAAGAGCTCCATGCCGGGTTCGTTGTCGAGCTGATAGCCGATGACGGCGGGGTGGTCGGCGTAGCGGGCGACAACCGCGCGGATGACCCGCTCGGCGTGGAACAGGAACGCCGGGTGCGAGTAGTCGACCTCCTGGCGGGCGCCCCACGGCACCCGCTCTCCCGTGCGGCGCTCGGCGGCGATCTCGGGATAGGCGGTCTGCAGCCACGGCGGCACCGCGTAGGTGGGCGTGCCGAGGATGACCCGGATGCCGCGGGCATGCGCGCCGTCGAGGACGGGCTGCAGCCAGTCGAGGTCGAACTCGCCGTCGCGCGGCTCCCACGTCGACCACACGGACTCGCCGACCCGGATGACCGTGAAGCCGGCATCGCTCATCAGCTCGAGGTCGAGCTCGGTGCGCTCGTCGCGGTGGTACTCGGCGTAGTACGCGGCACCGAAGAGGACTCCGCTGGGCAGGTGGGCGGGGTTCGAGTGATCCATCGAGTCGTACTCCGTTGTCGGCCGAGCAGGGTGGGTGAGTGTCGAGATGTTTTCGACAACATCATGTCGAGACCAGAATGTTGCCGATAACATCGGATGTCAAGAGCACATCTGGAATTCGTTGGATCGGAGCATCGTGGGAGCGCGACCACCCGAGAGGAGCCCGCACGTGGAGCCCAGCGGCAGGCCGGCGACCATCTACGACGTCGCCCAGGCGGCCGGCGTCTCGCACCAGACCGTCAGCCGGTTCCTCAAGGGGTTCACCGGCATCCGGCCCGAGACCCGGCAGCGCGTCGAGCGCGCCCTGGACGAGCTCGGCTACCGGCCCAACCTCACTGCGCGAAGCCTCAAGTCGGGCCGCTCCCACCGCATCGGCGCGCTCACGCACGAGGTGTCGCACGTCGGCCCGAGCCGCATCGCGCAGGGCGCGAGCGTCGCCGCCCGGGAGGCGGGATACGTGCTCGACCTGGTGTCGCTCGACGTGGAGGACCCTCGCGCGATCGAGGAGTCGCTCGAGCTCATGGCGCAGTTCGACCTCGCCGGCGTCCTCGCCCTCTCTTCCACCGACGCGATGACGCGGGCGTTCGAGGCCACGCGGTTCCGTGTGCCCGTGCTCATCGCGGTCGCCTCCGACGACGACGGACGCCGCACCGATCCCGCCGCGGTGCACCTGCATGAACTCGTGGGCCACCTCGCAGGCCTGGGGCACCGCCGCCTCGTGCACATCGCCGGGCCCGCGGAGTGGCCCGCCTCGCGGCTGCGCCTCCGCGCGTACGATGACGCGGTGCGCGACCTGGGCCTGGCTTCGGTGGGGGTGCTGTCGGGCGACTGGTCGGCCCGCTCGGGCTACGACGCGATCATGGCCCTGCCGGAGCTGCCCGAGGCCACCGCCTACCTGGCCGCCAACGACCAGACGGCGCTCGGCGCGATGCTCGCGCTCAAGGAGCGCGGCCTCCGTATCCCCGACGACGTCAGCGTCGTCGGCATCGACGACGTCGCCGATGCCGCGTTCTTCGACCCGCCGCTCACGACCCTCCACCTCGAGTTCGAGGCGCAGGGCCGGGCCTCGGTGCTGCAGCTCATCGGGAGCATCGAGGGCGTCGATGGCTCACGGCCCGACCTCCCGACGCCGCACCTGGTCGTGCGAGGGTCGTCAGGGCCGGCGCCGGCGTCCACGCGGCCCTGAGCCCGCGGCATCCGACTCACCGACAGCCGCCGGCCGCCGGCCCTCCCGCCTCGCGTGCTCCATCACGGCTGCGTCGTGTGCGCGGCGAGGAAGGCGAGCGTCTCGGCGAGCGCCACCTGCGCCTCCTCGAAGTCGAGGTGGAACTGGTACTCGTGCGGCAGCGCCGGCTGGTGGTCGGCCGCCCAGAACAGCTCCGTCGTCTCCACGCCGGCGTCGGCGAGCGCGTCGCTCATCGGCACGGATTGGATCCAGGTGAGCGCGTCGCCGTTGCCGCCGCTGATGAAGGTGGGCGGGAAGTCGTCGGTGACGAACTCGATGGTCGACATGGTGGTGCCGGCATAGCTGCTCGACCAGTCCTTCGTGCCGGTGTACGCCCAGAGCGCCACCTTGAACCCCCACTGGCCGATGCCGTTCAGCTCCGCCATCGCCCGCAGGTCGTAGACGCCGCAGTTCAGGATGGCGCCCACGAGCTGATCAGGTTCGAGGGCGGGGTCGAGGCCGAGCAGGTGCGCGTACTTGTCGTTCGTGGTGAGCACCGCCAGCTGGCTGGCGAGCTGCGCCCCTGCGGAGTCGCCGGCGAGCACGAGCTGGTCGGGGTCGACACCGAGCTCCTCGGCGTGCTCGACGACGTAGGCGAGGGAGTCGTTGAGCTCCTGCAGGGCGGTGGGATAGGTCGCCTCGGGCGCGATCGTGTAGTCCAGCCCGATCGTCGTGTAGCCGTGGCTCGCGAGGATCCGCAGGTACGGGTCGACGTTCTCCTTCGCCCCTGAGATCCAGGCGCCGCCGTGCACCCAGACAACGGTCGGGTGCGGCCCCGGGGCATCCGTCGGCGTGAAGACGTCGAGCAGGGTGTCGGCGCCGCCGGGGTCGCCCGCGCCATCCGTGGGCACGTCGAGCCGCGCGTCCACACCGGTCTCGGGTACGAACGGCTCCATCTCGGCCACCGTGTCGGCAGCACCGCGCTCGAAGACGGCCCGGATCGCGAGCGACGCGGGCCACGGCGTGCTCGAGAGTACGAGCGAGACCGCGACGACGACGAACGCCGCGATCAGCGCGGCGAGCGTCCACCTGCGAGCCCTCGCCGAGAGCCCGGGTCGGCGGTCGAGCAGCGGGTCGGATGCCGCGGCGCGCGGGTTTCGGCGATCGGTGGTCACGCCTCATCGTTGCAGCGTCCCGTGCCCGTCGGGACGGGACGCGCCGCCGCGGCATCCGTCGCCCGTCAGTCGACGAGCGCCCCGGCCGTCACGTTCACGATCACGCCGGTCATCGAGCGGGCCCGGTCGGATGCCACGAACGCGAAGTACTCGCCGACCTCGTCGAGCGTCGGCAGGCGCCCGAGGAGCGTGGTGCTCGCGAGGGCCGCGAACCACTCGTCGCGGGTGATCCCGCCCGCGTCGGCCATGCGGCCGAACATCTCCCCCGTGTACGAGCGGTCGTACGCGTCGGCCATCGCGTGCGGCCGCACGCACACGACGCGCACGCCGGCCGGGCCGAGCTCGCCGGCCAGGGCCCGCGAGAACCCCTCGAGGCCGGCGCTCTGCGCGGCGTTGCCGATCAGGCCGTTGCCCGTCAGCCGGGCGCCCGGCGTGGAGACCGTGAGGATCACGCCGCTCCCCTGCCGCACCATGTGGCGGGCCGCCGCCTTCGCGGTCACGAAGTTGGTGCGCAGGTACCCCGTCACGGGGTGCAGGTAGGCGTCGAGGCTCGTGTCGGCGATGGGCAGGCCCTGCACGTGGTCGAAGCCGACCGTGTTCAGGGCGATGTCGATGCGGCCCGCGGCATCCGCCACCTCATCGGCATGCCGGTCGACGGCGTCCTGGTCCATGGCGTCGACCACGGCGATGTCGACGGATGCCCCCTCGGCACGTGCCGCGGATGCCGCCGCCTCGAGCCGCGGCAGGCTCCGCCCGGCGAGGAACAGCCTCGCGCCCTCCCGGGCGAAGGCCTTCGCCGTCGCCGCGCCGATCGATCCGCCACCGCCGTGGATCACGGCCACCTTGTCCTCGAGCAGCATCACGCCGCCTCCTCTGCTTCCATGGTCTGTTCGTACCGGCCGAGGATCTCGGTCCAGCCGGCTTCGTGCTTGGCCGCCGCCTCGGCGTCGGTCAGCCTCGTGTGGTGCACCTGCACGACGGTCGCCTCGCCGTCGGGCTCGAACGTCACGTGCACGACCGAGTCGACGTGGTGCGTGTGCTCGGATCGCCAGGTGAACTCGAGCTTCCGGGGTCGGTCGATCAACCGGTAGACGCCTGAGTGCGTGATGGTGCCGAAGCGGTCGCGCATCGTGATCGAGAACGCGCCGCCCTCGCGCGGGTCGGCGACGACGACCGATGGCTCGCCGGTGTCGTCGCGGCGCATCCACACCGCGAGGCTCGCGGGGTCGAGCCAGGCGTCGAAGAGCCGGTCGGCGGATGCCGCGATGCGGCGTCGTACGGTCACGGCCGTCATCGCGGGCTGCCGTCGTCGGTGGCGGTGGCGGTGGCGGCGTCGCTGCCGTCGTCGGTGCGGGTGGCGCTGCCGTCGTCGGTGCCGGCGTCGCTGCCCGCGTCGTCCTGCAGCACGAACGCCTCGAGGGCGGCGAGCCGCTGCTCCCAGAACTCGCGGTAGCGCTGCATCCAGGCGACGGCCTCGGCGAGCCCCTCGCCCCGGAGCGAGAGCACGTGGTCGCGGCCGCGCACGGTGCGCTGCACCAGCTCGGCACGTTCGAGCACCTTGATGTGCTTGCTCGTCGAGTTGAGCGAGATCGGGAAGGCGCTGGCGACCTCGGTGACCCGCGCGTCGGAGACGAGCAGCCGGTCGAGGATCGCCCGCCTCGTCGGGTCGGCCACCGCGCTCAGCACGGCGTCCATCTGATATTCACCCATACGGGTGAATATACGCCCGCGCGCGTCGGACGTCAATCGTTCCGCACGCACCGCCGCCGCCCCATGCCGGAATCCCGCTCCCGCGGTGGAATCCCGAGCGGCGGGGATTCTCTTGCGGGAACGGGATTCCGGCGGACGACGCCCTAGGCGCGACCCCCGCGACGACGCCGGATCCCGGATGCCAGCAGCATGCCGCCGAGGACCACCACGAGTGCTGCGAGGGCGAGTGCACCCCCCAGTTCCACGCCGGTGTGCGCCAGGTCGGAGCCGCCGCCGGCTGCGGGCGTCGAGGGCGATCCCGGCGCTCCGCCGGCCGAGCCGTCGTCGTCGCCCGGACCCGTCGGCCCACCCGGCTCCTCATCCTCGACCGGAGCCAGCTGCGTCAGGGACACCGGCGTCGTGAAGATCACGCGGTGCGCCGAGATGTGGATGTCTGGCGTGAGCACCTCGTACTTCGCGCGCACCCAGAATGCGGCATCCTCCTCGACCTGGATGGTTCGCGACTCGACAGGCCCGGGCTCGAGCACCTGGTCGTGCGGCACCTGCTCCCAGTGGAACCTCCCCTGGTAGATGTCCCAGCCGTAGCCCACCGAGAAGTCGAACCCGCGGCTGTACGCCGGATACCGGTTGCTGAACGTCAGCGTGATCGGCGTCTCCGCGGTCTCTGCGGCTTCTGCGGCCTCGGCCGCGTGAGGGGCCCGCGCCGACGAGGCATCCGTCGCCGACATGGTCGCCCAGAAGTCGTTCGAGATCTTCGGCTCGCTGGCGCACCGTTCCGACCCGTGGTTCGCGTACGCGCCGAGCACCTCGCCGTCGAGCAGGAACTCGACGCCCGTCATGGCGGTCAGGTCGTACGTGCCGGTGATGACCGGCTTGTCGATCCAGACCGTGGCGAAGACGAGCGGACCGTTGCACATCTTGTAGCGCATCGTCGCCTGGGTGATGTCGCCCGTCGAGTTCTCGTACACGAGGTCCATCGCGTTCTCGTTCTCGGGATTCTGGGTCATGGTCACCGCGGACGGGGCGGTCTCGGCGATCGTGAAGGCGTACTCGCGCTGCTGGGTCAGCGAGCCGTCACCCGCGATCGCCCAGACCCGCGCCGTGTAGTCGCCGGGCACGACCGGCACCGCCGACGACCGGCGGCTGTCGGCGTCGAACATCGGGTCGACCGACAGCTCGAGGGTCTCGTCGAGCGCGATCGCCCCGCCGTCGCTTTCGATGACGATGCGAACCGGGCCGATGCCGCCGAACGTGATCTCGGCTCCCGCGGTCGCGCTCCCGTCGGCACCGTAGTCGGCGAAGTCCCACAGGTCGTAGATGACGAGGCTCGCGACGTGCAGTTCCGCCTCCGCGTGACCCCGGTCGGACTCGATCCGCACGACATGCGAGCCCTCGGCGGCATCCGCCGGCACGTTCAGGTATCGGGCCACCTCGCCGCCGTTCCCGGCACGGCCGACTGCCACGGGCTCGCCGTCGAGCGAGATCGAGTACTCCGCTGCCGGTGCGAGCCCGACCGCCTCGACGCTGAACCCCTTGCCGGGCCGCACCCACTCGGGCGCCACGGTGACGGCGAGGTCTTCGTCGCCCACCGTCGGCTCGCCGGGCGTCGAGACGACGAGGTTCGTCACGCGATTGGTGTCACCGAAGTGGACCCGGCCGAGATACCGCGATCCGGGGGCGAGCCCCGACCACGACACGTCGACGGATGCCGCTTCACCGAGCTTCATCGGCAACACGGCGGGATCCGCGGTGAGGTCGCCGACGTTCGCGTCGCCACCGAGGAAGTAGCTCGTCAGCTCGTAGTCGAGGTCGCCCTCGCCGGCGAAGAAGTCGACCTCCAGGACGTAGCGACCGCTCGAGGCCAGCGGCACGACGATCTGCTCGTCGGCCTTCGGCGTCGTGGCCTCGCGACTGAGCCAGCTGCTGCCGTACGGGTCGAGCTGGTAGAGGCGCAGGTCGAGGTCGGCGGCATCATCGGCCGCATCGAGGTCGAACCGCGCGGAGGTCGTGCCCTCGGGGATCATGATTACCTGGCGGTCGCGCGCGCCGCCCTCGGTGCCACGGCCTCGCAGGACGTGGCCCTGGACGAGGCCGTCGACCGCGATCGGGACGTCGAGCGTGTCGCCGGCCGAGACCGGGATCTCCAGCGAACCGTCGGTCCCTGCTCCGGCGGCCTCGGCGGGAACGCTGAGGACGACCGGCCGCACGGCGAGCGGCGTCGTGACGGTGCCGTCGGCCCCGACCCAGCGCAGCGTGCCGGTGGTGAAGGCGTCGAGGGGGGCATCCGTCCGCCGGAACGTCACGGTGTACGACACCGCCTCGCCCGCCGCTGCGAAGTCGAGCACCGACGGCGAAACGGTGACCTCGACCCCCGGCATGTCCACCGGCTGCGCCTCGTAGTGCCCGGGCGCGGTCGCCGTGACCGTGCGGGTCACCGTCTCGACGCCGGCAAGGGCGCCGACGGAGATCGACGCGAGGTTGAGGTTCGAGGGATCGACGGGTTCCACGCCCACATCCACGAGCCCGAGGCCCTGGACGTATCCGTACCAGTCATCGACGTCGTTGAGGTAGAGGAATCCGGGTTCGAAGTACCGCCCGGGGTCGACGTGGCCGGCGCCCTGGAGGAACGGGTCGTCGACCGGCTGGCCTGCGCGGTCGACGGTGTCGTACGCGGTCGTCATGAGGGCCGACTTCACCTCCGCGGGCGACGCGTTCGGCCGTTCACCGAGATACAGCGCCGCGAGCCCGGCGACGTGCGGCGAGGCCATCGACGTGCCCGACAGGAGCTGGAAGCGGGGAGCCTCGCCCTCGGCGTTCGCCGCATCCGCGAGGATCGCGACGCCGGGCGCCGCGAGGTCGGGCTTCAGCACGTCGCCGCCGTCGGCGAGGATGGGCCCGCGCGACGAGAAGCCCGCGACCTGCGGCGCCGGGGCGGAGGGCCCGCCGGTCGTGTTGCCGTCCTCGAGGGTCACGGTCGCCCCAGCCGTCGCGGCATAGCCGCTGACCGCGTCGTAGGCCTCCGCGTCGAGGTGCACCGTCGGAACCGAGTGGGTGTCGAGGTCGATCGAGTTGGGCCCGGGGTTCACGAGCACCATGCCGATGCCCCCGACGCGGGCCACCTCGGCCGACTTCGCCACGCGGTCCACCACGCCTCGCTCGCAGAGCACGATGGCGCCGGTCGTGCGCGCGGGGTCGAGGGTGCCCGGTCCGCAGAGCCGCGGCTCCTCGGCGCCTTCGACGCCGCTGACGGATGCCGCGACGAGCGGCCCGGCGAGCGACCCGCCGGCCGGCACCGTGATCGACCCGCCCAGGAAGGTTCGTCCGTCACCAAGGCGAACACTCGCCTCGTAGCTCGGGATCGTGGATGCCGCGACCGTGGTGATCCACGGCGCCGCGTTGTCGGCGGTGGAGGCCTCGGGCCCGTCGTTGCCGGCCGAGGCGGCCACGAAGATGCCCGCGGCCGCGGCGCGCAGGAACGCCTGGTCGGTGAGGGAGACGGTCGTGATCGCCGCACCGCCGCCGATCGAGTAGTTGATCACGTCGACGCCATCGAAGACCGCGGCGTCGATCGCGGCGAGGAGGTCGCCGGTGGCGCATCCATCGTCCTGAGGAGTGGGACCCGACCAGCAGGCCTTGTACACCGCGAGCTTGGCGGCGGGCGCGACGCCCGAGATCTCGCCGAGCTCGCGCCCGGCGACCTCGGCCGGCACGCCGTGGTCGCCGACGGCCGTGCTCGCCGTGTGCGAGCCGTGGCCGTTGCCGTCGCGGGGCGAGACGTATTCGGCGCGGTCGGCGCCGATCGAGGCCTCCTCGAAGTTATCGAGGAAGTAGCGTGCGCCGATGAGCTTCGTCGAGCAGTCGTCGGCGGTGAACTGCTCACCGGTGACGCAGGCGCCGCGGAACCGCGTGCCGTCGGCCTTGTCGAAGACGATCGACTCGCCATCGCGATACGGCTCGGCGCCGGGTGCATCACCGAGCGGCTCGCCCGCGAACGACGGGTTCTCGGGTGCGACGCCCGAGTCGATGATGCCGACCACGACCCCCTCGCCGGCCGACTCGACGCCGCCCGTGGCGTCCCACACGCCGCCCTCGCCGCCGAGGCCGAGGAAGTCGGTCGAGGGCACGGCCGCCTGCAGGTGCAGGAGCTCGTCCTTCACGACCGCGAGGACCCGCGAGTCGGCGGCGAGCGCGGCGGCCTGGTCGGCGGTCAGCGTGCTGCTGAAGCCGTTGGTCGCGAGGGTGTACGAGCTGGTGATGTCGGCCCCGACCGATTCCGCCACCGCCTCCTGCTCCTCGCTGAGGTGGTCGGCGTAGGCGACCGCTCGCTTCGAGCGAGCGGCGAGCTCCTCCCCCTCCGGTGCGCGCGTCGCCGAGAACGAGCCCGTGCCCCCGGCGTACGTGGCGACCGCCTCGTCGCGGAGGGTGACGATGTAGCGCCCGTCCTCGAACGGGGCACCGTCCTTCGCCGTCGCCTCGACCGCGGTCGGCGGTGCGGTGAGGGGTGCGATCGGAGTGGCTGTGTCGTCGGCCGCGGCGGCCGACGCAGGCCAGAAGGCGGTGCCGAGCGTGAGGAACAGGGCGGCGGCGGTGAGGGTCGCGGTCGAGCGACGCCCTCCCGTCACGATGGCGGAGCGGGTGCGTGTGGTCACGAGGATCCTTGCTGGGAACGGATACCGGGGCGTCGTGCCATTCGACGGCCGACGATCGTCCCATTGTGTGCGAGCCGAACCTCGCCTCGTTGGCCGATATCGGCCAAAGACCGGAGGTGGCCACGGCACGAAACGTGACCGTTACACGCGCGGTCGGAATGTCAGAGCCAGCCCCGCCTCGCGGCTTCGACGCCCGCTTGGAACCGGTTGCCCGCACCGAGTTCGGCGAGCAGTTCCTGGCTGCGCCGACGAAGCGTGCGGGGCGACATCCCGAGCTGCCTCGCGATCGCGTCGTCCTTCATCCCGACGGCCATGAGCGTGAGGATCGACCGTTCCTCGAGCGAAGGTCGCCTCCCGAGCTCCTCGGCCATCGTGGAGCCGGATGCCCCGCTCGCGACCTGCTCCTTCGCCTCGGGCAAGGGCATCGCTCGAGCCCAGTGGAACTCGAAGAGCTCGCGGAGGGCGCGCACGAGCGGCGGCGCGTGCGTGATGAGTGCGTCGATGCGGCCCGGCTCGAGGCTCAGCGACACGAGCGCGATCTCATCGTCGACGATCGCGAGCTTCACCGGAAGGTCGTCGGTGATGCGCGACTGCTCGCCCTGCTCCGCCAGGCGTTCGACCTCCTCCCACGTCGCTCCCTGGTCGAAGCTCTCGATCGTGTAGACCGCGCGCCAGTCGACTCCGCGCGCGAGCACCGATGCCTCGAACGGGTCGAATGACGCGGAGACGTAGGGCGGTCGGTCGAACGCGAGGAACTCACGCCGCGCCTGATGCTGCAGCCTCGCGTACCAGCCGGCGACCGTGTCCGGATCGGTCAGGACGACCGTCTGGTGCGAGGCGGCATCGCCGGGCGTCGCCGCGTCGAAGTACTCGACGAGCATCGGGATAGCCTCGCGGATGCGAAGGGCCTGGTCGCTGAGCCGATCGATGATCGCTCGCAGGGCATATCGCGGATCGACGGCCGCGTACTCCGGGGGTTCCCCCTCGAGACGTGACACCAGTCCGAGTTGCCGGAGGTTCTCGAGGCGCTCGAAGGCGATCGGTTCGTCGAGCTCGAACTGGCCTGCGATTGCGGCGACGCTCACTCGCCCGGTCATGAGCACGTGCACGTAGAGTCGCTCGCTCGCGGCACTCAACCCGGCGAGGTCGAGGAACGGCAGGTCGTCGGCCACGTGGTCAGCGTACCGAGCCCGTCCCGGTGCCGTTGTCGGAGGCCGATGGCAGGGTGGCGGCATGGCGATCGAGGTGCGTCCGGCGACGGCGTTCGACGACGTGAAGACGATGGTGGGCCCGAAGCGGCCCGACGCCAACGTGTGCTGGTGCCTGAGCTATCGACTGACCTCATCCAAGGAGAACCTCTCCCTGACGGGGCCGGCGCGCGGCGAGCGCGTCCGCGAGCTCTGCCGGCTGGATCCGCCGCCCGGCGTGCTCGCCTACGACGGCGACGACGTCGTGGGGTGGGCGGGCGTGCACCCGCGCGCCGATACGAGCTTCGCGCGGAACCGCAAGATCCCGCACGTCGACGACCTCGACGTCTGGACGGTCTGGTGCATCCGCGTCCGTCCGGGTCACCGCGGCCGCGGCATCTCGCACGCGCTGCTGGCCGGCGCGGTGGAGTTCGCCGGCGACCACGGCGCCCCCGCCATCGAGGGCTACCCGCTCGACAATCGAGGGAAGAAGATCGACCTGACGATGGCCTACGCCGGCACGCGGGCGCTCTTCGAGCGGGCCGGGTTCACGAAGGCCGCCGACACCGAGTCGGTGCTGAACGGGTTCCCGCGCGTGCTCATGAGACTCGACCTGCGCTGATTCCTGCGCGCGTTCGAGTGGCCCACCCGATCACGAGTGGCCCACCCGATCAGAGGAAGAGCTTGAAGCCCACGTGCGAGGCCGCGAAGCCGAGCCGGTCGTAGAACCGGTGCGCGTCCTCGCGCCGTGCATCCGAGGTGAGCTGCACGAGCGCGGCGCCCCGCGCGCGGGCGTCCTCGATCGCCCACCGCATCATGGCGCTTCCCAGCCCTTGGCCACGCACGGAATCCGCGACCCGCACCGCCTCGACCTGCATCCTGGTCGCACCGCCGCGCGCGAGCCCCGGGATGAGCGTGAGCTGCATCGTGCCGACGACCTCGCCCGCGGCATCCTCGACGGTGACGAGCGCCTGCGCCGGATCGCCGTCGATCGCATCGAACGCGGCCTCGTAGGCGCCCCGCCGCTCGGGCGAGGTGCTGTCGTCGTTCGCCCGCAGCGCGTCGGCCGCGAGGAGCCCGATCAGGGCTGGGAGGTCGTCGCGGCGGGCTCGGCGGAGCGCGAAGGGCACCCCGGCCACGTCGAGCGTGACGGGAGCGGTGAGGGCGGCAGCTGGCATGCCCTCCAACCTGCCACAACCGCCGCGTCGCCGAGGATCCCGCCGCGACCGCTCATCGCAGGATCCGGTCCGCTCGCCGCAGGGGGCTTCCGCAGGTCCGCATCCGTGCGCTACCGTCGGAAACCCGACCGAACGATCGGTCAGGAACTACAGCGCTCCCACCCCGTGCGCTCCCTCCCCTACCGAGACCCACGCCAGAACAACGGAGTTCGCATGACGTCAACCGTCCCCGAAGAAGCCCAGCGCACCGGCCGCATGCCGGCCGAGGAGCGCAAGGTCCTCGCCGGCACGCTCGTCGGCACCTCGATCGAGTGGTACGACTTCTTCATCTACGCGCAGGCGGCCGGCCTGGTGCTCGCCCCGCTCTTCCTCGCCCCCGTCGCGGAGACGAGCCCGGGCCTCGCCCAGGTGCTCGCCTTCGCGACGATCGGCATCTCGTTCCTCTTCCGGCCGCTCGGCGCGATCGTGGCCGGCTACCTCGGCGACCGGCTCGGCCGCAAGAAGATGCTCGTCTTCACGCTCGTGCTGATGGGCCTGTCGACCGCGCTCATCGGGCTCCTGCCGACGTATGCCGCGATCGGCATCGCCGCCCCGATCCTGCTGATCCTGCTCCGCATCCTGCAGGGCTTCTCCGCGGGCGGCGAGTGGGGTGGCGCGGCGCTCATGGCGGTCGAGCACGCCCCGACCTCGCGCCGCGGCTACTTCGGCGCGTTCCCGCAGATCGGCGTGCCCGTCGGCATGATCCTGGCCACGTCGACGCTCTTCGTGATCACGTCGCTGCTCACCCCCGAGCAGTTCACGACGTGGGGCTGGCGCATCCCGTTCCTGCTGTCGATCGTCCTGATCGCCGTCGGCTACGTCATCCGCCGCGCGGTCGAGGAGAGCCCGATCTTCCAGGACCTGCAGCGCCGCAAGAAGGAGTCGGCGACGCCGCTGCGCCAGCTGTTCCGCCACAACACGAAGTCCGTCATCCTCACCGCCGTCATCTTCATCGGCAACAACGCCGCCGGCTACCTGCTGATCGCGTTCTTCGCCACCTACGCGGTGACGGTGCTCGGCATGGACCGACCGACCGTCCTCCTCGCCACCACGCTCGCGTCGTTCGGCTGGCTGGTCTTCACCCTGTGGGGCGGCCATGTCTCCGACCGCCTCGGGCGCGTGCGCACCTTCCAGATCGGCTACGCGTTCCTCGCACTGTGGGCCGTGCCCATGTGGTTCCTCATCGACACCGGCGACATCGTCTGGTACTTCGTCGCGCTGTTCGTGATGACGTTCGGCCTCGGCCTCTCCTACGGACCGCAGGCGTCCCTATACGCCGAGATGTTCCCGGCGAACGTCCGCTACTCGGGCGTCTCGATCGGCTACGCGCTGGGCGCCATCCTCGGCGGCGCGTTCGCCCCGATGATCGCCGAGGCGCTCATGAGCTCGACCGGCCAGTCGTGGACGATCGGCGTCTACATCGCGCTGGCGGCCCTGATCTCGCTCGTCGGCGTCTCCCTCGTGAAGGAGCCGAAGGGCATCGACCTGCACGCCTAGGTCGCGGTCGCCCGGCGGGGTCCACGCGATGAAGGGGGGCGGATGCCGCATCCGCCCCCTTTCACGTGCGTCCGCACGCCGGCGTCAACGGGTGGCCGCTGTCGGCGGCATCCGGGACCATGGGGCCATGGACGTCACCGACTGGCTGCTCGACGCCGACCCCTCCATCCGTTGGCAGGCCATGCGCGACCTGCTCGACGAACCGGCCGACCGGGTCGCCGCCGAGCGGGCACGCGTGGCCCGTGACGGCTGGGGCCGGGCGCTGCTCGACCTGCAGGATGAGCGCGGCTACTGGGGCGGCGACGAATACGGCGAGGACGGCGACCGCCGAGGCACGCACTGGGTGCTGTTCAACCTGCTGCGGCTGGGTGCCTCCCCCGACGACCGCGAGGTGCGTTCCGCGATCGAACGGGTTCGTGACGGCGTGGTGTGGAAGTACCACGACGGCCTGCCCTACTTCCACGGCGAGGTCGAGGAGTGCGTGAACGGTGGCGTGCTCGCGCTCGCGGCCTACTTCGGCGAGCTGGGGGCGGGCAGCGATCGCATCGTGGCGCGACTGCTCGACGAGCAGCTCGACGACGGCGGCTGGAACTGCGATCGCGCCGAAGGCTCGGTGCGTTCCTCGTTCGACTCCACCATCTGCGTGCTCGAAGGCCTGCTCGGCTATCAGCGCGCCGTGACCGACCCGCCAGCGGCCATCGCCGAGGCCCGGCGCCGCGGCGAGGAGTACCTGCTCGAGCGGAGCCTGTTCCGCCGGCGGTCCACCGGCGAGGTCGTGAAGCAGCGCTACCTCAACTTCGCGTTCCCGCCCTACTGGACCTACGACGTGCTGCGCGCGCTCGACTACTTCCGCGACGCCGGCGGCCGCCCCGACGCGCGCCTCGGCGAGGCGATCGACGTGGTGCGCGCGCAACGCCGCGACGACGGGCGCTGGCCGGCGGGCCGGCCGTGGCGGGGCGAGGTGTTCTTCGCGCTCGACGTACCTGAGGGCGAGCCGAGCCGGTGGAACACGCTCAGGGCGCTGCGCGTGCTGCGCTGGGTCGAGGGCGACGCCTCGCCGGGCGCTGCGGCCGGCTAGGCGGGAAGGCCCTCGAGTTCGCCCATCGCGGTCGCGAACTCGCCGCCGAACGGGTCGTCGTCGACGAATTCCAGCTCATTGCGATCCATGATGTGTACCCCGATCCGCACGTCCGGCATGACTCGATTTGTTCGAGACGCCACGTTATGCCTGAAGGCATGCGACCGCCAGCCCCCCGAACCGGGGGAAAGCGTCGCTCGCGGCGGTCACGTCGTGGTTCGGCGCTCGAGCCGCGCGATGCGCGCCCTGGCGTTCTGCTCGCTCGGTGACATCCGGCCCAGCACCCGCGTGCCGATGACGAGGAACACCCGCGTCAGCGTGATTGCCGGCCACCACGGCCGGCGCAGGCCGAGCAGCTCGCGGTAGCGCGGGTCGAGTGAGGCGACGGCACCGCCGAAGAGGACCGGGTAGAGCCGCCCGGTGAGCCCGGGCAGGCCCGGCCGGCGGATGAATCGCACCGCGGCGGCGACCCGCTCGTCGGGTTTCGCGTCGGCGAGGAACGCCGTGAGCTCGGCGTGCAGCTGCGCCACGCTCGTGGGCGGGTCGGTCACGCCCATGAGCCGGCCTGCCTGCGCCCACTCGCGCACGTAGGCGTCGAGCCCGCCGGGCACCGGCCGCCCCCAGATGCGGTGCGCGCCGATGAACGCCTCCGTGAAGGCGTCATGCACCCAGCGCAGCAGATCCTCGTCGTTGGCCGAGTACTCGCGCTCCGCCCCTCGAGCGTCGACGTACGTGCCGGTCACGCGTTCGTGCAGCCTGCTCACCCGAGCGGATGCCGCGGTCGCCGCTCGCCGGTCGCCGAAGGTCGTCATGGCGACCCACCGCACGGTGCCGTCGAGTCGTCCGAGCGGGTCCTCGCCGTAACGCGAGTGGTCATGGACGCCGGCCATCGCCCCCGGATGCAGCGTCTGCAGCAGCAGGGCGCGGATGCCGGCGACGAGGGTCGGCAGCGCGCCGTTCACGGCCCAGACGGCGCTGCCCGGCCCGAAGAACCCGGCGTCGTCGCCCTCAGCGAGTGAGCGGGTCCACGCCGGCCCCTTCGCGCGGCGGCTGCGCACGGGCTTCCAGCGCGGCGCGGTCCCACCGTGGTCCATGTTCGACCGTACCCCGCTCGGGCAGGGCGCATCCTGCGGATCTGCCGCGAACCGAGCGCGCGCGCCATCATGGAGCGATGAGCGAGTCACCGCGACGAATTCGCCGCGAATCCCCCAGCGATCGCCGTGGCGAGCTGCTGGCGGCCGCGCGCGACGAGGCGGCCGGACGTCGTCCGGCCGACCTGCTGCACCAGTGGTCGACGGATGCCACGGTCGGCCCGAGTCCCGTCGACCTCCGCACGACCGTGGCCTACGACACGCTCGCGCTCGATGCTGCCCGCGACTACGAGGCGCTGCTGCTCTCGCCGGTGGCCCCGCTCGGCGCGGCATCCGTCGTCGCTCCGACCTCGCAGGACCGCACGCTCTCGACCATCCGCGCATCCGAGGTGGTCTCCGACCCGACGAACGTGCTGGCGCTCGAGGCCGCGCGCCGGCTGCAGGTCGACCCGCGGCAGGAGGTGCGGCTCTGCGCGACGCACCAGGTCCTCCGCATGCAGCCGGTCGCCGGCGGCGAGGGGCACACCCGGCACTTCCGTCTCTTCGTGCTGGCCGACGCCGGCGCCGGGCTCGCCGACGACGGCTTCGAGGTCGCCGCCGTGGCCGCGCAGCTCGCCGTCCACCGCCGCATGCTCGACGCCGCGGCATCCGCCCGCGGCCTCGACTGGGAGCGTCCCCTCGCCATCGTGCGCACCGACGGGACCCTCCCGGCGCTCGGCAAGCGCGTCACAGCCGCGATCGCCGCGTCGCAGCCGGACGTCGAGGTGCGCGCCGAGACACTGGCGTCGACCTACTACCACGGGCTTCGCCTCGGCTTCGGCGTGCACGACCGCGCTGGGGCATTCCGCGAGGTGGTCGACCTCGGCGTGTTCGACTGGGTGGCGCAGCTCACCAGCAACCGGCGCCACCGCTACGTGGCGAGCGCGATCGGCATCCAGCTGCTGCCGCTGCTGTTCGGCGGGAGATGATGGATGGCGTGACCCAGCCCGAACGCCACGACGCCGGCGATGCCCGCACCCCCGGCCGACCGCACGTGCTCGGTCCGGTCGTCGACGACATGACCCGCTGCGTCCACTACCGCACCGAGGTCGACATCGTGGCGATCAGGTTCGCGTGCTGCGGCGAGTACTACCCCTGCCACCGCTGCCACCAGGAGACCGCCGACCACGAGGCGACGCAGTGGCCGATCGACGAGCGCGACCGCGAGGCGGTGCTCTGCGGCGCCTGCGGCACCGAGCTCACGATCGACGCCTACCTCGGCGCCACCGAGTGCCCGAACTGCCACGCGCCGTTCAACGAGCGCTGCGCGCTCCACACCCACCTGTACTTCGAGACGGAGCCGGCCGAAGGCTGATCGCTGCCGCGGCCGTCGCACCTCAGCCCAGCCGGGCGCCCACCCGATCCGCCCGGAACTGGCCGGCCAGCACGAGCACGGCGATCACGACGGCGAAGACGCCGCACGCGATGAGCCCGACCGGGCCAGCCAGCCACGCCGGCGGGATCGGGGAGCCGGCGGCGACGAACAGGGCGGCGAGGCCCGCGGACGCGTTGAACGCGCCATGCCCGAACACCGCGGGCCACACCGATCCGGTGCGCAGGCGGCTCCACCCGAGGAGCACGCCGAACAGCATGCCGGCGAACGTCATGAGCAGCACGCCCCACGCGTCGGTCAGGCCGTAGTTGTAGCCGAGCAGGATGAGCGGCGTGTGCCAGAAGCCCCAGAACGCACCCGACAGCAGCAGCGCAGGCCACACGCCGAGCGGCCGGAGCGCGGGCAGCAACCAGCCGCGCCACCCCACCTCCTCGCCGAACGCGAGCGGCGCGTTGAGCACGGCGCCCAGCGGGATCATCGCCAGCTGCATCGCGACCATCAGCCCGATCGGGGGCATCGGCGAATCGGCCGGCAGGGTCGCCGCGAGTTGCTCGGCGAACCCCGAGAACCCGACCAGGTCGAACTGCGCGAACCCCAGCACGCCCACCACCACGAGTCCCGCCGCGACCAGCACGGGCATCGCGAAGATCGTCGCCACGGTCACGCCGAGGGTGCGGCCCACCGGCCGCAGGGGCCACATGCCGAGCTCGCGCAGGATGCCGCGGGCGCCCCGCCTGCCGCGACGGCGGCGTTCGACGAGCAGCGCCGCGACGGTGCCCACCGCGGGCGTGAACATCATGGCCGCCGCGATCAGGGGCAGCAGCGGGTCGGCCATGCCCTGGGCACGGAGCCAGAGCGGCAGCGCGACGAGCCAGGCCAGCCCACACGCGGTGACCGCGAAGACGGCGACCGCGGCCCAGTCCACGCGCGAGGGCACGTCGTCCGTCTCCGCGCCCGGCGGCGCCCCGATCGGGGCCGGCGCGAGGTCGCCGTCGGGGTGGAGATCGGTCCCGGAGTCACGGCGGTCATCGGTCACGAGCACGACGCTACGCCGCCGACGAGCCCGTGGGATCCGTCGCACGACGGAGGTCGATCCGCCATGCGGCGGGGACGCCGAGCACACCTGGGCCCGGTTCAGCCGCGAGCCGGTGTCCGCCGCATCCGGCGACCGGGCCGCCGTCAACCGGCGTCGCGCACGAGGCGGCGCAGCAGCCCGGCGAGTGTCGCCTGCTCGTCACGACTCAGGCCGCGCAGCGCCTCGCCTTCGCGACCGGCGAGCTCGCGCATGGCCTCGTCGACGTGGGTGGCACCGTCGTCGGTGAGGCGCACGAGCACGCTCCGGGCATCGTTCGGGTTCGGGCGGCGCTCGACGAGTCCACGCCGGGTGAGGTTGTCGAGGCGATTCGTCATCGCCGCGCTGCCGATCATCGTCGCGGCGATGAGCTGGCCGGGGCTGAGTTCGTGCGGCGGCTCCTCGCGCCGGAGCGCGGCGAGCACGTCGAACTCCCACGCCGCGAGCCCGGCCGCGCTGAAGGCCTCGGCGCGCAGGTGCGCCAGCCGGTTCGCCGCCCGCCGCAATCGCGACATCACGTCGAGGGGGGTCAAGTCGACCCCGGGAAGCCGGCGCGACCACGCGTCGATGATCAGGTCGACGTCGTCGTCGCGATCGCTCGCCGTGGGGCCCATACCTTCGAACGTACCTCGCTCGCGAGTCGCGTCGGCCTATTGCCGCGGCAGTACGGTCAGCACGCGCTGGATGTGCTCGCGGAACTCCGCCATGAATCCCGTCAGGAACTCCTGCGTACCGGCGTTGCGGATCTCGCCGTCGTCGCCGAAGGTCTCGGGCGAGTACTGGATGTACGCCTCGGGCGCCGTCATCTGCCGGGCGTTGCAGAAGCTCAGCACCGCACGGAGGCTCTGCTGCGCGAGCGCCGTGCCGATCGACCCGACCGATGCCCCGACCACCGCGGCCGGGATGTGGTCGAACGAGTTCTGGCCCCACGGTCGCGACGCCCAGTCGATCGCGTTCTTCAGGGCGCCCGGGATCGACCGGTTGTACTCGGGCGTCACGAAGAGCACGGCGTCGGATGCCGCGATCGCCTCCTTGAGCGCCAGGGCCTGCGGCGGGTAGTCGTCGTCGTAGTCCTGGCTGTACAGCGGCAGGTTCCCGATCGGGATCTCGGTGAAGGCGAGGTCGTCGGGTGCGACCCGGATCAACGCCTTCGAGAGGATCCGGTTGACGGACGTCGACGACAGGCTGCCGACGAAATAGCCGACCTGGTATGCGGGCATGATGCACTCCTCACTCGAGCGCCTCACGCTACGCCCGGGATGCTCGCGGCACGAGGGGTTGCGGAGTCGCCACGCGGGCGTCGAGGCTCGGTGCGGGTGCCCGGTGCCGAGTTTCGGGTGTCGGCACCCGAACCTACGATGGACCGCGGAGGCAGACCCATGAGCGAGCAGGCCCTGAACGCGCATCCCATCGATGACGGCGCCGACGGCATGCGCCCGGGCGAGCACTCCTGGCCCGGCGACCTCACCACCGTCGACACTCGCTTCGGCGTCTTCGCGGCCGTCGACGACGGCGAGGTCACCCGCATCCGCAACATCCGCTACGCCGTCGCCGAGCGCTTCGCGCCGCCGGTGCCGGTCGAGCCCGACCCGCGCGAGGCATCCGCCCGCCAGTACCAGCGGCTCGGATGCCCGCAGCCGCCCGCCTCGAGCGACGGCCTCTTCGGCGGCACGATGCGCGGCGTCGAGTTCGACGAGGACTGCCTGCGGCTCTCGATCACGCGCCCCGCCGACTGGGCCGGCGAGGCGCTGCCGGTCATGGTGTGGGTGCACGGCGGCTCCTACGTGTCGGGTGCGGGCGACGTCGGCGGCTACGATCCCGCGGCGCTCGTGCGCGAGCAGCGCGTCGTCGTGGTCACGATCACCTACCGGCTCGGCGTGCTGGGCTTCCTCGGCGGCGGCGACCCGGGCGCGCGGCCGGCCAACCTCGGGCTGCTCGACCTCGTCGAGGCCCTGCGCTGGGTCCGTTTCCGCATCGACGCGTTCGGCGGCGACCCCGGGCGGGTGACGGTCTTCGGCCAGTCGGCGGGCGCGGATGCGATCGCGCACCTGCTCGTGGCATCCGGGGCCGAGGGGCTCGTGAACCGGGCGATCGTGCAGAGCGCGCCGTTCGGCATCCGGCAACGACGGCGTCGCCTGCAGGAGCGCATGCGGCGGGCGGCGGGTCCGCTGGCTCCCGATGCCGCGCTCGACGAGCTGTTCGCCGCGCAGGACCGGGCGGCGCGCGCGGCGGCGGGGTTCGGACTGCGCTCGGGCATGCCGTTCAGCCCCCAGTACGGGCACGCCCCGCTGCCGCTGGAGCGCGAGGTGGCCGCCGGCTGGCGGCGGCGAGCGCCCGAGCTCGAGGTGCTCGTGACCTCGACCACCGAGGAGGCCGCCTTCTTCCTCGAGCTCGCGCCGAAGCTGAAGTCGCTCACGTCGAGGCGGGTGATCGGGCCGCCGACCCGGTTCGCGCTCGTGCGCCTCGTGACGAGCGCCGTGTACACGCGGGGTGCCCGGCGCTTCGCGCGGTTGCTCGCCCGCGGTGGCGGCCGGGTGCAGGTCGCCCGATTCGACGGGCGGCCCGAGGGCAGTCGCATCGGCTCGGCTCACGCCATCGAGCTCGCGCTGCTGTTCCCCAATGCGGTCGCGTGGGCGCCGGCGAGGCTGCTCGCGCCGCACGGCGCCGAGTCGCTCGTCGAGGCGGGCGCACCGCTGCGTGCCGCGTGGGGCGAGTTCGCTCGCACGGGGCGCATCGTCGAGCGGCACGTGCGACTCGGTCGAGGCTGGCGCGGCGGACTGCGGGTGCGCTGACCCCGACGTCGGTGCGCCGACCCGACGAGGGTGCGCCGACCCGACGATCAGCCGCCCGCGGTCAGCTCCGCGACCTCGGCCCACAGCTCGTCGGGAATCACGGCCTCGCGATTCGCGACGAGCTCGCGCACCCGGTCGGGATGCGAGACCCCGACGAGGGTCGACGTGATTCGCGCGTCGCGTGTCGAGAACTGCAGGGCGACGGCGGCCAGGTCGACCCCGTACGAGTCGCAGAGCGCCCGGAGCCGCTCGGTGCGTGCCATGACCTCGGGGTCGGGCTCGCGGTACTGGTACCGCGGCTTCTGGTCGAGCGGCTTGGCGAGCAGGCCGCTGGCATAGGGGGCGGCGTTGAGGTAGGTCATGCCCAGCTCGACCACCTTGGTGATGAGGGGGCTCGCCGACTGGTCGAGCAGCGTGAACCGGTTGTGGTTGAGCAGCACGTCGAACACGCCCAGGTCGACGTACTGTTCCATCGCCTCGAGGTCACCGCCGGCAACGCCGATCGCGGTGACCAGCCCCTCCTCCTTGAGCTGTCGCATGCCCTCGAGCGCCCCACCCGGGGCCGTGATCTCCTCGAACGCGAACCGCTCGGGGTCGTGCAGGTGGAACAGGTCGACCCGCTCCACGCCGAGCCGCTCGCAGCTCTCCTCGAACGACCGGCGCACGCGCGCGGCCGAGAAGTCCCGGCCGTCGGGGTCCGCCTTGGTGGCCAGCACGAACCCGTCGGGAAGTCCGCCGGCCCGCTCGATCGCGACGCCGATGCGCCGCTCGCTCTCCCCCTTGCCGTACTCGTTCGACGTGTCGAGGAAGTTGATCGGGGTCTCGAAGACGGCCTCGACCGTGGCGATGGCCCGGTCCTCGTCGACCCCGTAGCCGTACGTCTGCGGCATGCCGCCGAGGGGACTCGTGCCGACGCAGAGATCGGACACGGTGATGCCGGTCGTGCCGACGGGGTTGAACTCCATGGTTCCTCCTGGCGAGAAGTCCTCGAGCACTGCTGGGTCCTCCTCATTCTCGACCGGACGACCCCAGTTCGTCGCGTCGGCGTGACAGGTGGGCCCGTTCGGCGGTGTTGCCGGCGAGCGCGATCGCCCGGTCGTAGGCGGTGCGCGCCTCCGCTCGACGCCCGAGCCGGCGCAGGAGCTCCGCACGCGTGGCGTGGAACGCGTGATAGCCGTCGAGCGCGTCTGCCACCCGGTCGACGGCCCTCAACGCGACATCCGGCCCCTCGAGCTCGCCGACCGCGATGGCACGGTTGAGGGCGACGATCGGCGAGGCATCCAGTCGCTGCAGCTGGTCGTACAGGGCGACGACCTGCGACCAGTCGGTGTCGCGGGCGTCGCAGGCATCGGTGTGCACCGCGTTGATCGCCGCCAGCAGCTGGTAGCGACCGGGAGCCGCGCCCGAATCCAGGCGCTCGCGCACCAGCCGGTGCCCCTCCTCGATCAGCGCGGCATCCCACAGCCGGCGGTCCTGCTCCGCAAGCGGCACGAGTTCGCCTGCGGCAGAGAGGCGAGCCGGGCGGCGTGCCTCCGTCAGCAGCATCAGCGCCAGCAGGCCGACCACCTCGCCGTCGTCGGGGAGCAGTTCACGGATCAGCCGCGTCAGCCGGATCGCCTCGGCCGTCAGGTCGGCACGCACCGGGTCGGTGTCGGGGCCGGTCGCGAGGTATCCCTCGTTGAAGACGAGGAACAGCACGGCGAGCACGCCGGTGATGCGCGCTGGGAGATCCCGTGCCGACGGCACCCGGTAGGGGATGCCGGCGGCGGCGATCTTGCCCTTGGCCCGGGTGAGGCGCTGCGCCATGGTGCGCTCCTGCACGAGGAATCCCTCGGCGATCTGCGGCACGGTGAGGCCGCCGACCAGGCGGAGCGTCAGCGCGATCCGTGCCTCCATCGCCAGGGCCGGGTGGCAGCACGTGAAGACCAACCGGAGCCGGTCGTCATCGATGACGCCGAGCGGTTCGGGCGGGTCGTGGTCGGTCAGCATCAGTGCCTCCCGGTGCTTGTCGGCACGCTTGTGCTCGCGCCGGATCCGATCGATCGCCTTGCGATTGGCGGTCGTGGTGAGCCACGCGCCGGGGTTCGGCGGCACGCCGTCGGCCGGCCACCGCTCGACGGCGGTCGCGAACGCCTCGGCCGACGACTCCTCGGCGAGGTCGAGGTCGCCGAAGCGCTTGGCGAGTGAGGCGACCACCCGGGCCCACTCCTCGTGGTGCGCCCGGGTGATCGCCGTTCGGGCGTCGATCAGTCCTCCGGGCCCAGGAGCGGCCGCACCTCGAGCCGTCGGTTGCACGCCTTGGACCCGTCGGCCATGAGCGCGAGCGCGACGTCGAGGTCGGGCGCCTCGATGATCCAGAGGCCCGCCATGTGCTCCTTCGACTCGATGAACGGTCCGTCGGTGAAGACGGGTTCGTCGCCTCGGCCGTCGATGACCGTCGCCGTGCTCGGGTCGGCGAGGCCGGCCGCGAACACCCAATGGCCGCCCGCCCGAAGCCGGTCGTTGAACGCGTCGATCGCGACCGCCTCCTCGGGCGTGCCCGAGTTGGTCCGGTGGTCGATCACGGAAACCAGGTACTGCATCTCACACCTCCGAGTGCGGTTCAGCTGCCATTGTGCGACGGATGCCGCGTGCTACGCGTACTGCGGACGCCCGGCGGGTCGGTACGTCTGCACCGTGATGCCCGTCGGGAAGGTGCGCGATTCGAGGAGCTCGAGGGCGAAGTCCCTGCCCGACTCGGGGAACAGTCGAGTACCGCCACCGACGATGACCGGGCAGACGATCAGCGTCATCTCGTCGACGAGCTCGTGCTCGAGCAGCCACCGGATGAGCTGGCCGCTGCCGTGCACCTGCAGCTCGCCGCCCGGCTGGGCCTTCAGGTCCCGGATGGCGGCCTCGAGGTCTCCCGAGAGCACGGTTGAGTCCGCCCAGCCCGGGTCGGTGATCGTGTTCGATGCGACGTACTTCGGGCGTGTGTTCAGGGCGCCCGAGAACGGGTTCTCGCTCGCGTCCCGAACGCCCCAGTACCCGGCGAAGAGCTCGAAGGTGCGCCGGCCGAACAGGAACGCGTCGGCCCGCTGGTAGAAGTCGGCGATGTAGCCGACCGACTCCTCGTCGCCGACCGGGATCGCCCAGCCGCCCCGGTCGAATCCGGGGTCGAGCTCGGGGTTGTTCCCGCCGTTCGCCTGCATCACGCCGTCGACGGTGATCTGGGTGTTGGTGATCAGCTTCATGATCGTGGTCCCTCTCTCGGGCCGCCCCCTCTGGCGACCTCTCACCCCTGCTACGAACAGGAGGAGCCGGATGCGACAGCACTGCCCCGACATTCTCGAGCCGATATCGGCGAGCGTATCGACGTGGCGGCGGGACCGTCGATCCGGTCCGACTCAGGCGGCGCGCAGCCCCAGCGAGTCGAGCACGCGCACGAGGGTATCGGGAGCACCGACATTGCCGGGGACGACGACATAGAGCAGTTCGCGGCCGTCGTGGGTAGTGAGTCGCCAGACCGACACCCCGGGCAGCACCTGCCCCACCACGACGGCCGACGTCGCGCCGATGCCGACGCGGGCCACTTCCGCCGACGTGATGCCGCCCTTCGACACGACGACCTCCACCTCGGGAAGCAGCGTGCGCACTGCGGTGGTGAGCGCGGCCATCACCTTCTCACCGTGTGCGAGCGTGTTGTGCATGGCCGACCGGTCGCGCTCGCTCGTCACGATGGCGAGTGGATGCACGGCGAGGTGTGCTCTGGCTGCCTCGGCTGCCGTCCACCCCGCGGACGCCGGCTCGGCGAGGGCGGCGTCCGTGTCGATGACGGCGGGAGCGCCCCACGACGCGACGAGCGGCGCGAGCTGGGCGGTCGCGCCGGCAGTGTGCGAGCCGCAGACGAGCAGCACGGGGCCCGGTTCCGGGATCAGGGGCGCCTCGAGCAGGGAACGGCTCGCGACGCCGGCGAGTTCGGCCGCGAGCGGTGCCGCGCAGCGCACGACCACGTCGACTCCCGCCGTCGTCGTCGCCTCCACGGCGCGGGCGATGGCGGCGATATCTTCGGCGTCGACCGCATCGGGCACGATGACGGTGCCGGCCGGCGCGTTCGCGATCGTGTCGGCCAGTGACGGGCCGTCACCGCGAACGGCGGACAGCGGGACTGACACGCCCGTGCGCCCCGACTTCGCGGCGACGTAGTCGACGAGCACGCCCGTGGAGAACCCGAACACCGGGTCATCCGCGTATTCGCTCTCGTGGGCGGGCACGTCGACGCCGTCGACGCGGACGAGATGCACGCCGTCGCGGGTCGTGCGCCCGCCGTCGGGAAAGGCCGGCACGAAGAGCATGACTGCGCCGTCGTCGAGGAAGACCTCGGTCTCGGCGAAGACGTGGCCCCGGAGGGTCGAGTCGCCACGGAGTACGAAGCGCACCTCGTCGCCGAGGCGACGGGCGGCCTCCTCCCCGTCGGCGCGGATGCCTCGCACCAGCGCCACGGCGGTCGGCTCGTCGAGCGCGCGGCTGTTGGTCTGCACGTACACGCTGTCGGCATTCCGTAGGGCGTCGGTCAGCAGGTCGGCGTCGCTTTCGAGGAGCACGGTGACGCCCGTGGCCGACTGCGTGCCGGTGGGGTCGTCGTCCAGGACGATGGTCTTCATGGTGAATCCTTGATCGGGAGCGAGGGGACGGAGCGGATGCCCGCGGCGGACGGGCCGGCGCGTGGGCCGGCCCGTCCGGGGCTTCACGCCTGGGCGATGATCTCGTCGACCCGGGCGCGGTCCTTCGGACCCCAGGTCTCGCGGGTGAGCAGGGTGCCGATGAGGCCGAGCAGGCCGCAGCCGAGGTACACCCAGGCCACGCCGCCCCAGCCGAGCGGCACGGCGACGGCTGTGGCGATGAGCGGGATGAAGCCCGAGATCGCCGCCGAGAACTGGTAGCCGATCGAGGCGCCCGACGAGCGGATGTTCGTGCTGAACAGCTCCGAGAACCACGCGCCCTGCGTGCCGGCCAGCGAGTCGTGGATGATCGACATCGCGATGATGTAGACGAACACGATCAGATACGGCAGGCCCGTGTTCACGAGCAGGAACATCGGGAAGGCGAACGCGATGAGCAGGATGGTGCCGAAGAAGTACATCGGCCTGCGTCCGACCCGGTCGCTCAGCGCGCCGAACAGGATGGTCGTGAACAGTCCGATCGCCGCGGCGGTGACGAGGCCGGTGAGCGCCGTCGCCCGGTCGGTGATCGGGTCATCACCCGTCGTGAGGTACGACAGCATGTAGGTGACGATCACGTAGAACCCGCCCGACTCCGCGAGGCGCAGGGCGATGACCCGCAGGATCGTGCGCCAGTCGTTCTTGAAGACCTCCTTGAGGGGGTTCTTCACGACAAGGCCCGCGGTCTTGGTGTCGATGAACTCGGGCGACTCCGAGACCTTCGCGCGGATGATGAGGCCGGCGATGATGAGCACCGACGACAGCAGGAACGGCAGGCGCCACGCGAGCTCGTTGTCGAGGTTCGTCGACCAGAGGAAGACGAGGTTGGCGAGGAGGAGACCGAGCGGCACGCCGGCCTGCGGGATCGCGGTGTACTTGCCTCGTTGCTTCCATGGCGCGTGCTCGAACGTCATGAGGATCGCGCCGCCCCACTCCGCACCGAAGGCGATGCCCTGGATGACGCGGATGAGCACGAGGAGGATGGGAGCGAGCAGCCCGACCTGTTCGTAGGTCGGCAGGATGCCGATGAGCACGGTGGAGATGCCCATCAGGAGGAGCGCGCCGACCAGTACCGGCTTGCGGCCGATGCGGTCGCCGAGGTAGCCGCCGATGACGCCGCCGAGGGGGCGCATCGCGAAGCCGATGCCGAAGGTGGCGAAGCCGAGCAGGACTCCCACCACCGGGTCCTCCGCGTGGAAGAACACGGTGTTGAAGTACAGCGCGGCGGCCGTGCCGTACGCCAGGAAGTCGTAGTTCTCGATGGTGGTGCCGACGGCACTGCCGATGGCGGTGCGCAGCTTGTCTGGTGAGCCGTTCCTGGCTCGGACCTGGGGGTCGATGGTCATGGTCGTCATGATCGGTTCATATCTCCCTTGATACTGGGCCGGTCGTGGCCCGTTCCCTCGGGAGCGAACCGTGGACTAGGTCCGGGCTGCGTTCCCGCGGTGAGCGTTGATCTTGTAGAAGTCGGTGATGTGCTGCTGCACGTGTTCGGCAGCGGCCGGCCCATCGCCGGCCACGATCGCCTGGAGGATCTCGCGGTGTTCTCGGCGGACGGTCTTGGCGGTCTCGCGCCAGTCCTCGAGCTCGGCGTACATCTGCACCATCTGCCGATGGATCGCCGTACGCAACGAGCCCATGAGGTGCGCGGTCAGGGCGTTCCCCGTCGATTCCGCGATCCGCATGTGGAAGGCGGCATCCAGCCGGTTGAACTCGGAGGAGTCGATCCCGGGGTCGTCCATCCGGTCGAGGATCGCGGCGAGGGCGCGGTGGTCGTCGTCATCTGAACGGTATGCGGCCTCCTCCACGCTCCAGGCCTCGAGGGCGAGTCGGGTCTCCAGCACGTCGTTCCAGCTGAACTGCGCCAGTGCGATCTGGAGCTTGAGGAGGTTGACCATCCCGTCGCCGGGCGTCGAGAGGAGCACTGCTCCCCCATCCGGCCCACCGCCGCGACGGATCTCGACGACGCCCAGCGCCTCGAGCACCCGGAGCGATTCGCGGAGCGACGGCCGGGACACCCCGAGCGAGACGGCGAGTTCCCGTTCGCTCGGCAGGTGATCCCCCGCCTTGAGGCGCCCGTCGAGGATGCGCTCCTCGATCTGCGCCATCACCTGCTCGTACGTGCGGATGCGTTGGACCGGCTCCCAGCCCTCGCCGTTCGTCGCCATGATCGAACCCCTCCGGTCGCCGAAGTCCACCTCGAGTGGATGTCAGTGTCTCCATCGTAGTTTCCATGGTCCGACGGTCTGACCGGGCTCAGGCGGCGACGGCGTGTTCGGCGCGGAACTCGGTCTCGAGCTGCCGCCGGATCTGCACGGCGAACTGGGTCTCGTCGAGCGTGACGTCGTCCCACGAGACCGTCTGGTCCTTCGGGACGTCGCGGATGAGCTTCGCCCCGTATGCGAGGCCGAGGGGCAGCGCGTTGCGGTCGAGCGAGATGTGCGAGGGCGCGAGCTTGCCGAAGACGGTGTAGCCGCCCTCGCCGTCGAGCGTGTCGCCGGCGCGGAGGTCCTTCTTCGCGGTCGTGACGACGTCGCCGCGGAACCCGGTCGGTGCGCCGGTCGGCTCGCGGCGGAGCACCGCCGAGGCGATCGAGACGCCGAGCTCGAGCCCGATCATGTGGTACGGGCGGTAGAGCGAGCCGTAGCGCCCGGTCTCGTCGGTGTGCACGCCGTACTCCTTGAAGCACTGCACGGCGTAGTCGGTGGTCGCCTCGAAGGTGACGTAGACGCCCCAGCGAAGGTTGTCGGGAACCTCGCGCCCGTCGCGGTACATGCTCGAGGCGATCTCGACCGTGCCGCGTCGAGTCAGGCTGCCGCCGGCGAACCGGTTCTCGCGGAACACGGTGGGCAGGTCGTCCTTGCTCGCCGCGGGGAAGAGCAGGCCCTCGTCCTGCGGGACGAGGCCGGTGCCATTGGCGACGGCCGCCATCTCGATCGCCGACTTCGTGCCGTCGAGGAACGAGTTGAACATCTTCGGGTTGTAGTCGCCGCTCGCGAGCTGCTCGGGCGTGAAGCCGTAGTAGTTCCACACGGTGTCGGGCGTGGAGTAGTTGTACTCGGGCAGGTACTTGGTGCCCTTGCCGGCGGCGACGACGTCGAAGCCGACCGTGCGGCACCAGTCGACGAGCTCGCAGATGAGGGCGGGCTGGTCGCCGTAGGCCATCGCGTAGATGACCCCGGCCGCCTGGGCGCGGCGCTGCAGGATCGGCCCGACCATGCAGTCGGCCTCGACGTTGACCATGATCACGTGCTTGCCGTGGTCGATCGCGGTGACGGCGTGATAGGTGCCGACGAGCGGGTTGCCCGTGATCTCGAGGATCACCTCGACGGCCGGGTGCGTGATGAGCGCGGTCGAGTCGTCGATCACCGCGGTGCCGCCGGTGCGCGCGGCCTCGTCGAGTGAGGCCGCCGCGTAGCGCTCGGCCGGCCACCCGGTGCGCTCCAGGGCGTCCTTCGCCTTGGGCACGTTGATGTCGGCCACGCCGACCACGTGCAGGTTGTCGCTGCCGACGGCCTGCGTCAGGAACATCGAGGCGAACTTTCCGGCGCCGATGACGCCGACGCGGATGGGCCCCGCTTGGGCGGTGCGCTGCTGCATGAGCGTGAAGAGATTCACGGACCACTCCTTTGTAGATCTCCCGGGCACATGGACGCCGGGCCTGAAATCTGTTGGATGAATGGTCAGACCATCATCGCGATAGATCGAGTGTATGGATGGTCTGACCATCTGTCAAGCGCGCATCCCGGATGCCGCGGGCGCTCCGAGCACCACCGTCGCCCACAGGCGCCGGATTGTCGGTGTGAAACCGGCCTCAGCCGGCCAGGAACTCCACGGCGGCCTGCCGGAACACACGTGACCCCGGCGCGTTGAAGTGGTGGCGGCCGGGCAGTTCGACGAACGTGCCGTTCGGCGTGGCATCCGCCAGCCGCTTCGACCGCTCGAGGATCGCGTCCTCGCTGCCCGTCGCGAAGAGGATCTGCTGCATCGGCGGGTGGGCCGGGTCGGGATCGGCGTCGCCGAGCCGCATGCCCTCAGCGAGCGCGATGAGCGCGCGCAGGTCGTTGTGCGGCACGCGCTCGGCGAGCGTCACGTAGTTCTGCGTCACCCGGTCTTCGACGGGGGTGCCGTGCTCCGCATACGCGCGCGCCTGCTCGATCTGCAGCCGCGCGAGGGGGCGCCCGTCGGGGATGCCGCCGAGCACGGCGCGCTCGACGTGCTCGGGCACGTTGACCGCGAGCTGCCAGCCCACGCGCGCACCGAGCGAGTACCCCGCGTATCGCACGGTGTCGAGCAGGTAGGTGTCGAGCACGGTGACGAGGTCGTCGACGAACGCGTCCATGCTGTAGTCGGATGCCTCGTGCGGCTTGTCGCTCGCGCCGTGGCCGCGCTGGTCGACGCCGAGCACGCGGAACCCTGCGCGCAGCAGGTCGCGCACCCACCCCGTGCTCACCCAGTTGTCGCGGCAGCTCGACGCGAACCCGTGCACGCAGAGCACCGTCGGCGCATCCTCGTCGCCCCACGAGTACGTGGCGATGCGGCGGCCGTCGCCCGCCATCACGAACTGCGGCGACGGCATCTCGGTCAGGGCTGGCAGCGCGGCATCCATGTCAGCCATTCTCCCGGTGGCCGGTCGTCAGGGCGTCCACCACGGCCGCAACGGCAGGTCCTCGTCGCCGCCGCGCTCGTCGGGCCGCACTGCGAGCACTTGGTGCAGCTGGATGCCGCCGGACTCGAATGCGAGCCGCGAGCCGGCCATGTAGAGTCCCCACACCTTCGCGGTCGGCAGGCCCACCTCGGCGACGGCCTCATCCCAGTGGGCGACGAGGTTGGCGCACCAGTCGCGGAGGGTCAGCGCGTAGTGCGGCCGCAGGTTCTCTTCGTGCAGCACCTCGAACCCGACGTCCTGCGCCTCGGTGATGATGCGGCCCGAGCCGGTGAGCTCCCCGTCGGGGAACACGTAGCGGTCGATGAATCCCCGCGTCGACGGACGTGACGTGTTGTCGGGGCGGGTGATGCAGTGGTTGAGCAGGAGGCCGCCGGGGCGCAGCCGCGACTGCAGGAACCGGAAGTACGACGCGTAGTTGCGCACGCCGATGTGCTCGAGGAGCCCGATCGACGAGACGGCGTCGAAGCCGCCCTCGGCCAGGTCGCGGTAGTCGCCGTAGCGCACCTCAGCGAGGTCGGCGAGGCCCTCCTCGGCGATGGCCCGCTGCGCCCACGAGGCCTGCTCCTCCGAGAGGGTCACGCCGAGCGCCCGAACGCCACGGCGGGCGGCGTAGCGCACCATGCCGCCCCAACCGCAGCCGACGTCGAGCAGCCGGTCGCCGGGCTTCAGCCGCAGCTTCTCGAAGACGAGGCGGTACTTGTTCTCCTGCGCCTCATCGAGCGTGGCGTCGGCGTTCGGATAGCAGGCGCAGGTGTACGTCATCGTCGGGCCGAGCACCCACTCGTAGAACCTGTTCGAGACGTCGTAGTGGTGGTGGATCGCCTCGGCGTCGCGCGACTTGCTGTGCCGGAGCCCCTCCGCGACCCGGCGCCAGCGCGGCGGGACCTCCTGCGGCGGCGGCGCGATCGGACGCAGGTGCTCGACCCCGACCGAGCGGAACACCTGCGCCATGACGCGCGGCGATGGCATCCGGAACACGAGCTCGTCGGCGAGCGCCTTCAGCAGTTCGTAGGGGTCGCCCGGGTGCACCCCGTGGATGTCGAGGTCGCCGGCGATGTATGCGCGGGCCAATCCGAGGTCTCCCCGGGCGGTGGCGAGGTAGGTCGTGCCCCGCGGCGTCTTCAGCTCGATCCCGAACGGGGCGTCGGCCGGTCCGGCCGAGCTGCCGTCGTAGGCGGTGAAGTGCAACGGCAGGCGGCCGCCCGCGAAGATCTCGAGGATCTCGGCGAGCGTCAGCTTGCGCGCGGTCTCGGGGTGGCTCGCGGCATCCGGCCCGCCCGCGGCATCGGTGGGGCTCGTCGATCCGGAGGTCTCCGTCGTGTCGGGCCGCTGGCCCTTGATCGTGGTCATCGTCGTTGCACCGCCTTCGCATAGAGGTCGAGGAGCCGTGAATCGGGGTCGTATCGCGCCTTCGCCGCGCGGTAGTCGTCGCCGCCGTAGCGCGCGTCGAAGTCGTCGCGGGAGTAGAAGGCGTCGGAGTACAGCGATTTGTGTCCGCCGAGCTCGCTGACCTCGGCCTCGATCCGCCGGTTCGTCTCGCCCTCGGTCGCGCCGACGGGCACGGTGGACCAGAAGCCGACGTTCACCCACGTGCGGCCGGGCTCGATCGGGTACACGGGCCACGCGGCGTCGTCGCGGAGGCGCAGGGGGCACAGCCAGATCGGCTCGATGGGCACGTTCGCGAGGAACCAGTCGAGGAACTCGGCGGTGCGCTCGATCGGGATCTCGACGTCCTGGATGACGCGCTCTCGCGGGGGCCGCCCCTTGAGCCGCTCGAGGCGATCGCCGACGTCGAAGCGCCGCTCGAGCCGCATGAGCCGTGCGTACGATCGGCTGCGCCGGTAGCGCCGGGGCCAGAGCCGACGCACGAGCGGATGCTGCGCCCCGAACGCCGCCGAGCACCAGAACCAGTCGGTGTCCCACCGCCACAGGTAGTCGTGCGTCGTCAGGCGGTCGTGGGTCACGCCCTCGTCGTGGCGGATCGAGCGGTAGTAGATGCGCTGGCCCGTGTAGTCGCTGACGGGCCCGGATGCCGCGGTCTTCGTGCCGAGGCACAGGTACGCCTCGTTCGCGCTGAACACCACCCCGTCGAGGAAGTCGACGCGCGTGCCGTCGTGCTGACCGGTGGCGACGATGCCGTCGATCGCCGCCACGAGCGCGTCGAGGTCGTGGAACCGCACGTGCGTGAGCGCGACGAACGGCAGCACCGGCTCGAGCTCGATGCGCAGGCGCACCGCATAGCCCAGCGTGCCGTACGAGTTGGGGAACGCGCGGAACAGGTCGGCGTGCTCGTCGGGCGAGGCCGTGACCACCTCGCCGGTGCCGGTGAGGATGTCCATCTCCAGCACCGATTCGTGCGGGAGCCCGTTGCGGAACGACGTCGACTCGATGCCGAGGCCCGTGACCGCGCCGCCCAGGGTGATGGTCTTCAGCTGCGGAACGACGAGCGGGGCGAGTCCGTGGGGAAGGGTCGCCGCGACCAGGTCCTCGTAGGTGCACATGCCGGCCACGTCCGCCGTGCGGGCCTCGGGGTCGACGGCGATGACGTGCGTCAGCCCCGACGTGTCGAGGCCCGGGGCATCCGTCGCCGACCTCGACCGGAACAGGTTCGACGTGGGCTTGGCCAGGCGCACCGCGGATGCCGCGGGCACGGCGCGATAGCTCTCGACCAGGCGCTCGACGCCGTGGGCGTGAGCGGTTCGTGCGTCGGTCGCGGGCGCGGACACGACCCCACGCTATCCCTGGAAGTCCTCTGGGTCGACGTCCTCGAGGAACCGCTTGAACTCGTCGAGCTTCTCCTCCTCGTCGTCCTGGTCGAAGTCGACCATCTCGGCGGGAATGCCGGCCTCGTCGAGCACCTCGTCGGCCACCCAGATCGGCGCGTGCACGCGCACGGCGAGCGCGATGGCGTCGGACGGGCGCGAGTCGAGCACCTGCGAGCCGGTCGGCGTCGTCAGGCTCAGCTCGGCGTAGAACGTGCCGTCGTCGATGCGGGTCACGTCGACCCGGTCGACGCGGGCGCCGAGCGTGCCGAACAGGGTGGTGATGAGGTCGTGCGACAGCGGACGGGGCGCCTGCTCGCCCTGCACGGCGATGAGGATCGAGGTGGCCTCCTGGGCACCGACCCAGATCGGCAGCACCCGGCCCTCCCCCGGCTCCTCGAGCAGCGGCTTCAGCAGCACGATGTGCTGCCGCGCGGCATCCAGCGCGACACCGAGCACGCGAACCTGGACCATGGCCCCTCCCGTCTGGCGATCGGGTGTGGTCCTGCCATCGTACGTCGCAGCGGCGCGACGCAGCCCAACCTCGCGGTGGGGCTGCGTCGCGCGTGCCGCAGTGCTAGGCCGCCGGCGCCCTCCGGAGCGCCCGCCGCTCGCGCCGCCCCTCAACGAGGCGGTAGAGCACCGGCACGAGGATGAGCGTGAGCAGCGTCGACGAGATGAGCCCGCCGATCACCACGATCGCGAGGTCCTGCGAGATGAACCCGCTCGACCCGGTCACGCCGAGCGCCATGGGCACCAGGGCGAAGATCGTAGCGAGCGCGGTCATGAGGATCGGTCGCAGTCGCTGCCGCGCGCCGTTGAACACGGCGTCGGCCACCGACTGGCCCTGCTTGCGGTACTGATTCACGAGATCGATGAGCACGATCGCGTTCGTCACGACGATGCCGATGAGCATCAGCATGCCGATGAGCGCCGAGATGCCGAGCGGCGTGCCGGTCGCGAGCAGCAGCGCGATGGCGCCGGTCGCCGCGAACGGGATCGAGACGAGCAGGATCAGCGGCTGGAGCAGCGAGCGGAACGTCGCAACGAGCAGCATGAACACGATCGCGATGGCCACGAGCATGGCGACGCCGAGCTGCTGGAACGACTGCGCCTGCGTCTCGGCGAGGCCGCCGACCTCGGCGGTGACGCCCGAGGGCAGCTCGAGGTCGGCGAGGGTCTGCTGCACTGACGCGCTCACCGCCCCGAGCTCGCCCTCGTCGGGCGTGAGCGAGATCGTCGCGGTCAGGTCGCCCGACTGGCGGGTGATCGACGTCGGGACGGTGACCTCTTCGACGGTCGCGACCGACGAGAGCGGTGCGAACCCGGCGGCGGTCGGCAGGATGAGCTCCTCGAGCTCGGCCACGGTCGCGGGCGCGTCGGGGCCGTCGAGGTAGATCTCGAGCTCCTCGCCGTCGAGCGTGATCGAGCCGGCCGCCTGCGGCGAGAGCGTGCCCGCCACGATGCCGAGCACCTGCATCTCGGTGAGGCCCTGCTCGAGCGCCACGGTGCGGTCCACCGTCACCTGCACGATCGGCTGCGCCGGCGCGAGGTCGGTCGTGACCTCGGCGGTGTTCGGCGTGTCCTCGAGGGCCGCGAACACGTCGGCCGCGGCATCCGCCAGCTCGGCCTCGTCCTGCGCGGTGACCACGACGTCGACGGTGCCGCCGAGCCCGCCCATGCCGGCCGAGGCGTCCGTGATCTCGACCTCGCCCGGCGCGTCGAGCTCCTCGAGCATCGCGCGCACGTCCTCCTTCAGCGCCGCCTGGTCGGCGTCCTTCGACGTGTTGACGATGAACGTCGCGGTGGCGCCGCCGCCGCCCATCATCGCGAAGACGCCGCCGCCGGTGCCGGCGGTCAGCATGACGTCCTCGACGCCGTCGATCTCGAGCAGTGCGTCCTCCACCTGCTCGGCGCCCGCCGAGATGGTCGCGAGGTCGGTGCCGTCGTCGAAGGTCTGGGTGAGGTTCAGCGTGTTCTGCCCGGTGCTGCCGAGGAAGTCGACCTTGAGCAGCGGCACCATGCCGAGGGTGATGACGAGCAGGAGCACCGACGCGGTGAGCGTGATCACCGGGTGCTTCTGCGTGCCGCGCAGCAGGGGCGTGTACCCCCGCTGCAGCCAGCCGCGGTGCTCCCTCTCCTCGGCCTCGCGACGCGTGGTCTCGGTGTCCACCACGTTCTTCGGCTGCTTCAGGAACCAGTACGAGAGCACCGGCACGATCGTCAGCGAGACGAGCAGCGACGACAGCATCGCGATCGTCACGGTCAGGGCGAAGGGGGCGAACAGCTCGCCGACCAGTCCGCCCACGAGGGCGATCGGCAGGAACACCGCCACGGTCGTGAGCGTCGAGGACGTGATCGCGCCCGCGACCTCGCGCACGCCGGCGAGGATCGCGTGCTGCTTCGCCTCGCCGTAGCCGAGGTGGCGCTTGATGTTCTCGATGACGACGATCGAGTCGTCGACGACGCGGCCGATCGCGATCGTCAGCGCACCCAGGGTCAGCATGTTCAGCGAGTAGCCGCCGAGGTTCAGCCCGATGAAGGTGACGAGCACCGACAGCGGGATCGAGATGGCGGTGACCAGGGTCGAGCGCACCGACAGCAGGAAGATGAGGATGACGACGATCGCGAAGACCAGGCCGAGCAGGCCCTCGATCGCGAGGTGCTGGATGGACTCCTCGATGAACGGCGCCTGGCTGAACATCACGGTGAGCTCGACGTCGTCGAGCTCGGCGCCCAGGTCGGCGAGTGCATCGTCGACCGCGTGGGTGACGCCCACGATGTCGGCGTCCTGCGTTGCGGTGATCATGAGCGAGAGCGCCTCGGCCCCGTTCGTGCGCGTGATCGACGTCTGCTCCTCGGCCACGAGGTCGACGGATGCCACGTCGCCGAGCGACACGACGACCCCCGGCTGCGTGGTCGACGCGAGGGGGATCTCACGCAGCGCGTCGAGCGACTCGATCGGCTCGCCGCCCTGCACGGGCATGAGGGTGCCGTCGCCGCTGACGCTGCCGAGCGGGAGGGTCATGCCGTTCGCCTCGAGGGCGCCCGAGATGGCCGTCGGCGAGATGCCGTACCCGGCGAGCGCGGCCTGGTCGGGCGCGATGACGACGCGCTGCGTCTCGGCCCCCGAGACGGTGACGGCGCGCACGCCGTCGATCGACTCCAGGCGGGGCACCACGACGTCCTCGAGCTGGGTCGTGAGCTCCGCGAGCGACAGCTCGTCGGAGCTCGCGGTGAGGAACATGATGGGCAGGGCCGACGTCGATCCGCCCACCACCTCGGGCGCGGCATCCGCCGGCAGCGTGCCCTCGAGGCCGTCGAGCGCTTCGTTCAGCGACGCGGTGAACTCGTCGGCGTCGGTGCCGTAGGCATACGCGACCGACACGCTCGACACGCTCGACGAGCTCGTGGCCACGACGGACTCGACACCGTCGAGGTCGCGCAGCGCGTTCGAGATCGGGAGGCTCACCTGCTGGTCCATCACCCCGGGGCTCGCGCCGGGGACGACCGTCACGACCTGCGACTGCGGCAGGTCGATCGGCGGGATCAGCTCCTGCTTGAGCTGCGTCATCGAGAACAGGCCGAATCCGGCGATGACGAGCGTGACGAGCGCGATGAGCGCACGATTGGCGAGACTGAATCTGGCCAGCCTGAACATGGGACTCCGTTGGGATCGGCGACGGGGGTTGCACGGCGGGGCGGGGGAAGCCGACGTCGGGCAGATGCTTAGCCTGAAGCAAAGCTTCGTCTCAGGCTAACCAAATTGCGCTGGGCGTGCGCTGTGAGCCCCGGACGTTACGGTAGGCAGTATGGCCACGGCGAACGAGCGACAGGGCAGCGGCGACGAACGCCGCGCGTTGCTCGACCGGCTGGCAGCGATGCAGGACGCGCTCGACACGACGGCACTGCCCTCGATGCTCGAGCCGCTCATGTCGATGGATCTCACGATCCAGCAGCTCAAGGTGCTGATGATCCTCGTGACCTCCGACGAGGGCGGCACCGGCGCGGGCCTGGCCCGCGCGCTCGGCATCTCACTCGCCAGCGTCTCGGGCCTCATCGACCGGCTCGAGGGCCACGGCATGGTCGAGCGAGTCGAGGACGAGCGCGATCACCGGGTGCGGCGCGTGCTCGTCACCCCCCTGGGCCGCCAGACCGTGCACCGCCTGGTCTCGGCGCAGTCGCAGATGAGCCGCGAACCGCTCGAGAAGCTCGAGCTCGACGACCTGCGCGCGCTCGAGCAGGGCATGCGTGCCGTGCTGCGCGTGATGGGCGTGCCGCTCGAGGGGTAGCTCGCGAGACGGCCGACGTGCCGACGTCAGGCCGTGGTCGTGACCTCCGCGCGCTTCGACTGCTGCAGCGCTCCCTCGACGAGCAGCATCGCGGCGAGCAGCGCAGCCACGATGACGAGCGCCCACATCGCCGCGAGGAGCGCGAGCAGGGGGATCGACGCTGCGAGCGCCAGGGCGGCACCGAGGCGCACGAGCGGCCAGGGCAGGTCGGCGATGCGCCCGAACACCGCGGTCGCCGCGGCGTAGACGGCGACGCCGGCACCGAGGGCGGATGCCCCGAACGAGCCGAACGGCTCCGCGTCGGAGACGTGCGCCATCGCCTCCTCGACGCCGAGCGCGGCGAGGATGATGCCGCCCACGATGGCGAAGTGCATGTAGGTGTACTCGTCGCGCGCGAACACGACCCGCGCGCCGCCCGTGCGACGCTGCAGCCCGTGCTCGCCCGCGGGGGCGACGCGCGTGAAGTACGCGCGCCACAGCAGCACCGAGATGGTGATCGAGATCGCCACGCCGAGCACGATCGGCCCGCTGATGGGCTCCTGCGCGACGCCCACCCCGATGGCGACGATGGACTCGCCGAGCGCGAGGATCACGATGAGCCCGTAGCGCTCCGCCCAGTGCACGGGCGAGTGCAGGCGCCACCCTCCACCGCCGCGGGAGCTCACGTACGTGAAGGTGAAATCCCAGACGAAGGCGGCGAGCCAGATCCACGTCTGCGCCGCACCGCCGATGAGCGCCCCGACGATGAGGGCGGTCGCCGACGGCAGCATCGCGACGAGCTGCGTGCCGAGCACCTGGCGACGCAGGGCATTGTCGTCGCCCGCGACGATCACGTAGAGGGTCGTATGCACGATGCGCACGAAGAGGTAGGCCAGCGCGACGACGAGCGGCGCGTACCACCCGCCGGGCAGGTCGTCGTAGGCCTCGGGAATCGCCAGCGCCACGACGAACACCGCGATCATGGCGAGCGTCATGCCCGCCTGCACCACGCCGCGGTCGGCGGGCGCCTGGTTGCCGAGCCAGCTGTAGGAGCACCACATCCACCACAGCAGGCCGAGCACCACGAGCGCCTGGAGCACTCCCAGCGCGCTGTGCGTCTCGGCCATGAGCCCGCTGACCTGCGTGAACGCGAAGACGTAGACGAGGTCGAAGAACAGCTCGAAGGTCGTCACCCGGGCGGACTCGCCGCCGCGGGCGGCACGCGGCATCCGCTCGGCGTCGCCGTTCGGTTCGGTTCGCTCCGGCTGCACGGCACCAGTGTGCACCATCGCTCCGACACGGTGACGGATGCCGCAACACGGCGTCAAGGGCGACGGCGACCGGGACGGCGACCGCGTCGCCGGCCCGCGGCTACCAGGCCGACTCGGCGTACCCGTTGGCGACCTTCGCGACCTTGTCGACGTAGTCGTTGTCGTGGTTGTAGGAGTAGACGCCCGCACGCCAGCCCTCGGGACTCGTCATGGAGCCCGAGGCGCACAGGTAGCGCGCCGTCGTCAGCGCCGCGTCGTCGATCTGGTTCGGGTCGGCCACGTCGTCGCCGTTCGCGTCGCTGCCCCACTTCTCCCACGTCGAGGGGATGAACTGCATGGGCCCGACCGCTCGGTCCCACTGGTCGTCGCCGTCGAAGAGCCCGCCGTCGGTGTCGGCGATCTTGGCCACGCCGTTGCCGTCGAGTGCCGGGCCGACGATCGCCGGCTCGGTGTAGCCGTACTCGTCGAGCACGCTACGGCCGTGGCTGCCGTGACCCGATTCGATCGAGCCGATGGCCGCGATCGTCGTCCAGTCGAGGCCGCACTCGGGGTCCTCGGACGCGATCGTCACGTGCGCGAGCGCGTAGGCCTCGAGCGCCCGCTCCGGGATGCCCGTCGCCGCCGAGACCTGCGCCGTCCATGCGGGGTCGACCAGGGGCACCGGGGAGGCCTCGAGACCCGAGTCCGAGGCGCCGGCCGTCTCATCGGGGGTCCGCTCCGCGGCGTTCGCCTGCCCGTCGGCAGGCTCGCCCGACTCGGTGGCGGCTCCGTCGGCATCGGTGGGCGTGACCACCGGAGGCAGCGCCAGGCCGGGCGCATTCGCTGCCGGCGCCGCGAATCCGCCGGGTTTCACCGCAACGCCCGCGGCGTTCACCGCGAAGACGGCGCCGACCGCGAGCGCGACCACGCCCACCACGACGCCGACGTAGGCGGCGACGCGACGCACGAGACGCCATCCGGTGATGCGCGCCCGCCCCGGACGACGCTCGCCGAACTCGTCGGCGAAGGAATCGTCATCCCAAGACATCGGTGCGGTACTCCGTTCGGGCGTCGGTTCGTAGGGGTGCCCTCGGGCGGCCGTCGACTCCCGGTGAGCGTGCGTCGCCGACCCGTGCTTCAAGAGTACGCGTCCGTGCGCGCGCGGGCCCGGCCGATTTTCCGGCCCCGGCCCCGTGCTGGTGCGGGCGGGTGGGTGGGTGCTGGCAGACTCGGCTCATGGCGACGACGATCGGAACGCCCGGCGGCACGCCCGAGCGGCCGGCCGTGTTCTTCTCCGGCCCCGAGGAGTTCCGCGCCTGGCTCGAGGCCAACCACGAGACCGAGGCCGAGCTGTGGATGGGCCTCTACAAGAAGCACGTGCCCGATCGCGGGCTCACGTGGGAACAGGCCGTGCCCGAGGCGCTCTGCTTCGGCTGGATCGACTCGGTGTCGCAGCGCATCGATGACGACGCCCGCCGTCAGCGGTGGACGCCCCGCAAGCCCACGAGCATCTGGTCGAGCGTGAACATCGGCCTCGTGGAGCAGCTCACCGCCGACGGACGCATGCACCCCGCCGGCCTCGCCGCCTTCGAGCGACGGCGTGAAGACCGGTCGAGCGTCTACTCGCACGAGAACCCGCTCCAGGAGTTGCCGCCCGAGGCCGCGGCACGGCTGGCAGCGGATGCCGCGGCATCCGCGTTCTGGCAGGCGGCCACGCCCACCTACCGACGACAGGTCACGCACTGGGTGCTCTCGGCGAAACAGGAGGCGACGCGCGAGCGGCGCCTGGCGCAGCTCATCGAGGAGAGCGCGGCGGGCCGGCTGGTGTCGTTCCAGCGCTACGGCGAGACGCCGAAGTGGGTGGAGCGCGCGGCCGCGGCCGCGCGGGCCGCCACGACGCGCGACGCCACGGCAGACTGACGCGGGCGCGGTGCCGGCCTTCACCCCGCTCGAGTGGATCGTGCTCGCGATCGCCGCCCTCGCGGTCGGCGCATCGAAGAGCGGCATGCCCGCGTTCGGCCCGATCCCGGCCGCCCTGTTCGCGACCGTCCTCCCCGCGAAGGCGTCGACCGGTGCCGTCCTCGGCCTGCTGCTCGTCGGGGACCTCATCGCGGTCCGGATGTACCACGCCCACGCCGACTGGACGATCCTCCGCCGGCTCTTCCCGTCGGTCGTGGCCGGGGTGCTGCTCGGGGTGGTCGTGCTCTGGTTCGCGGACGACGCGGCGGTCCGGCGCCTCATCGGCGCGACCCTCGTGCTCCTGGTGGTGCTGCGCGTCGCGCTGATCCTCCGCCAGCGCCGCACGGGCGGCGAACCACGCCCGCCGGCTCCCTGGCTCGCCAACGTCTTCGGGCCGCTGGGCGGGCTGACGACCATGGTCGCGAACGCCGCAGGGCCGGTGATGACGGTCTACTTCACCGCATCCCGCCTGCCGGTCCAGGCGATCCTCGGCACGGCCGCGTGGTTCTTCCTGCTCGTGAACGCCTTCAAGGTGCCGTTCTCGGTGGCGCTCGGCCTCATGACCCCGCAATCGCTGCTGCTGAACCTGTTGCTCGTGCCTGCGCTCGTCGTCGGCGCCTTCGCGGGCCGTGCGGCGGCACGCCGCATCTCACCCGCCTGGTTCGAGCGCATCGTGCTGGTGCTCACGTTCACGTCGGGCGTCTTCCTGCTCGTCCGCGCCTGAGCCAGCGGCGGCGCGGACGCCGCCGGACTGGTCCGTCAGCGGTCGTGATCGCCGGCGAGCCGCATGGTCGCGCCGGCTCTCGCCGCGAACGCCGTGGCGCTCGTCGTGATGGTGCGCCGCATGACCTCGACCGCCGCGGTGGGGGCGACGTCCGCCGGACTCGCGACGCTGATCGTGCGGTCGAGCGTCGTGCCCTGGAGCCGAACCGGCCGCAGTCCCGGCCGATCGATGAGCACCATGGCCGGCACGATCGCGACCCCGAGGCCGCGCTCGACGAAGCGCAGCACCGCGTCCATCTCGGCTCCCTCGAGCACGACCTCGGGCGTGAGCCCGGCCGCGCGGAATGCGGCATCCGTCGTGCTGCGCAGGTCGTAGCTCGAGCCGAAGGTGATCTGCGGCAGGCGGGCGACCTCCTCGAGCGTGATGGCGTCGCGCCCGGTGACCGGCGGCGCGGCGGCAGACGAGACCACCACGAGCTCCTCCACGAGCAGCGGCGTGACCGTGAACCGCTCGGCCGACGAGGCATCCGTCGTCGTGATCAGCGCAAGATCGAGCTCGCCGGTGCCGAGTTCGTCGAGCAGCCGGAGCGACCCCTGCTCCGAGAGATGGAGTTCGATCGCCGGATGCTCCGCGTGGAACGCACTGAGCACTTCGGCGACCAGGCTGATGCAGAGGGTGGGCGTGGCCCCGAGCCGCACCCGGCCGCGCTCCAGGCCGGCGAGCTCGGCCAGCTCGCGTCGCACCGACGCCGCGTCGGCGAGCATGCGGCGTGCGAGCGGCAGCAGCGACTCGCCCGCGACGGTCAGGGTGCTGCCGCCGCGGGCCCGGTGGAACAGCTCGGCGCCCAGATCCTGCTCGAGGGCGGCGATCTGCCGGCTGAGCGAGGGCTGCGCGAGGTAGAGCTCCTCAGCGGCGCGGGTGAAGTTGCCGAACCGCGCCACTTCGACGAAGCTCCGCAGTTGCTCGAGGTTCATACCGATAGCCTACGCGCATCGTTCTGACGCAGAAGATGCATTGGAGTAATGCGACACCGGTACGTAGCGTGGATGGCATGAGCACCACGATTCCCGATGGCACCCCCACGTCAGAACGCCAGATCTCCACGACCGTCCTCGTCATCGGCACCGGTGGATCGGGCCTGCGCGCGGCCATCGAACTCGCCGAGGCGGGCGTCGATGTGCTCGCCCTCGGCAAGCGCCCCAAGTCCGATGCGCACACCTCGCTCGCGGCCGGCGGCATCAATGCCGCCCTCGCCACGATGGACGCCGACGACAGCTGGCAGCAGCACGCGGCCGACACGCTGAAGGAGAGCTACCTGCTCGCCAACCCGCACACTGTCGAGATCGTCACCTCGGGGGCGGCTCGCGGCATCGAGGACCTCGAGCGGTACGGCATGCCCTTCGCCCGTGAGGACGACGGCCGCATCTCGCAGCGCTTCTTCGGCGCGCACACCTACCGTCGCACCGCGTTCGCGGGCGACTACACGGGGCTCGAGATCCAGCGCACGCTGATCAACCGGGCAGCGCAGCTGAACGTGCCGATCCTCGACACGGTCTACGTCACGCGCATCCTCGTGAACGACGACGGCGCGGTCTTCGGCGCCTACGGCTTCGACCTCGAGGACGGCACGCGCTACCTCATCCACGCCGACGCGGTCGTCCTCGCCGCCGGCGGCCACAACCGCATCTGGCGGCGCACCTCGTCTCGGCGAGACGAGAACACGGGCGACTCCTGGCGGCTCGCCGTCGAGGCGGGCGGGCGCGTGCGCGACCCCGAGCTCGTGCAGTTCCACCCGTCGGGCATCATCGAGCCCGAGAGCGCGGCAGGCACCCTCATCTCCGAAGCCGCACGCGGTGAAGGCGGCATCCTCACCAACGGCCTCGGCGAGCGCTTCATGGCGAAGTACGACCCCGAGCGCATGGAGCTCTCGACGCGCGACCGTGTGGCACTCGCCGCGTACACCGAGATCAAGGAGGGGCGCGGCACCCCCAACGGCGGTGTCTGGCTGGATGTCTCGCACCTGCCCCGCGAGACGATCATGCAGCGCCTCCCCCGCGTGTATCAGACCATGCTCGAGCTGCAGATGCTCGACATCACGAAGGAGCCGATCGAGATCGCGCCCACCGCGCACTACTCGATGGGCGGCGTCTGGGTGAGGCCCGACGACCACGGCACGGATGTCCCAGGGCTCTACGCGATCGGCGAGGCATCCTCCGGGCTGCACGGCGCCAATCGCCTGGGCGGCAACTCCCTCATCGAGCTGCTCGTCTTCGGGCGCATCGTCGGGCAGGCCGCCGCGGAGTACTCGCGCTCGCTCGACGCCCAGACGCGGTC